>DATJLK010000041.1:0-25688 GCA_035509615.1 Allostellaceae bacterium | reverse complement strand
TTGATGTAGTATTCGTCGTCGGACCCCGAGCCAAATCGCGCGCCGTCCGCGTTGGAGACCTGGATATAGACGTCGCGATTGCTCGGCAACGGGGTGGGAGTGGCGAAGGCCGTGCCCGTTAGACCGAGCAAGGCCGCGACGACGACCGCACAGGACAATGGGTGCTGTGTCACCAATGTTCTCCTTTCGCTGCGTTACCTAACCCGCTACTCGGCGGCGAGCCGTTGTGGTTCGTCGCGGTCGAGGGCAGCGAGCAGCTTGGGTGGGGCCATCGGCAGGTCGCGCAGCCTGGCGCCGGTTGCCGCATGGATGGCGTTGGCCACCGCCGCCATCGGCGGCACGATCGGGACCTCGCCGACGCCACGCACGCCAAACGGATGGCGCGGGTTCGGCACCTCGACGATGACAGCGTCGATCATCGGCATGTCGGAGGCGACCGGCACGCGGTAATCGAGAAAGCCCGGGTTATCCATCCGTCCCTGCTTGTCGTAGATGTATTCCTCGTTCAGCGCCCAGCCGATGCCCTGGGTGACGCCGCCCTGGATCTGGCCTTCGACATAGGACGGGTGGATCGCGCGACCGACGTCCTGCGTCGCGGTGTAGCGCAGCACGGTGACGTGGCCGGTTTCAGGATCGACCTCGACATCGCAGACATGGGTGGCAAAGGCAGGTCCGGCACCCTGCGCGTTCAGTTGTACTTCAGCCCCGATCGGGCCGCCGGTGCGCGCCGCCTTGATCGCGATCTCGGCCAATGGCAGCGGGTCGAAGCTGCCGGCATTGGCGCCCGCCGGCACCGCGCAGCCGTCCTTCCAATCGACCGCCTCAGGGCTGATGTCCCAGATCATCGCGGCGCGGCGCTTGAGCTGGTCGATGACCTTTTCCGCCGCCTGCACGGTTGCCATGCCGGTGGCAAAGGTCACGCGGCTGCCGCCGGTCACATGGGTAAAGCCGATCGAGGCGGTGTCGGCGACGATCGGCTTGACGCGTTCGATCGGGATGCCGAGGGTCTCGGCCGCCATCATCGCCATCGAGGCGCGCGAGCCGCCGATATCGGGGCTGCCCGAGGCGACGCTGATCGAGCCGTCCTCGTTGACGTGCACCGCAGCACTCGATTCGCCGCCGACATTGAACCAGAAGCCGCAGGCGATGCCGCGTCCCTGATTGGGGCCGAGCGGAATCTGGTAATTCGGGTGGTTCTTTGCGGCCGCCAGGGTGTCGAGGTACCCGATATTGGTCCAGGTCGGGCCGTGCACGGCCTTGGTGCCGTCTCTTGCCGCGTTCTTTTCACGCAAGACCAGCGGGTCGATGCCGAGTTCGCGGGCAAGTTCGTCGATGCAGCTTTCGACGCCGAACGATGAGATCGGTGCGCCCGGAGCGCGGTAGGCTGCCACTTTCGGCCGGTTCGAGACGACGTCGTAGCCGACGATATTGACGTTTGGCAGGTCGTACATCGCAAAGGCACACATGCAGCCCGGCTGCACCGGCGAGCCCGGAAAAGCGCCGGCCTGATATTTGAGCAGCAGGTCGGCAGCGACGATCGTGCCGTCGCGCTTGGCCCCGAGCTTGACCTCGATGACCCCGCCCGAGGTCGGACCGGTGGCCCGGAACACCTCTTCGCGGGTCATCACGATCTTGATCGGCCGCCCGGTTTTCTTCGACAGCGCCAGCGCCACCGGCTCGAGGTAGATCAACGTCTTGCCGCCGAACCCGCCGCCGATCTCCGCCGGCATCACCCGGATGCTGGCGATGTCGAGGCCGAGCAGCTTGGCGCAATAGGCGCGGATCATGAACTGGCCCTGGCTCGACGCCCAGATCTGGACCTGCCCGTCAGCGGCGGCCGAGACGACGCAAGCGTGAGGCTCGATATAAGCCTGGTGCACCGGTTGCGTCGTATAGCGGCGGGAGACGATGACATCTGCCTGGCGGAAGCCGGCCTCGGCATCGCCCTTTGAAAACGCCACCCGTTTGGCGATGTTGGACGGATGCTCGGGCTTGGGCTCGACCCCCTGCGTGAAAAGATCGTCGTGCAGCAGCGGCGCACCGGGCTTCATCGCCGCCTCGACATCGATGACGTGCGGCAATACCTCATAGTCGACTTCGATCAGCTCGACCGCTTCCGCCGCGACGATTGGCGAGATCGCCGCGACTGCCGCAACGGCGTGACCCTCATACAGCACCTTGTCGCGCGCCATGACATTGCGCGACAGATCGCGGAAGTTCATCGGGCCTTCACCGACAAAGGCCTCTTCTGCCCGGATTTCGGGAAAATCTGCCGCGGTGACGACGGTGCGCACCCCTGGCAACGCCAGGGCTTTGCTGCCGTCGATGCGAATGATGCGGGCATGGGCATGCGGGCTGCGCTTGATCTTGGCCCACAGCATGCCCGGCAGTGACAGGTCGGCGCCGAAGCTGGCCCGGCCGGTAACCTTGTCCACCCCATCCGGCCGGATCGGCCGGGTGCCGACGACCTTGAACGCTTCCTTGCTGGCAACGGATGACATGCGCTTCTCCAGGCTGGCTGTGCGAGCGCAGCGTAGCATCGAAATATCTTACTGTATATAACGACGATCGGTTTGGGTGGGGTCAAACGCGCTGCTCGGCTGCGACCGCAATGGGGCCACTTGCGCCCTGGATATGTTTTTCTGAATATAGCGAACTCGATGAGGCGGGGGAACGATGCAGGTTGATCGACGAAGACGCGCTGGCGTGCTCACCGCGGCGCTGGTGAGCGGAATGCTGTGGGCGCCGGCAGCGACGATGGCTGATGCGATCGTCTCGCTTTCCGGGGCGACCGGCAATGCCGGGACGATCGATTTTTCGACGACGCCATCGACGGCCTATGGTGGCCTCGTCACGGTCGGGAATGCGACTGGTTATTCGCTGTGGGGAGTGCTGGGAGGCGCCAAAGCATCGAGCCCGACCTCGCCGATCTATGGCGCGATCACCACCTCGACGCCGACCGGCTACAACGGCAAGAACGCGATTCTGCGCTATTATGTGCTCGCTACGAACAGCAGCGGTGGCCAATCTCTGATCTCCCTCGGCGAGATCGACCCCAGTTTCACCGGGAGTTCAACCCCCGATCTCGTTACTTTGTCCGGCAACACCGCCTCGCTGGTGTTCACACTGCCGGGTGCGGCCGGCCGCGACATTACCGGGCTCACGAGCCTCCAGCTGCTGTCCGTGCCGGCTTTGCCACAGGTCATCAATGCGCCGCCGTCGAGCAGCGTGAGTTTGGCCGGAAATGTCAGCTACCCCGGGGCCTACACATTCCAGGGCGCCGACCCGCAAAATGTCGGCCCGATCACCGAGACCGTCAGCGGCGATACCTATACCGGCCCGCCGTTCTTCGGTTTGATCGATCCGAACGATCCCGACATCCTCAACCAATATGTCGTGACCGCCGGCACCGACGGCTACGAAGTGTTGTTTTCGCTGGCAGAACTCGACCCGGCATTTGGCGCATCGACGGCGGTCAACGAGGTCGATCTCGTTCCTTATGCCGACACTGGTGGAGATTTTCCGGCCGACGGGCTGGCGCGCGTGATCCTGCCGGGTGACACGCCCTATGCCCATGGCCGCTGGGTATCCAATCTCGATCTGATCGATGTCGCCGCCGTACCCGAGCCGGCGACGGCCGCGTTGATGGCGTCCGGATTGATTGGGATGCTGATGGTCGGCTTCTGCCGGCGACGCCGCAGTCCGAATTAGGCGCTCTCGCAAGGGCGGCACTGAGGCCGATATATCCGACGGCGTGGTGGGGAGGCTGGCGGCGGCGATACTGATGCGATCGGGAGAGCTGGGCGAGCGGGGCGGTTCCGGCGGCTGGAAACAGTGCGCTACACCCCCGAATTCGGGGGCAGAGCGGGCTTGCTGATCGATCGTTGCGACTGCCAGCCGATCGAGAGAAGCCGCAGCGTTGGGGGTTCGGGTGACCGCCACGGCGGCCACAGCCTCGGCGACGTGATCCGCGTCGACCTGCATTGATCAGAGGGCGCGCATCCCCAGCTTTCTGCGAATGCATCGAAACTGGCGACCCGCCCGGATTACATCAGGCTAGATTTGCTGCGGCTCGTCTGGCACGGCGCGGCGGCGCCTTCTTGCGCACCGACATCCGGCGATCTACGACAGAAACGATTGCGACGTTCTGGATAAAGGATAGAGCGATCCTGGCCAAGCGAATGGCCCAAGAGCCCGACACGACCGAAACCGGAGAGGAAATGTGACCCGATCCCGAGCTGCTGATGATTTTGCGGTGATCCGCGCTCGCCTCCACGAACTGCGTTGCGAACGCGCTCGTCCGCGAGCCGCCGACGATTTTGCGGCGATCCACGAGCGTCTCCAAGAGCTGCGCCGTGAGCGGGCGCGGATCGGCCAGGCGCGCAGCGCGTCAGCGCCGCCGCCAGCACCCGCCGCCGGCGACAGGCCGCGCCGCGGATAAACCGGGTCCGTCGTCAATGGCCCGCCGGGGCTTGTTCGGGTAGTCGCGATCGCCGCGTTTAGGCCCGCGCCGGCGTTACGTATCGGTCAGCGTCGATCTCGATCATCAGGCCCCATTCAGCCTGGTCGAACGGGAGTGGTTTCATGAAATTCGGCATTCACAACCCGTCATGGGTGTACGGTCCGGAGCCGGCCGAAGCCTTCGAGGCGGTGAAGGCAAAGGCGCTATGGGCCGAGCAGCACGGCTTTGTCTGGTTCTCGGTGATGGACCACCTGATCCAGATCGGCGGCGTCGGCGCGCCCGACGAACCCTTTATCGAAGGCTGGTCGGTCCTGTCGGCGCTGGCCGCAGTGACCAGCCGCATCCGTCTTGCCACGCTCGCCACCTCGGTCGGCTACCGCAATCCAGCACATCTCGCCAAGATCGCCGCCGGTGTCGATCTGATCAGCCGTGGCCGGCTGACGCTGGGCATTGGCGCCGGCTATTTCGAGACCGAGTACCGCCAGTATGGCTGGGAATTTCCGGCGCGTCCGGCGGTGCGCATCCGGCAGATGGAGGAGGCCGTCCGGCTGATCCTCGCGCTGTGGTCGCAGCCGCGAACAACCTTTCACGGCAGGTATTTTCAAGTCGAGGACGCGATCCTCGAGCCAAAGCCGGTGCAGAAGCCGCGCCCGCCGGTAATGATCGCCGGCGGCGGCGAGCAGCTTACATTGCGCGCCGTCGCTCGTCTGGCCGATGCCTGCAATATCGGCGGCAACCCGGAAATGGTCAGGCACAAGCTGGCGGTACTGCGCGGCCATTGCGAGGCGGCACAGCGCGACTACACGGCGATTGAAACGACCCACAACAACAGCTGGCTGCTCGGACGCAACGACGCCGCGGTGGCGGCGAAGCGTCAGCGGCTGGCGGCGCGCGGACCACTGCGAGGTTTTGTCGGCACCGTGTCCGAGGCGATCGATCTGATCGGCCAATATCGGGAGGCTGGCGTGCAGCTGCTGATCAACAGCGACTATCGCAACGACCTCGAGACGCACGAACTCTTTGCCTCGGAGGTCATGCCGCACTTTGCATGACCTAAGGTCAACCCCGGAGCGGAGGGCACAGATCGGCGCTGCGCCAATGGACTTTGCCTCAGGGTCGGCCCACAGCGGCCGGCTTGGCCTGGTTGGCTGGCGTTC
Source organism: Allostellaceae bacterium (assembly GCA_035509615.1). Classification (GTDB taxonomy): domain Bacteria; phylum Pseudomonadota; class Alphaproteobacteria; order ATCC43930; family CGMCC-115725; genus AP-15. The sequence continues at coordinate 20,069 of DATJLK010000041.1, read as the reverse complement.
TTTCTTGAGGTCCCCAAACCGGGTCGGCGAAGCGGCTCGCTAAAACAGCGTTCAGGGCCGTTACCGGCCGCAACCGTGCTGCCAACCGGTCCATCGCACTCTGTTGACTCTGTCCGAACTCTCTTTCACCGTTTGCGAGGTATTTTCAGCCTCGGATTCGATACGCAATATGAGCCCGTCGGATGCCAGTTGGCAGCAATTGATCTCCGCATTGCACGCGTCCGGCCGCAAGGCGGCGCTCGCGATCACCGGGGGCGGCAGCGGCGCGGTCGCTGAGTTGCTGCGTGTTCCCGGCGGCTCCCGGCTGCTGATCGAGGCGCAAATTCCCTATGACGAGCGGGCGCTGGCGACGTTTCTCGGCTCGCCACCGGCGCAGGCGTGCAGCGCCGATACCGCCATCGCAATGGCGCGAGCCGCACGGGCCCGCGCCGCCGGGCTGACGCCGGGTACCGGCGCTGCGATCGGCGCCGATCTGGTGGGCCTGGGCGCCACGGCAGCACTGGTCAGCGACCGGCCGCGCAGAGGCGAGCATCGCTTTCACATCGCCTTCGCTGGCGCCGCCGGCATCGCGCACTGCACCTCCGTGTTGTCCAAAGGCCGACGCGACCGCGCTGCCGAAGAAGACGTCGTCGCGCGCGCGATCGTGCTGTGGCTGGCCCGCGCCTGCGGGATTGCGGCACCGTCGCCAAAGAGCCTCATTGATGCGGATGAGCATTATGCAGAGACGGTCGTCGCCGCCGGGACAGGCGAAGACACGATCGATCAGCTTCTGGCCGGTGAACTCGATCGCGTCACCGTCCAGCCCGATGGCCAGATGGCGCTGTCGGCGCCGCCGCCGATGGTACTGTTCCCGGGTTCTTTCAACCCGATGCACGCGGGACATGCATTGCTGGCGCGGGTCGCCGAAGAGTTAAGGCAGCAGCCCGTGGCCTTTGAAATCTCTGTCACCAATGTCGATAAGCCGGCGCTGGCAAGTGAGACGGTGCGACACCGGCTAGCGCAATTCGCCTGGAAGTCGCCGGTCGAACTCACGCGAGCGCCGACCTTTGTCGAAAAGTCGCGCCTCTTTCCGGGGACAACGTTTGTGGTCGGCGCCGATACCGCAGAGCGGTTGTTCGGACCGAGATATTATGGCGATGACGAGACCCGGATGCACATGGCGCTCGAGGAAATCGCCAATTCCGGGGGCAGCTTTCTAGTGGCTGTACGGATTGACGCGACCGGGCGGGTATGCGCGCTGAACGACATCCCCATGCCGCGGCGCTATGCCGATCTATTCACCGAAATCCCCGAGCACCGTTTTCGCCTTGATATCTCCTCATCCGAGATTCGCGCCCAGAGACACGCGGCAGCGGGACGTGCCATCGGCAAGTCATAGCGCGCCCTTGCTGGTCATCGGCGTCTGTTGCCAGGGCAGGCGTCCCATGATGACGCGGCATAGTTCAGCGTCGGGCCGGGCGGGATTGTCGCTAGACTAGCGTGATCCACACCGGAGGCTGGACCGGTAATCCCGCCCTGCGTATGACTGGGTCTGCGAGATCGGCGGGTACCGCATTGTGGGCCGGGCTAGTGGGCGCCGGCGGAGGGTCGTTTAGGGTCGGGGTGCCGAGAGGTAGGTAGGATATTGGGTGTCCGCCAGGCTGCCGGCGGCAACCAGCCATTTCCGAAAGGCGGCGATCGCGGGAACTTCGCTATTTCTCGCGGGCGCATAGACGAAATACCCGCGGGTTCGTGTCGCCGGTTCGCTGATCGGCGCTAAAAGCCGTCCCGCGCTCAGCTCGTCGCTGATCAGCGCCAATGGACCCATCAGCACCCCAAGCCCCTCAAGAGCCGCCTGGATCGCGAAATAGAAATGCTCAAAGACCTGATCGCGCGCCGGCTTGAGATCGGGGACACCGGCGGCGGCCAGCCAGCGCGGCCAGGCATCGCGCAATGTCGCGGCATGGAGCAGCGTGTGCCGCTCGAGATCCGCAGGTGTCCGCAGCGGGCATTTTCCCATCAGGTCCGGGCTCAGCACCGGCAGGCGGGCTTCGCCGAGAAAGCGCATCCCGGTCCAGCCGGTCTGCCGTGACGGGCCCGAAATCACAACATCGGCATCCATCCGGAACTGTTCGACGGTCGTGCTCGCGGTGACGATGCGTAGTTCCAGTGCCGGATGGTCGTGCTGAAATTCGGGGAGACGCGGGATCAGCCAGCGCATCGCGAAAGTCGGCAGGGCCGACACGCAAAGCGACCCGCGGGTCTGCGCATCGCTGCGGGCACGCTGCGACGCATTTGCCAGCCGGTCGAGCGCCGGGCCTGCTTCGGCCAGGAGATCAGCCCCGGCCGGCGTTGGCACGGCGCTGCGGCTGGTGCGCTGAAACAGCCGAACCCCGAGCCAGTCTTCGAGCAGGCGGATCTGCCGACTGACGGCGCCGTGAGTGACATTGAGCTCCGCCGCCGCACGCGTGAAGCTGCCGAGCCGTGCCGCAGCCTCGAAGGTCTTGATCGCATTCAGTGGCGGCAGCCGGGGGCGAGCCATGCCGTCAGTTTTTCTCACACCAATCGTCAGAACAAGTCGTTTGTCATCAAAACGTCATGATGCCAAATCGGCGGTCGATACGCGGGCAAGAACCTGCGTCAGGCGCCCACTCTCGCCGGAGCACATATGCCGTCATGACGACCACGGCTCTCTCGACCACGACCGAACGTCTGGATCATCGCAACCGCGAGCGCAGGCGCGTGTTGTGGGTCGCCTGCGGCGCGCATGCGCTGCACGATGGCTTCACCGATACGCTTTACCTGCTGCTGCCGATCTGGCAGACGGAATTTGCCTTGGGCTACGCAGCGATCGGGATCCTGCGCGCACTTTATGCGGGCGCCATGGCCGGGCTGCAAGTGCCGGTCGCCCGGGTCGCACAGCGCTTCGGCGGCGCCGCGATGCTCGCGCTCGGCACCGCCGGCGCCGCGGCGGCCTACTTGTTTCTCGGGGCGGGATCGAGCGTCGCCATGCTGGCAGCCGCATTGGTCATGGGCGGTATCGGCTCGAGCACCCAGCACCCGATCGCGTCCAGCCTAGTCGCGACGGCTTATGAGGGGCCTCACTCGCGCGGCGCGCTCGGCACCTACAACTTTGCCGGCGATCTCGGCAAGATGGCATTGCCCTCGATCACTGCCGGGCTGATTGCAGTGATGTCGTGGCGTTCCGCGGCGTCGCTGGTGGGCCTGGCCGGGCTGGCAGGCGCCCTCGCGATCGGGCTGTTGCTGCGGCACACGCCGCTGGCGTCTACAGATTGCACGGCGGTTCCGTCGGCCGAGAGCACCGCCGCTGACCGTGCCGATCGACCGAGTGGCGGATTCCGCCTGCTGCTCGCGATCGGCATCCTCGACAGCGCGACGCGGATGGGCTTTCTGACCTTCCTGCCATTTCTGCTGCGGGCAAAGGGAGTTGCGGTTCCGGAGATTGGCATCGCGCTGACCCTGCTGTTTGCCGGGGGTGCCGCCGGAAAGCTCGTCTGCGGTTTTCTTGGGGCGCGGCTCGGGATGCTGCCGACCGTGCTGATCACCGAAGGCGCCACCGCAGCCGGTATCCTGGCACTTCTTCTGCTGCCGGTCGGCGCAACGCTGGCACTGCTCCCGGTTATCGGCGTCGCGCTCAATGGCACGTCGTCCGTCCTCTATGGCACCGTACCCGATCTGGTGCCGGCGGAGCGTCGCTCGCATGCCTTTGGCGTCTTCTACACCGGCACGATCGGCGCCGGCGCATTGTCGCCGGCGCTCTATGGGCTGTTCGGCGATGCCGCGGGGATCCCGGCAGCGATGCTGCTCGTCGCTGCCGTCGTTCTGCTGACCCTTCCGCTGGCTTGGCGGTTGCGCCGTGCTCTCGCGGCAGCCGAACGCGCTTGCGGATCGCACGCAGTGGCGTGAGGCCGGTGAATACCCGTCGGGCGGTTGTCGTTGCCGCGATCGGCAGCACCCAGACCATCGCCTGGGCATCAAGCTATTACATGCCGGCGGTACTCGGGGCGCCGATCGCCACCGGGCTGCATCTGTCGCCCAACCTGTTCTTTGGCATGTTCTCGGCGGCGTTGCTGCTGTCGGCGGCGATCGGCCCATCGGTCGGGCGCCTGATCGACCGCTATGGCGGCCGCCCCATGCTGGCCGCCGCGAACCTGGTGATTGCCGCCGGTCTGATGATGCTCGCTGCCGCGCACGGGATCACCGGCCTCGCCGGCGCCTGGGCGGTGCTCGGCATCGGCATCGGCATGGGTCTTTATGACCCGGCCTTTGCCGCCTTGACCTGGCTCTATGGGCGCGAGGCCCGCAATGCCATCACCGGGATCACCCTGATCGCCGGTTTTGCCAGCACTGTCGGCTGGCCGATGAGTGCCCTCTTCCTGCACGAATTCGGCTGGCGCGCCGCTTGCCTGATCTGGGCCGGCCTGAACATTCTGCTGGCCGCCCCGGTCAACTGGCTGGCGATTCCGCGCGCAGGTACGCCGACGACGCAGCCGCGGGCCGCAATCGAATCACCGATAGCTGCATCGCCGCGCGGCACGATGCCGATCCTGATCTTCTTTTTCGCCGCTACCTGGTTTGTTCAGGGAGCGATGGCGGCGCATCTGCCGGGTTTGCTCAGGGCGGCAGGTGCCTCGTCCGCGGCGGCGATCGCCGCCGCGGCCTTGGTCGGCCCGGCCCAGGTCGGCGCCCGCCTGATCGAGTTTGGCTTGTTGCGCTCGTTCCACCCGGTGTCCTCGGCGCGGATTGCCGCGGTGCTGCACCCGATCGGGGCTGCGTTTCTGATCGCGTTGGGGGCTCCCGGCATCATCCTGTTCGCGCTGTCGCACGGCGCCGGTAACGGCATGATCACCATCGCCAAAGGCACCTTGCCGCTGGCGTTGTTTGGCCCGCAAGGCTACGGGCGGCGCAACGGGCTGCTCTCGGCGCCAGCCCGGGTGCTGCAGGCGGCAGCACCGTTTTTGTTCGGCCTGTTGCTCACCCGGGTCGGGGTCGAGGCGGTGTGGCTGTCGGCCGGGCTCTGCCTGGCCGCTTTCGGCTCGCTATTCGCGCTGTGCCCCGGCGGTGTTCCTGCGACCGGCTCGTTGCCGGCTCGCGGCTGAGCCGCATTCGATTATCCGAATACTCCCGTGCTCGATCAAAAGGCGAAAGCCGAGATCGGCGGCGGGCGGGGCCGAGCGGCGATCCGGCTGGCACCGAGCTGCGAACGCCGGCTATAGTCGCGCGGCGCGAGCAATGGAGGGACGGCATGCACCTCTTCAAGCAACAGGCGGTTCGAGATTATGCGGCGGCGGCCCGGGCGATCCCGGTCATCGATTACGGACCGTATTTCGCCGGGGAGATCGGGGCGCTGGATCGCCTCGCCGCCGAACTCGCGCATGCCTGTGAAAATGTCGGATTTTTCTACGCGTTGAACCATGGCGTTCCGGACGAGGTGATCGATCGCGCCTTTGCCGCGTCGCGCCGGTTTTTCGCGTTGCCGGCCGAGCAGAAGTTGGCGCTCCGGCTTAACCAGAACAATATCGGCTATCTTCCGATCAATGCATCGGTGCAGGGCGCTTCGACCGTTCACAAGGCGACCCGGCCCAATCAGAACGAGAGCTTTTTTGTCAGCCACGACCGCGGCCCCGACCACCCCGACGTCGTCGCCGGCAAAGCGTTGCGCGGCCAGAACCAGTGGCCGGCGGTCATGCCCGGGCTGCGTGCCGACATGATGGAATATTTCGAGGCACTTGGCGCCATGTGTCAGCGCATGCTGCCGCCGTTTGCCGCCGCACTCGGCATGCCGGCTGATTTCTTTGCCCCCTATTTCGCCGACGAGGCGCACGCGACCTTGCGGTTTCTGCATTATCCGCCGCAGGAAACGACCGAGGACAATGTTTTTGGTCAGGGCCCGCATACCGACAACAGCTTTATGACCGCGTTGGCTCGCAGCGAGGTGCCGGGGCTCGCGGTGCGGCTGCCATCGGGCGAGTGGTTTCCGCCGCCGGTCATCCCGGGGACATTTCTGATCAATCTCGGCAACATCTTCCGGCGCTGGTCGAACGACCGGTTTTTGTCGACGCCGCACGGGGTACTCAACGATTCGGGCATCGACCGTTATTCGATCGCGTATTTCCACAGCCCAAACCCGGACCGGGCCATCGAATGCCTGCCGTCATGCACCGGCCCCGGCAACCCGACCCATTACCCGCCGGCGGTGTATCGCGATCTCGTCCTTGACTTCTATCGGGCGAATTATTTCCACCAGAAGGGCCACCATTCGATGGCCGCCGCACAGGCGGCCGAATAGCGCGATGCCGGCCCTGCCGCGCGCGATCCTGTTTGATCTCGACGATACGATCCTGGTCGCGTTCGGCCCGGCGCAGTCGCAATGGCAGCGGATTATCGCCGCCTATGCCGATCATCTGGCGCCGCTCGCCCCGGCCGCAGCGATCGCCGCGATCATGGAGAGTTCGCGTGAGCTATGGGCCGATCCGGCGCGTCACAAGCATTGGCGTCACCGGATCGGTGAGGCCCGGCGACGGATCGTTGCCGATGCCTTTGCGGCATTGGCGGCAAGCGGCCATCCGATTGTCGAGCAGACCCTGTGCGACGAGATCGCCGAGCGCTACAACGCGCTGCATGATGCCGAATTGCGATGCTTTCCAGATGCCCACGACACCCTCGACCGGCTCAAGAAACTGGGGGTGAGGCTGGCGTTGATCACCAATGGTGCGGCTGAACCACAGCGCGCCAAGGTGATCCGCTTCGCGCTGGAACATCGCTTCGAGCATATTCAGATCGAGGGTGAGCACGGTTTCGGCAAACCCGAAGAGCGCGCCTACACCCATGCGATGGACGCCTTAGGTGTGACCGCGCGCGACACCTGGATGGTCGGCGACAATCTCGAATGGGAGGTCGCGGCACCGCAGCGTCTCGGCATCCACGCGATCTGGCACGACGGCTACGGTACCGGGCTGCCGCCGGACTGCCCGGTTCGCCCCGACCGCATCATCCGCCGGCTTGCGGAACTGCTGCCCGAGTGATCCGCGCCGGGCAGGTTCCTCCCCCGCTTTCGGTTGCTCGTTGTCGTCGGTTGTTTCGTGATGGCGCCTCAGCTCGCGGCCGGGCGAGCGGAGATTTCGCTCCTGTTCGGGTGGATCAGCGGGATGTCAGCGGCGCGAAACACCGAGGGCGGGCCCGCAAACGCAGCCCGCCGCCGTGCGCCAAGGTCAACCGGCCGTGCCTTCCCGACGATTGTTCGCGGCGTCCTTCATGGTGTCGATTAGCCGGTGCAGCTCGACCGCGGTCGCAAAATCCGGCTGTTGACCGTGGCCGTCGCGGATTGCCCGGGCGAAGAGCGTGTACATCTGCCCGACATTGACGGCTTCGCCGGCGGGGGTTGCGGGTGATGCCAAGCTCAGGCGCTCGGGCACCGGTATCGGGGCAAGCCGGTTGCCGTGCTGCGCTCCGGACAGCGAGACCGCGCTCAGCTGCGGCGAATCTTCACCTTCTGCGACCAGGGTGCCGTCACGGCCGTAGATCTCCATGCGATAGCCGCTGCCCGCGAACGGAACCGCACCGACATGGACCGAGGCGACGGCACCATTCGCCAGCCAGCCGCTTAACAGCACATTGTCCGGCGAGGTGACGTCGAGCAGCGTATTGGTTCCGGTGTCGAGCCACTGTTTTACTTGGGTTGCGACCACCGCGGAGAGCCGGCGAAAGTCACCGACGACAAACCGCATCGCGTCGACCGTGTGGCCATTGGCGATGGTCAGCGTGTTGGCGCCGAGTTCGGCGTCGCGCTGCCAAGTGCGGTGTGAGGGACGCGACAGAACCCCCTCGCGGATCAGCCCGACGCGGACCGCCATCACCTCGCCGACAAAGCCGGCCTCAATCAGTTCCTTCATGTACATCAGGGTCGGGTTGACCCGCGCCTGCAGACCGACCGCGGTGACGAGCCGCTTTGCTTTGGCAAGCGCGGCCAATTCCACGGCTTCGTCGGTGGTACGCCCAAGCGGCCATTCGCAATAGACGTGCTTTCCCGCTTCGAGCGCCGCCTTGGTCGGCGCGTAATGCGACGGAACCCGGACAACGACGGCAACCGCGTCGATCTCCCGCGAGGCGGCCATCTTGCGATAATCGTCAAACGCCAATCGAGCGCCCCAGGCCTGGCGCGCCGCCTCGGCGCTGTCGGCTTTGGTCGTGCACACCGCGGTCAATTCGACCTCCGAACTCGCTCGCACCGCCGGCAGGTGAGAGCGGACCGACCACGTACCTCGAACGCTGGCGCCGATCAGGCCCAGGCGAATTTTGTCTGCCATATCGCTTCCTCTCTCTGGAAACCTGTCCTCGTCACTATCGTAGATTCAGCCGAGGCGGCTCTGGCAGACAATTTTTGACCGCGTCCTGGGGGTGTCGGTGGTCCCCGGTCCAGCCTGATCACCCCATGCTTTACATCAGCGGCCCGAGGACTGGCTCCATGGCGAAGCAATCTCGCCGGCATGACGCGCAGCGCGAGGGAAGCATCGCTTTCCTTCGGACCATCGGTCACGCGAAACCAGGGCTTTTGTCAGCCTGACACAAAAATCGCCGCCGCAGCCGTCATCCGTGGGGGTCTTCAAGGCTGAACATTTCCGACTGATCGTTGTACGCGAAGATCTCGGCATAGCGGCCCCAATCGATGACCGCGTCGAGCGTCTCCTCGGCGGCGCTATCGCTCATATAATCTTCGAGCTCCTGCTCGAAACGGACGCGCGGCGCCCGGTGTCCCGGACGCTCGTCGAGCACGCGCCGGATGTGCTGCGCCAGCGGAACATTGGCGAGCAGGTGCTGGGCAAACATCATCTTGCGCGATTGCGGATCGAGTTCGGCAAAGTTCCGCGCGTCGGCGTTGAGCCGGATGTCGCCTTCTCTGACCTCGGCAAACCCGAGATGCTGAAGGGTTTCGGCGACCGGAAACAGATCGTCGACTTCGAGTTGCAGATTGCGCGCGATTTCGGGCAGGTCGGCCTTGCCGTCGTAGGGCGGTGCGGCAACGGTTTCGATCAGACCGGCCATCATATTGGGTGAGACCGCCGGGAGCCAGCTGGCAAGATGCAGTTTGCCCGGATGCCCGGCAACTCCGGTAGCGGGACGCGCCGTCATTTTGGCGTAGATGTCGTCGACCAGCTGGCGAAAAGCGGCGTCAAGCCGATTGCGCGGATGCGGAAATGTCACCTTGATTTCGGCCGAAACCCGCCCCGGGTTTGACGAAAACAACAGGATGCGGTCGCACATAAAGACCGCTTCCTCAATATTGTGGGTGACCAGCAGCATCGATCGGGTCGGCAGCCGCTTTTCGATCCACAGATCGAGGAGATCGGTGCGGATCGTCTCGGCAGTGAGCACGTCGAGCGCGGAAAACGGCTCGTCCAATAACAGGATGGTTGGCTCAACGACGAGCGCGCGGGCAAAACCGACGCGTTGCCGCATGCCGCCCGACAATTCGCGCGGGTAGGCGGATTCGAAGCCATCGAGACCGATCAGATCGATCGCGAACAGCGCGCGCCGCCGGCTGTCCTTGGCGCTGATGCCCAGCGCCTCGAGCCCGGCTTCGACGTTCTGCAGCACCGTGAGCCATGGGAACAGAGCAAAAGTCTGAAACACCATGGCGATCCCGGCGGCGGGTCCGTCGACCGGCTCGCCGCGATAGACGACTTCGCCGCTGCTCGGACGGATCAGCCCCGCGATGATCCGCAACAGGGTCGATTTGCCGGAGCCGGAGCGGCCGAGGAGACCGACGATCTCGCCGCTGTACAAATCGAGGTCGACATCGGCCAGGACCCGCACCTCGCCCGAGCCCTTTGGAAAGGCGCGATTGACGCCGCGAAGGGTCAGTATCGGTTCCTTGAGCGCGGTTTCGCTCAGCGTGTCGAGGGCGACCATGGCGGCTCTCAGTCCAGGCGAAGCCGGTTCTCGCTATAGTTGTAGAGCGGCCGCCACAGGAAGCGATTAAACAGAGTGACGAACAGTGACATTATGACGATCCCCAGCACAATCTTCGGATAGTTTCCAGCGGCCGTATTCTCGGCGATATAGGCGCCAAGACCCTGAGCGGTAAGTTTGATGTTACCCCAGGAGACCGCCTCGGCGACAATACTGGCGTTCCAAGCGCCGCCCGCCGCGGTGATCGCGCCGGTGACGAAATACGGAAAAATCCCGGGCAGCATGACCGATCGCCACCACTGCCAGCCACTCATCCGGAAATTCGTCGCCGCTTCGCGGAAGTCGTTGGGATAGGCAGTCGTGCCGGCGATGACGTTGAACAGGATGTACCATTGGGTGCCGAGAATGATCAACGGGCTGAGCCAGATGTCCGGGTTCAGATGAAAGCGCACGATCGCCACGACAAACACCGGAAACAGCAGGTTTGCTGGAAAGGCGGCGAGAAATTGCGCCAAGGGCTGCATCTTTTCGGCCAGCCGCGGTCGCAGCCCGATCCCCACTCCGATCGGCACCCAAATCAGCGATGCGATCACAATCAGGCTGACGACGCGGGTCAGCGTGAAGAGCCCAAGCTTGAAAGCGGTCAGGACGTCGGCCCCATCGACCCCGGAAGCGATGAATTCAATGACTTTCCAGGCGGCAAAGATGGCGGTGCCGGCCACCATGGCGAACCAGATGACATCGACCGCGATCGACCGCGACGGACGGCTGCTCCTCGCCCGCAGGTGCAGCGGGGCGCAGCGCTGTCGCGCCAGCCCGCTCAGCATCAGGCCTGCCGGCCTGCCCAAAGCGCGCATCATGCGGCTGCGCTGGAGCAGACCAAGAAACCATGAATTCGGCGCCACCTGCGCGCCGGTTTGCTCAAAGCGGAATTTGTCCGCCCAGGCAACCAGCGGCCGGAACATCAGCTGGTCGTAAAGGATGATGACCACCACCATGGTCAGGACCACCCAGCCGACGGCAGCGAGGTTCTGTCGTTCGGTCGCCAGCGCCAGATAGGCGCCGATGCCCGGCAATGTAATGGTCTTGTCGCCGACCGTGATGGCCTCGCTGGCGACGACAAAAAACCACCCGCCCGACATGCTCATCATCATGTTCCAGACCAGCCCGGGCATCGCAAACGGCACTTCGAGGCGCCAGAAGCGCTGCCATGTCGAGAAGCGAAAACTACGCGTCGCCTCTTCGAGGTCGCGGGGTGCGTTCCGCAGCGACTGGTAAAAGCTGAATGTCATGTTCCAGGCCTGGCTGGTAAAGATCGCAAAGATCGCGGCCATTTCGGCACCGGCCACTCGGCCCGGGAACAAGGACATGAAAAAGACGACGGTGAACGAGATGTAGCCCAGTACCGGGACCGACTGAAGAATGTCGAGGAGCGGGACCAGCACCATTTCGGCGCGCCGGCTTTTGGCGGCGAGCGTGCCATAGGTGAATGTGAAAAACAGCGAGGCGGCCATGGCCGCCAGCATGCGCAACGTCGTGCGCAGGGCGTATTCGGGCAGATTTACCGGATCGAGCGAGACGACCGGTTCTTTGAGGGCCGAGAGCGGCGCCAGTGTCTCGCGCGCCCCTCTGCTGGCCAGCAGCAACAGACCGATCACCAGCGGAAATGCGATCAGGTCCCAGCGGTTGGGCATCAGCCCTCGAGCCGTCAGACTGGCATAGCTGATCGAACTTGCGCGCACCCGCACCCCCCGAGAAGCACGACACTCGCAACACACGGCGCGGTCGCAGTCAAGTTCAGAAGTGTTTGGCCAGCGTCACATAAATGTAAAGCATGGCCGGCGTAATTCGTCGGAATGGACCGGACGCTGTCAGAAAATTGGTCCGGCGGATTTCACTCCACCACAGCATCGAAACAACGAGACCGGGGGACAAACCCAACACCTGGTTCCGATCTTCTTGCCATCATCACCAGCCGCTGGCTTCGAAGCGTGGCAGCGGCTGGCCGACCCCGAATTTCACTATATCGTCGTCGATTTTCATCGGCCCACTGACACCATGAGCACGATCGGGCGGTCAGCGGCGAACATGACCGCGCACGGCGTCGATCAACACAGCTGTCGGGGCCAGTCGCGGCCCGTGGCCGTCATCGACCGGCGCTACGATGATCACACCCCAGCGCGGCAATAATTCGAGTGATGCCTGTGCTTGCGGGTGCGCGAGCAGCGGCGCATTCAAGGATGGGGCGACGATCACCGGTGTGCGCCGCCCGATCGCCTCGGCGACGACCGACAGCGGCAGATTGTCGGCGATGCCGTGGGCGAGTTTGTTGAGCGAGTTGAAACTGCACGGCGCGAACAGCACGACACCGCGCGGCGGGCGAGGACGGATCGCCCGATCGAAATACGACTCGACAACCTGCACGCCGTCGATATCGGCAAGCTCGCGCGCCGCGACGACCCGTGCGGCGTTCGGCGTCGGCAGCGCCAGAACCCTTGAAAAACCGAGCCCGACAACCGCGCGCAACAGCTCAGGTCCGCGCGCGGCGGTCGAGGTGCCGCTGAGCACCAGATAGGCCACGTCAAAAACTTCGCCGCCAAGGGTCATCGCCGTTCTTTCGCGAACCACGGCGAATTCTACACGGATCGCGCGATGGCGATCGAAAAATCCCGTTCCCAAGCACCCGAACTGCGCGTTCCCGCCTCTGGCGCGTCGCCGGTGAGCCACCCGACAAGGGCCCGCAGGCGCGCCGGGAGGCTGGAGCGGGGAAGATGAGGCGGCCCGACGATGGGTCGGGCAGCATCCGTTCGATGGCGCTCACGAGGGTTGGTGTCGCTGGCGGATCAAGGATTATCTTAGGGGGTGAGGGCCGTTCCGCTCCCGCTCTCGTCAACCGCATCCAAGGGAAACGCCATGCGCAAATTCTTCGGACCATCGGGTTGCGTCAGCCGGATCACGATCGCGAGCGAAATCCTCAAAACCAACATGCTCGGCGATCCGACCGAGCGGACCGTCGATGTCTATGTGCCGGCGGGTCATGACGGACACAGCCTGCCATTGCTGGTCGATCTCGTCGGTTTCACCGGCAGTGGTCTCGCTCACACCAACTGGGTCGGTTTCCGCGAGAACCTGCCGGAACGGCTCGACCGGCTGATTGGCGAAAATCAGATGGCGCCGGTGGTCGTCGCCTTTCCCGATTGCTTCACCCGGCTCGGCGGCAACCAATACATCAACTCGGCGGCGATCGGGGCGTGGGAGGATTTCCTGCTGCACGACATGGTGCCGGCGGTCGAACAGCGTTTCGGCTGCGGCGGCGCCGGACATCGCGGCGTCTTTGGCAAGAGTTCCGGCGGCTATGGCGCGATCACCCACGCGCTGCGTCATGCGGACTTCTGGGCGGCGGCGGCTTGCCATTCGGGCGATATGGGCTTTGAGGTGTGCTATTTGCCGGACATGCCGGCAGTCTTGCGGGCGCTCGCCGGCACCGGCAATTCGATCGAACAGTGGTGGCAAAAGCTGGAAGGCGCCAAAAAGCACGGCGACGGCTCGTTCAAAGTCATCAACGCGCTGGCGATGGCGGCGAGCTACGATCCGGATCCGACGCAGTTTTTGGGCATGCGGTTGCCGGTCACCTCAGACACCTGCGAGGTCATCGACGAACGCTGGGACAACTGGATGCGTCACGATCCGGTGGTCGCGGTCGAGACTCAGGGCGACAATCTGCGCCGGCTAAAGGCGCTTTACATCGATTGCGGCGAGCAGGACCAGTTCAACTTGCTGTATGGCGCCCGCCGGTTTGTCCGGCGGTTGAATGCGCTCGGGATTGCGCATCGTTACGAGGAGTTTCCCGACAATCACAGCGGCGTCGATTACCGGATGGATGAGAGCCTGCCTTTTCTCGCCCAGGCGCTGGCAGGCTGATGCCGCAAAAAACGACTAGACGGAGGTGCAGATGAAGCTCGGCGTGGCTCTTCCGATCGTCGATATCGGCGGTGAACCGGCGGCATTGCGCGAGTTCGTGCAGGCGGCGGAAGCGATCGGCTATCACGGCATCGCCGCCCCCGATCACGTGCTCGGCGTCAATGTCGCGAGCCGGCCCGATTGGACACAGGGCCGCGCCCGTTCCACCGATCTGTATCACGACCCGTTCGTGCTGTTCGGCTTTCTGGCCGGCTGCACCACCATTGCCGATTTCTCCACCCAGGTCCTGATCCTGGCCCAGCGCCAGACCGTCCTGGTCGCCAAACAGGCGGCCTGCCTCGACGTACTGTCGGGCGGCCGTTTCCGCCTCGGTATCGGCGTCGGCTGGAACGAGGTCGAATATGTCGCTCTCAACGAGAATTTTCACAATCGCGGCCGCCGCTCGGAAGAGCAGGTCGAGGTTATCAAAGCGCTGTGGGCCGAACCGCATGTCAGCTTCAAGGGCAGATGGCACAGAATTGACGACGCCGGGATCAACCCGCTGCCGATCCGGCGCAAGATCCCGCTATGGTACGGGGGCCATGCCGACGTCACCTTGCGGCGCTGCGCCAGATGGGGTGACGGCTGGATGCCGCTCGCCTATCCGCCCGGCGATCAAGCAAAGTCGGCGATCGCCACCTTGCAGCGCTATACCGAGGAGGCGGGCCGCGACCCGTCGGCGCTGGGCATCGACACGCGGGTCTCGGCGGGTGCTGGCGCTGAGACCGAATGGCGCGAGCAGGTGCGGTTCTGGAAGTCGATCGGCGTCACCCACCTGACCTTGGCCAATTACTACGAGAGCGGGCACCTCCGCCGCATCGCCGGCCGCTCTCTCGGCGACCACATCGCGGCAATGAAACGGTATTGGAACGCCGTCGCCGACCTGCTCTAGCCCCGCGCTAGGGGATGGCCAAGTCATATCTTGGCCGCGCCCTTGAACCAACTCGTCGCTTGCCAGGAATGCTGTGGCGACGCAATCTCGGTGCGAACCACGCGAGCGAGACGCAGCCGCCCGCGCCGGACGAGCCGCCGCAGTAGGCCCAGGCCCAACCGCAAGGGGAGGAGATCCGATGTCAGACCAGAAGCCCGGCCACGCGCATCTGATTACCGGCGGTTATCCGCCGGGGTCGATGGCTGGGCATGACCACGACTATGCCCGCTTGCGGCTCCTCGGGCTTCTTGGTGAACAAGGGGTTCCGGCCTCGGTTGCCAACGATTTTGCCGATATCGAGAAATGGCTGCCGATGACCCGGCTTCTGATCACCTATGTTGCCGGCCCCTATCCCGACGCCGGGCAATGCCGCGCCATCGCCCGCTGGCTGGACGAGGGCGGCCATTGGCTCGGGCTGCATGGTACGAGCGGCGGGCGCGCCGAGCGGGTCGAGGGGGCGCGCCAGCGCCGCACCGTCAAGGCCGAGCATCACGCGCTGCTCGGGAGCTATTTTCTGACCCATCCGCCGATCCGCAAGATCCGTGTCGAGGTCGCCGCCGCCGATCACCCATTGACGCGTGGGCTCGGCCGGTCGTTCGAGGTCGAAGACGAGCCCTATTTTGTCGAACTGCAGAACCCCGGCGCGACAAAGATCCTGCTGACCGCGGATTACGGCCCCGATGCGGTTTCGCCGGCGATCGGGACCCTCTATCCCACGGATACGTCGCTGCAGCCCGACGGCAGGACCCGCGTCATCGGCTATACCCGCGATGTCGGGAAGGGCGGCGTCACCTATTTTGCACTCGGGCATTGCCACAACCCGGCGATCCGGGCCGCCCGGACGCCGGACCCGGCCGACACAACCCCGGCGACCTTTCATGGCGCGTGGGAAGCCGAGGCATTCACCCGGTTGCTGCGCAACGCCATCGGCTGGGGTGTGGACGGCTGACCGGCACGACGCCTGTCCAGTCGCGGTGTGACGCGGCCCACGCCATGCGCCGGTCCGGGTCGTCGGTCCGGACCGGCCGGATCGGCTCCGGGGTGGACGAGGCATCGCGACCTTGACCCCGTCCAACGGCGCCGGGGCGTTACTCCCGGCGGCTATCCGTCGACGGCGGGGGCGCGGGGCCGATCATCCCGCGGCTTGCGGCGCTGGCTCCCCGCCGCGCGCTCACCGGTCGCGGCCAAGCTTGCGAGAATTCAATCCGTCCAATCCGGCGCTCGACAACCGCTCTGCGGCGAAGTAGGGTAGTTTCGAACAAATCAAGAACGAGAGTGTCCCGTGACCCGACTATCTCGTCAGGCCCAGCGCGAAGCGGAGCGGCAGTATCCGGTGCGGGTGCGGGTCGCAGTGCCGGCGGAAGGGCTGGGCCGGCAGCTGGTGGTGATGCATGCATGGCTCGACGACACCTGCGGTGCCGCCGGCTGGACGTCGGCGCCGGCAGGAACCGGAGGCGTGGTCAATGACGCGATCGCCTTTTATTTCGAAAGTGCGACGTTTGCGCATGCCTTTGTCGCCCGCTTTTGCTGCGGTTACCGTATTGCAACCATTGCCGGGTCCTTCGCCATCCGGCGCGACGATCTGGCGTCGCGACGGGGTGCCGCTGTCCATAAGACCCCCTGACAATCCTGCCTCGCCACCCCTGTGAGCGCTTTTGCCTGGATCGGCTTGACGGCGACGACCTTTGGCGCGGCCCTGTTGCAGGCCGCGGGTGGATTTGGTTTCGCGGTCATCGCCACCCCAATCTACTTAATGATCCTCCCGCCGGCGACCGCAGTCCATATCGTTATCATCATCGCCGCCGTCCTGTCGGCGGTGGTGTTGCCGCGGCTGCGCCATGCGATCGCATCCGGATTGCTGTTTAGGTTGCTGCTCGGCAGCGGTGGCGGGCTGCCGCTCGGTCTGCTGGCGTTCCGCTACAGCAATCCCGCGGTGGTTCGCATCGTTGCCGGCGCCACTGTGCTCGGCTTTGCCGGTTTGCTGGCGCTGCAGCGCGTCCGGATCCGGGCGCTGCCGGCATTTCGGCGGACCCACAGCCGCGACCTTGCCACGGGTGCCGTCGCCGGCACGGCGGCAGCGCTGATCGGCATGGCGGGACCGCCGGTGTTGATCTATCTGCTGCTGGCGGGTGCGGGATCGCAAGCGATACGCGCGACGTTGCTGGCTTTTTTTGCGTGTATCTACGCCGTGACATTGGCAGCGCATGCCGCGACGGTCGGGGTCGCGCCGGCAAGCTGGCTCATCGCCAGTGTCATACTGCCATTTGCCGTAGCGGGCGGTCTCGTCGGCCGGCGGCTCGGCGACCGCCTCGGCGCCGATATGTTTGCGTTGCTCGCGATCGGCCTGCTCGCGGTTGCGGGACTCTTTGCGCTCCTCTGACACAGGCTGACTTACGGAGGAGCCATCGCGCCCACAAATCTTTTCTTCCGCACGCCAACATCCCTGATGACGATGGCGTCATCGTAGAGTACCTTGCCCCCGCGACGCCCTTTGCGCCGTGGAATGCTGCCGTCGGCAAAGATGGCGCCTGCCGGGTAAAGCGTATCTTGGGCTGCGACACTGTTAACACCCAGGCGAGATCATGATCGGGCCACCGGGATTGCCAAAATATGGACGCCGAGTCTTTTCATTTGGGGCAACAAAACCCAAACAACAGCGACAAGGGCGTCTGCTGTTGAAATTGGCGGCCGGGCTCTACATGGCAGGCGTGCTCGCCCATTTCAGCCATCATCTGGCGTTCGATTTTGCCCGGGGTGACCCGTCATTCGGTCGGGCGCTGGTCTCTGCACCGGTGAGCCTGGTGTGGCCCGCCGACCTGATCGGAACCCTGATCTCGCTGGCCTGAGCAGCGCCACAAGCGGCCCTGGTTGCGTCGCGGGCTTGCGGCAACGGCGGCGAGCCATCACAATCGCGGCTATCGAGGGAGCAGCGCATGGATCGAATTGCCCAGTCGCCATTGACGGTTTATCAGCAATATCTCGATAACGGCGAACTCGCCTATCAGTGGAGCCCGGGAGCAAACCGGGCGGTATTTTACCCTCGAGTCATCTGCCCCTATACCGGCAGCGACCAGCTCGAATGGCGGGTCAGCGCCGGTCTCGGCACGGTCTATGCGACCACCGTCACTCATCCGCGCGAGGGCGCCCCGTATAACGTGGCGCTGATCGATGTCGACGAGGGCTTTCGGCTGATGAGCCGGGTCGAAGACATCGCTCCCGACGCGGTAAAGATCGGCATGCGCGTCAAATTCCGTGCCCACCGGCCCGCGGCGGACAAAACCGGCGGCGACGAGCCTGCCTATCCGGTGTTTGTGCCGGTGGTGCGGGCGTGACGGACGGGCTGGTGCGCGGCTCGACCGCGATTGTCGGCGTCGCCGAGTCTGATCTCGGTGCCGTCGCCGCCGAGATCAGCCCGATCGACCTGATGGCGCAGGGCATCCACCGCGCGCTCGCCGATTGCGGGCTCGAGCTCGGCGATGTCGACGGACTGATCTGCGCCACCGCGCAGAGCCGCACCTCGGGTCTCAACCTCGCCGAGTATCTCGGGATCTCGCCGGCCTTTATCGACACGACGATCCTCGGCGGCTCGTCTTTTATGTTTCATGTGGCACACGCGCAGATGGCATTGCAGCTCGGCTTGTGCCAGGTCGCGGTCATCGCCTATGGCTCGACCCAGCGCACGATTGGCCGCCGGCATGCCTCGGTGCGCGAGTACAACCCTTACGAGACCCCGTTCCGGCCGTTTTTGCCGTCGACCGCCTATGCGCTTGCCGCCTCGCGCCACATGCACCAATACGGCACGAAACGGGAGCAACTGGCCGCAGTCGCGGTGGCGGCGCGGCAATGGGCGCTCAAAAACCCGGTCGCCTGGGAAAAAAAGCCGCTGACGATCGACGAGGTGCTGTCGGCGCGGATGATCAGCTATCCGTTTACGGTGCGCGACATCTGTCTTGTAACCGATGGCGGCGGTGCGGTGATCATGACCAATGCCGAGCGCGCCCGCTCGCTGAAAAAGCCGCCGGCCTATGTGCTGGGCTGCGGCCAGGCGATCACCCACGCTAATATTTCGAGCATGCCCGATCTGACGGTGACCGGGGCCGTACAATCCGGCCGTGCCGCCTACGAAATGGCAAAGCTCGGGCCGTCGGAGATCGACGTGCTCGAACTCTACGACGCGTTCACGATCAACCCGATCCTGTTCCTGGAAGACCTCGGCTTCTGCAAAAAGGGCGAGGGTGGGTCGTTTGTCGAAGATGGTCGGATCGCCCCGGGCGGCGCCTTACCGGTCAACACCAATGGCGGCGGGCTCTCCTATTGCCATCCCGGCATGTACGGCCTCTTTTTGCTGATCGAAGCGACCCGCCAACTGCGCGGCGAATGCGGTGAGCGTCAAGTCAAGGATTGTGAAACCGCAATCGCCCACGGCAATGGCGGCGTCCTGTCATCGCAAAGCACGGTGATCCTCGGCACGCAAGCCACGGTTTAATTGGCTGTGGTCATGCCACGGGCGTACCAAACTGACATCGTGACCAAATTTGTAGTACTGATTATCGTTGGCATATCCGCATTCGGATCATCCGCAAGAGCCGATTGCACCAGCCCCCCACACAATTGGGTGCTGCTCGGTCTCGACATCTTTATGGGGGCTGTTTCCGCCCGCGATACAGCCAAAGACGCAGACACCGTATCTGTCTGCGGCGAGGGGTCGCCCGTTTACCAGACCAAAGCAGCCTGCGAGGTTGCCCTGCGCCACGCAATCCAAAAGTATTCTGTAAAATCCCACGCGGAAGGGAATTACGGAAGCTATCTCTGTACAGATATACGAACTTGGCGCCAAGGTAGCTGATCGATTGTGTGCGGATTTTCCGTATCGGCCACGCCAGCATCCAAATCGATAGACCCATCCCGACGCAGGTCGGGACCCATGCCGGCCGCCATAACCGATGTTCTATGCCTTCTCTCCAACCCAGAAACCCGCGCCGTCCGAAATTGTCCCGCCGGCCCAATCAGGGACGTGATGCAACCATAGGCACCGGCCGCCGCGGGTGTGGGCCAGAAAGAATGTGGTCTCCGGGTTCACGGTATCACGGAAATAACCAATAATGCGACCCAGCGCGAATTTGCGAGAGGGACATAACATGCCCGAGAACAATCTGGTTCGGTTCGAGAATGTCGATGGGATCGGCGTCGTCACGATCGACAACCCGCCGGTCAACGCGTTGTCGCCGGGGGTGCCCGAGGGCATTGTCGAGAGCATCGAGCGCGGCAA
>DATJLK010000040.1:0-11715 GCA_035509615.1 Allostellaceae bacterium | reverse complement strand
GAACACGGAGATCAGTGCGAACAGGACCGGTACGACGGTCAATGCCAGAAAAGTCAATCTCGCATCGAGCGGGAACAGAACGATCAGCATGCCGCCGAGCAGCACCAGAGCCGACAGGATCGGCAGCAGACCGTTCATGATCATCGTCTGCACGGCAAAACTATCGGCGGTGATGCGGTAAAGCAGGTCGCCGACGCGCTGACGATCGTGAAACGCCAGCGACAGTCGCTGCAAATGGGCATAAAGGGCGCCGCGCAGCCCATTGACCATGCTCTGGCCGACGCCGATCGCGGTGTAGTTATGCAGCAAGGTCAGCGCGCCGCTGCCCAAATGCACGACGACAAGACCGAGACAGGCGAAAATCAGCAGCCGACCTGCCGGCACCCCCTGAAACATCGCCAGCGCCGGGCGCTTGCCGCCCAGAACATCGTCGATGATCACCTGCAGCGGCCACGGCTTCAGCAATTCGAACCCGGCAATCAAAAACACCTGCACCAGCACCGCGGCAATGCGCCAGCGATGCGGCGCCAGATAGGGCAGGACCTGGTTCAGCATGATCCGGGGATGCGAGATCGGTGCTGGATCGGCGGCGCTTACACCGGACGCGACACGGGCGCCGAGCGTCGGGCGTCGGTCTGCGGCTCGAGCGGGATCAGCCCGGCGGGTCTTGCGACCGCCTCGATGATGCGGTGCATCAGCCGCGCAAAAGCCGCGAGTTTGGCGCCCATCACGGCGATATTGACGAGCCCGGCCATCGCCAGCGCCGCCGCCGCGATGGGCCAGCCGACCAGCAAAGCGAACGCCGTCGACAGCGCATAGCCCCGCAGCAGAAAGACGGCAAGGCGCGACAGGCGCAGCCGGCAGCGCACGCGCAACAGCCGTTTGCTCCCGCCATGATTTTCGGCGCACACCAGAACCAGGGCGCGACTGCATAATCCGCGGGCGATCTTCAGATCCCAGCCGCTCCAGCCGGTGTCGGGCATGACGAAATATTTTTGCGGCACCAGAAACGCCATCAGCCCGCCGATCAGCGCTTCCTTCTCGGTGCCGGTCTCGCTCCAAAAGGCGAGATGAAAGGCCCGCTCGCGCCACCAAATCCGCGAACGCTGCTCGGTTGCGGGAGGGGCCGGATGCGGCTGCGCCC
This sequence comes from Allostellaceae bacterium, assembly GCA_035509615.1. Classification (GTDB taxonomy): domain Bacteria; phylum Pseudomonadota; class Alphaproteobacteria; order ATCC43930; family CGMCC-115725; genus AP-15. The sequence continues at coordinate 10,571 of DATJLK010000040.1, read as the reverse complement.
GGGTCTCGCGAATGCGCCACCTGATCCGCTCCCAGCCGCGCAGCAGCGGTCCGAGATAGATCAGCAACGCCACCAAAGCCCGCGCTTTCAGCCCGGTAAAGCGTTGGTCGATCGGCGCCTTGACCGCCCCGTTGACGCATATCGCGCAAGTGGCGAGCCATGGAACGAGCAGCAGAAGCCACCAGCCGCGGCCAACAATACCGGCCAAGGCCAGCACGATCGAGGCGGCGCTCCATTCGAAGGTCAGTGGCAAAAACGCGGTCAGCGAAGACGGGGGCTCGTACAGGGTCTGAAACAGGCCGCCGCCGAAGACGCCCGAATAGATCACCGGGCGCCGCGAAAACAGCAGCGAGGTCGACAGATCGCCATAGATCCGCCCGAGCCATTTGGCTTGGCCAAACAGGTTGAAGCGGAACGGGTGCTTCGAATAAACGAGGGCCTCGGCCTTGCCGTAGCCGCGCTGCTGGTTGCAATAGGCTTTTACCGTATTGCGGCGGAAATGCCAGACGATCGCCGCCGGGCTGAACCCGATCACATGTCCCGCATCCTGAAACCGCCAGCAGATGTCGACATCGTCGCCGGCAGCGCGATAGACCGGGTCAAAGCCGCCGAGCCCGAGCAGGGCGTCGCGCCGGAACGCCATGTTGCAGCCGGCGATGTGTTCGGCGATCTCGTCGCTGAGCAAGACATGGGTCGGGCCGCCCGGCGCTACCGCGACCGCCGCCGGCACCAGGCTGTCTTCGGGCGGCGGGAAATTCGGGCCGCCGCAAGCGGCAAGTCCGCTCGCCTCCATCTTGGCGACGAGATAGGTCAGCCAGTCGGGGTCGGCGACGCAGTCGCTATCGGTGTAGGCGATGATCTCGCCGGTCGCGGCCTCGGCGCCGACATTGCGCGCGACGCTCAAGCCCTTGTTGGGCTGACTGATGATCCGGCAATCGGGATAGCTCTGGGCGATTGTGAGGGTGCGGTCGCGCGACCCATCATTGACGACAATGACCTCGTAATCGGGATAGTTCAGCACCGCGAGCGAAGCGAGACATGCATCCATCGTGCGCTCGGCGTTGTAGGCGCAGACCACGACCGAGACCCGCGGGTAGTGCGGCAGCGGCGGTGGCAGCGGGCCGGAATAACAATTTTCGACCTCGATCAGCGACGGTTTGGGGCGGCGGTCGCGATCGACAAGACCGAACGCCCAATCCTCGATCAGATGGCCGCCGGTAAACCACTCGTCGGTCCAGGCAAAGACGCAGGCACCGGCAACTCCGGTCTCGAACGCGGTGCGCACCTGCCACGACAGAACCCGGCGCTGTCCGTCCATCCCTTCTCGCATCGAGTCGACGCCAAACTCGGTCAGTACCAGCGGGCGGTCGACCGCGAGGTTGTGCAGCCGCGCGAGATAGCGCCGAAACGCGGCCTCTTCGTGGAGATAGACGTTGAAGCAGACAAAATCGGTAAAGTCGACTGTCAGATATTCGGTCGATGGAAAATTCGCATAGCTGACCAGCGCCTGCGGGTGCTCGCGCTTGACGCAGCCGACAAGCTCGCGCAAAAACCGCCGCACCGGTTCGGCGCCGTGCCAGCGGATCACGTCGGGGGGGATCTCATTGCCGACGAGATAGGCGAAGATCGCCGGATGGCGCGCGCAGGCGCGCACCCCGTCGATGACGGCGCGTCTGATTTCGGTCTGGATGGCGGCGCTGTCGAGAAAGCTGACGTGCTGCGGCCAGGGCAGGCCCGCCAGCAGCCTGAGACCTGCCCGTTGCGCGGCGTCGAGAAGCCATACCGGTGGAACCGTAAACACCCGGACGGTGTTAACCCCGGCCGCACTCATCAATGTGAAATCTTTTTCGATTATGTCACGCTCGGGGAACGGGGCGCCATGGCTCGCTATCGGAAACGGACCGTAGGTAACGCCTTTGACGAAGTGCTTGCATTCGCCGGCAAAAAAGAATTTGCCTTTGACCCGGATCGGACAGGCCGATTCCGGTCGCGCCGGCGTCGCCGGCAAGGCGAAACCGGCGATCTCGTATGGCTCGACCAGCGTCATGCTCTCAGCTCCCCGGGGCCGCAAGCCCGAATCATCGAGCCGGCACAACGGATGACATCGCCGGTTTCATTCCGTCGCAGCGCCAGACGACGACGTCCCGGATCGGGGCGCTTGGCGCCCATTCCTGGCCGGCGACGCCCGGATGATCGGGCCGCCTTGTGGGCGCTTTGCCCGCCAGCCCTGCGTTGGATCATCAACCGTTTCGCCAAGATCGGCGCCGGCAGCGAAATCGATGACTGCGACCAGGCGAGGTTGGATGATCGCCGCGGGGAGTTCGCCGCGATCGGCGAGGTTACATCCATGCAGACAACCCCGGCGAAATGTCGGCCGACTTCCGCGCGACAAGTTATCGTCGGCCGCGAGCCGATATCCCGCACACGCCAACGCTTCAGGCGCATGCGGTCCGGCGCATCCGGCCGGCCCGTGACCAAAATCGATTGCGACATGCGCGCGTTCAGTCCGTATTCAATTGACCTGACACAACGGGATGCCGGGGCTGGCTCTTCCGCCAGGATCGGGCGTACGGGCGCGGCGACTTGCCGCGGTGGCCGCAACCGGAATAAGCCGGCGGCGGCAGCGTTTTTTGGCGAATTCGCGTGAGGGGCGGGCAGGATGCGTATCGCAATTGTCGGAACCGGGTATGTCGGGCTGGTCTCAGGGGCTTGCTTTTCCGAATTTGGCGTCGAAGTCGTCTGCGTTGATCAGGACCGGGCGAAAATCGCGCGGCTGCAGCAGGGTGAGATGCCGATCTTCGAGCCCGGCCTCGACGCGCTGGTGGCAAAGAACGCCTCCGCCGGCCGGATTTCGTTCACCACCGATCTCGCAGCGGCGGTCGCTGGTGCCGAGGCGGTGTTTATCGCCGTCGGCACGCCGTCGCGGCGCGGCGACGGCCATGCCGACCTGTCTTACGTGTATGCCGCGGCCGAGGAAATCGGGCGGGCGCTCACCGACTACGCGGTGGTCGTGACCAAATCCACGGTGCCGGTCGGTACCGGCCGCGAGGTGGCGGCAATTCTGCGGCGCACCCGGTCGCGCGGCGGGTTTGATGTCGCCTCCAACCCGGAGTTTCTGCGGGAAGGTTCGGCAATCGAGGATTTCATGCGTCCCGACCGGGTCGTGATCGGTGCCGATAGCGATCGCGCCCGGGCCATCCTGCGGGCGCTCTATCGGCCGCTCTATCTGATCGAGACGCCGATGGTGTTTACCGATATCGAGACGGCGGAACTGATCAAATACGCGGCCAACGCCTTTCTCGCCACCAAGATCACCTTTATCAACGAGATTGCCGATCTTTGCGAAAAGGTCGGCGCCGATGTCCAGGAAGTCGCCAAGGGCATTGGTCTCGATGGCCGCATCGGCCGCAAGTTCCTGCATGCCGGCCCAGGATTTGGCGGATCCTGCTTTCCAAAGGATTGCCGGGCTCTGGTGCGCACGGCGCGCGAGGCGAACGTGCCGCTGTCGATCATCGAAACGGTGGTCCAGGTCAACGATGTCCGCAAGGAGCGCATGGCCGACAAAATTGTCGCCGCCTGCGGCGGCAGCGTCGCGGGAAAGCAGCTGGCGGTGCTCGGTCTGACCTTCAAACCGAACACCGACGACATGCGCGACAGCCCGAGCCTGTCGATCCTGCCGCGCCTTGCCGCTGCGGGTGCCGTGATCCGGGTTTTCGATCCCGAGGGTATGGACGAGGCAAAAAAACTGTTGCCGGACCTCGTCTATTGCGCGGAAGCCTATGAGCCGATGGAGAATGCGGACGCGCTCGTTTTGCTGACGGAGTGGAACGCGTTCCGCGCCCTTGACCTCGATCGCGTCCGCACCCTGCTGGCGACGCCGCTGGTCATCGATCTGCGCAACATCTATCAAGCGCAAGACATGGTCGCCGCCGGGCTTTCCTATGTCAGCATCGGCCGCGCCGCGCACACCGCTCCGCCACAATTGCGCGCGTTCGCCTGATCTCTCCTGGCGCCGCTGTTTTGAAAAGGGTTTGCTCGATGAGCAGTGTCGTTGCAAAGCGCGTTCTGGTTACCGGTGGCGCCGGGTTTCTGGGATCCCATTTATGCGAGCGTCTGATCGGCCAGGGAAATGATGTGCTCTGCGTCGACAATTACTTTACCGGGCGTAAAGACAACGTGATCCGGCTTCTCGGCAACCCGCATTTCGAGGCGATGCGCCACGATATCACGCATCCGTTGTTCGTCGAAGTTGACGAGATCTACAATTTGGCGTGTCCGGCCTCGCCAATTCATTACCAGTTTGACCCGGTCCAAACCACCAAGACCAGCGTCATCGGTGCGATCAACATGTTGGGCTTGGCGAAACGGCTGAAGGCCAAGATATTTCAGGCTTCTACTTCCGAAGTCTACGGCGACCCGACATCACACCCGCAGCCCGAAGGCTATCGCGGCAACGTCAACCCGATCGGCCCACGGGCCTGCTATGATGAAGGCAAGCGCTGCGCCGAAACGCTGTTTTTCGATTATTACCGGCAGCACAGCCTGAAGATCCGGGTTGCCCGGATCTTCAATACTTACGGCCCGCGTATGCACCCCGATGATGGCCGTGTCGTTTCCAATTTCATCGTCCAGGCGTTGCGCAACGAAGCGATCACACTCTATGGCAATGGCAGCCAGACCCGCGCCTTTTGCTACGTCGACGATCTGATCGATGGTTTTCTGGCGCTGATGGCTGCTGCCGACGAGGTCACCGGACCCGTGAACCTTGGCAATCCGGTTGAGACTTCGGTCGCCGAACTCGCCGAGTTGATCGTGGCGCTCACCGGTTCGCGTTCGACCGTCGTCTATCGTCCGTTGCCGGTCGACGACCCGGTCCAGCGCTGCCCCGACATCACCCAGGCGCAAACCGTACTCGGTTGGCAGCCGCGCATGGCGCTCAGAGACGGGCTCAGCCGCACGATCGCGTATTTTGATCAGCTATTGACCCAGGGTGGCCACGCCGCAACCCCGACCTGACCGGGTGCAATCGGCACCGGCTTGGGGGTGCCGGCGTGCGACCGCCGGTCAGACAATCCGACGCTGGCGCAGCACCTCGACGATTTGCGCCGCCGCCTCTTCGGGCGGAACCCCGAGCGTGCTCAGCCGCAATTCGGGAGCTTCGGGCGGCTCGTAGGGGGAATCGATACCGGTAAAATGGGGGATCCGGCCGGCCTTGGCCCGGGCGTAAAGACCTTTGGGGTCGCGCCGGATGCACTCGTCGATCGGCGTATCGATAAAGATCTCGAGAAACGCGGTGGGCTCGATCAACTCGCGGACCATCTGCCGTTCGCTGCGAAACGGCGAGATGAACGAGCAGATAACGATCAGCCCGGCTTCGGTCATCAACCGCGCGACTTCGCCGACACGCCGGATGTTTTCGACGCGGTCGACATCGGTAAAGCCAAGATCGCGATTGAGACCGTGGCGGACATTGTCGCCATCGAGCAGCATCGTGTGGCGGCCCTCGGCGAGCAATTGCTTTTCGACAAGATCGGCGATCGTCGATTTGCCGGCCCCCGACAATCCGGTCAACCACAGCACGGCTGCAGCCTGGCCCTTTAGCCCGGCGCGCTCGTCGCGGCCGATCGTCAACGCCTGCCAGTGAATGTTGCTGGCGCGGCGCAGGCCAAAGGCGATCATCCCGGCGCCGGCGGTTTCATTTGTCAGCCGGTCGATCAAGATAAAGGCGCCGGTGTCGCGGTTGTCGGCATAACTATCAAAGGCGACCGACGCCGCGGCCGACAGATTGCAGAAACCGATATCGTTCAGCCCGAGGCTCTTGTCAGCGAGATGCGCCAGGGTGTTGATGTCGACCCGGTGCTTTAGCCCGGTGACCGTGGCCGGCACCGTGCGCGTGCCGATCTTCATCAGATAGGAGCGGCCGGGGACCATCCGGTGTTCGCTCATCCAGATCACATGCGCCGCGAACTGATCGACAAATTCAGGAGGATCGCGCGGATCGGCCAGGAGGTCGCCGCGTGTGATGTCGATCTCATCAGCGAGCCGCAAGGTTACCGCGTCGCCGACCCCGGCACGTTCGATCGAACCGTCGAACGTCACGATTTCCCGGACTTGCGTCGTGCGTCCCGAGCCGGCGACCAGGACGTTATCGCCCGGAGCGATCGAACCCGATACGACCGTCCCGGAAAATCCGCGGAACTCGGCATTGGGGCGATTGACCCATTGGACCGGAAACCGGAAGCCGCGCTCGTCGCTGGCGCGCGCGACCCTCGCCGTTTCCAGATACTCAAGCAGGGTTGGCCCTTGATACCAGCCCATCCAATCCGAGCGCCGCGTGACATTGTCGCCGGTCAACGCCGAAAGCGGGATCGCGCACAGCTGAGGATCGCCAAGGCCAGCGGCGAACCCCGAAAAATTGGCGGCGATTTCGCTGAAGCGATGCTCGTCGAAGCCGACGAGATCCATCTTGTTGACCGCCAGCACCAGGTGCCGGATGCCGAGCAGCGAGCAGATGAAGGCGTGTCGCCGGGTCTGGGCGACGATCCCGTTGCGGGCATCGACCAGGATCACCGCGAGATCGCAATTCGACGCCCCAGTCGCCATGTTGCGGGTGTATTGCTCGTGGCCCGGGGTGTCGGCGACAACAAACGATCGTGCCGGGGTGGCAAAAAAACGGTAGGCGACATCGATCGTGATCCGCTGCTGACGCTCATCCTCAAGCCCGTCGAGCAGCAGTGAGAAGTCGATCTCTTTACCGGTCGTGCCGAACCGCCGCGATTCGCGCTCGAGAGCCTCTAGCTGATCGTCAAAGATCAGCGCGCAGTCATGCAGCAATCGGCCGATCAAGGTCGACTTGCCATCGTCGACCGACCCGCAAGTCAGCAAACGCAACAGGTCGCGGTCGCCTGGGGGATGGCCCACCTCGCCCGCCATCGCCATCAGAAATACCCCTCGCGCTTTTTTCGCTCCATCGCCGCGTCTTCGTCGCCGTCGATAAGCCGGCCCTGGCGTTCGGAGCGCCTGACATCGCGCAACTCCGCGACAATCTCCGTCGGGTTGCCGGCGTTCGACTCGATCGCACCGGTCAGAGGATAGCAGCCGAGTGTCCGGAAGCGGACCAGCCGCTGCTGCGGTACCTCGCCGGGCAGCAGCGGCAGACGGTCGTCATCGACCATGATCCAGGTGCCGCTGCGGTCAACGACCGGCCGGAACGCCGCGAAATATAAAGGTACGACCGGGATTTCTTCCTCCGTTATGTATTCCCACACATCGCGTTCGGTCCAATTCGACAGTGGAAAGACACGCATCGTCTCGCGCTCGCGCAGCCGCGTGTTAAACAGCCGCCACAATTCGGGGCGCTGGTTGCGCGGGTCCCAATTGTGGTTGGTGCCGCGCAGCGAAAAGATCCGCTCCTTGGCCCGGCTCTTTTCTTCGTCGCGCCGCGCCCCGCCAAATGCGGCGTCAAATCCGAAGCGGTCGAGCGCCTGCTTGAGTGCCTCGGTCTTCATGACGGCGGTGTGCAACGCCGAGCCCGAGGCGATCGGATCGATGCCGCGGCGCACGCCGTCCTCATTGGTGTGGACGATCAATTCGATGCCGAGCCGGCGCGCAGTCGCATCGCGGAACTCGATCATCTCGCGGAACTTCCAGCGCGTATCGATATGCAGCAGCGGGAAGGGCGGTTTACCCGGATGGAACGCCTTGCGCGCGAGATGCAGCATGACACTCGAATCCTTGCCGATCGAGTAGAGCATCACCGGGTTGCGAAACTCGGCTGCGGTTTCGCGCATGATCCCGATCGCTTCGGCTTCAAGGCGGCGCAGATGGGCCGGCAACCGGCGCGCTATCGGCGCGCTGTCGGCTATCGCAGACACACGAAACGCTCCTTCCTCTCGCTAAGGACCGGGATATCGGCGATCCCGGTTAGAGGACCGAGTCGGCCCTGTCAATCCCACGGCCATCGGCGCGCCAGCAGGTCGCACATCCCGTGCCGCCCGGGACCGAGGGTTTAGCAAAGCTGCAACCTCGACAAAGCCTGACGTATCCCGGTCAACACCCGTCAGTGGAGCTTTGGCGCTTTCAAAAACCGGGTCCGGTCGGCTGACTGGACGCGCACGGTCATCGTCCGGCCGTCGCGCGTCACCTGCAGCGGAATCTCGCTGCCGGCAGGGCCGCCGGCCCATACGCGCCGCCAGAAGCCGGCGAGGCTGCCGATCGTATCGTCGCCGACCGCGACGATGCGGTCGCCAGGCTGCAACCCGGCCTCGCTTGCCGGACCGCGCTCGGCGAGCCCGGCGACGACGATCGCGTCTTCGACTTCCGCAGCGTACAGCCCGAGCCACGGCCGCACCGGGCGGTTCGGGCGGCCATAGGTCAGCATGTCGTCGAGGATCGGCGGCAGCAGATCGATCGGCACGACCATGTTCACATCGCGGCGCAACTCACGACCGCTCGAGTGCTGGACATGCAGAGAGCCAATGCCGATCAGCCGGCCATCAGCGCCGATCAGCGCAGCACCGCCCCAGAACGGGTGAGCCGGCGCGGTAAAGATCGCGCGGTCGAGGACGTATTCCCAGTAGCCGGCGAATTCCTGTCGAGCCACGACCCGGGCTGAAACGGCGTGGCGGCGTCCGCCTTCGGCGGCCATGATCGCACGATCGCCGGCACCCACCCGCATCCCGATGCCGAGTTCGAGCGGCTCGACGTTCAATCGGCCGAGTGCCTGGACAAGACCAAAGCCCGTCTCCTGATCGTAGGCAAGAACATGGCCCGGGACCGCGCCGCCGCCGGCCGAAGTGAGCCAGATCGTTTCCGCCTCAGTGACCAGATAGCCGATGGTCAGGACCAGCCCGTCGCGCCGGATCAGGACGCCGCTGCCGGCGCGTTCGGTGCCGAGGGTGCCGGCGGTGAAGGCGTCTTCGGGAACGGTTGCCCGCACACCAAGCACTGCACCCAAGGCGCGATCCAGATCAAAGCTGCATTCGTCGGGCTTTGGCTGGATCTCGCCGGGAATTTCCCACTCTACGTCTCGCGGCATGGCGGCAACTCGTCAGTGGCACCTGATGCAATCATAACCCGGAAAGAGTGCGCGTGGTTCGTATTCTTGTCAAAGCCGCTCGCATCGCCCGATCGGATCGGCCGTCTTTGCGAGGGACGGGTTTGCCCGACCCTCCCAGCTTGACAAGCCCCAGCGCCGAGTGTATCTGAGCAGCACTCCTATACATTGAGTGCTAACAATCGGGGCCGAGGAGGGTTTTATGAAATTTCGTCCGCTGCATGACCGGGTGGTGATCCGGCGCGTCGAATCCGAGGAAAAGACGACGGGTGGTATCATCATTCCTGACACGGCAAAAGAAAAGCCGATGGAAGGCGAGGTTGTCGCCGCCGGACCAGGCGCGCGCGGCGAGGATGGTGCGATCCAGCCGCTCGACGTCAAGGCGGGCGACCGGGTGTTGTTCGGCAAGTGGTCGGGCACCGAGGTCAAGCTCGACGGTGAAGAACTCATCATTATGAAAGAGTCCGACATCATGGGCGTCATCGCCTGAGGAGAACGAGAATATGGCTGCCAAAGACGTCAGATTTCATGCCGACGCCCGCGAGCGGATGCTGCGCGGCGTCGATGTTCTCGCCAATGCGGTCAAGGTGACGTTGGGACCCAAAGGCCGCAACGTTGTTCTTGATAAATCGTTTGGCGCGCCGCGGATCACCAAGGACGGGGTGACCGTCGCCAAGGAAATCGAACTTTCCGACAAATTCGAGAACATGGGCGCGCAGATGGTGCGCGAAGTCGCCTCCAAGACGAGCGATCAGGCCGGCGATGGCACGACGACCGCGACGATCCTGGCGCAGGCGATTGTCCGCGAAGGCGCCAAGGCGGTGGCCGCCGGGATGAACCCGATGGATCTGAAGCGCGGCATCGACGTTGCCGTCGAAGCGGTCGTTGAGGACATCAAAAAACGCTCAAAGAAAATCTCGACGAACGAAGAGATTGCCCAGGTGGGCACGATCTCGGCAAATGGCGAGCGCGAAGTCGGCGAGATGATCGCCGAAGCGATGCAAAAGGTCGGCAACGAGGGCGTGATCACGGTTGAAGAGGCTAAGTCGCTGGAGACCGAACTCGATGTCGTCGAAGGCATGCAGTTCGACCGCGGCTATATCAGCCCGTATTTTGTGACCAATGCCGAAAAGATGATCGCCGAACTCGAGAGCCCCTACGTCCTGCTGCACGAAAAGAAGCTCTCGGGGCTGCAGGCGATGCTGCCATTGCTCGAATCGGTGGTTCAATCCGGCAAGCCGCTGGTGATTGTCGCCGAGGATGTCGAGGGTGAGGCGCTCGCCACCCTGGTCGTCAACAAGCTGCGCGGCGGGCTGAAGGTCGCGGCGGTCAAGGCGCCGGGTTTTGGCGATCGGCGCAAGGCGATGCTCGAAGACATCGCGGTGCTGACCGGCGGTCAGGTGATCAGCGAGGATCTCGGCATCAAGCTCGAAAACGTGACCCTTGACATGCTGGGCCAGGCCAAGCGGGTGCGGATCGAGAAGGAAAATACGACGATCATCGACGGGTCCGGCAA
>DATJLK010000039.1:0-5408 GCA_035509615.1 Allostellaceae bacterium | reverse complement strand
TTCTGTTTCGTGCAGGTGCCGTGCAATAGAAAACCAGGGTCCAAAATGGCGATGTTGCACGTGCTCGCTGTGATCGCCGCCCCCGAACAAACGAAACCAATATGGCTGGAGAACTCGGCCGGACAGTTCTGGGCCGACCCTGGCTGCACTGAATAAGTCGCTTGCGCAGTGCCGACGCCATTAGCGCTCACATCATACGTGCCGGTCCCTTTCTCGAGCGAGTAGTCGCAAACCCCTACGCCATCGATGTTCACGTCGAAAACGCTGGCGCTGAACTGCCCATTGCCCTCCGGATGAAATTGCGCGATCCCCGCGGTCTTGGCGCCGGTGAGAGCGCCGCTTACGCCGCATCCATAACCGCCGTTGATATCTGCATTGGTATAGCCGCGCTCGGGATATCGCCCGTCGGCGCGGGCGGTGATGGCGAGACATAAGACGGCAGTCACGACAAAGGTGCCTATGATGTGCTTCATGGGTCGTTTTCTCCTTCATTTATGATCAGCGGTCGCTTGATTGCCGCCCCGGTAGAAACTACCATCTCCTCTATGATTAGGAGAGAGGCGTTTGGTGCGAAACGCTTCCCGGCCGGTCCCTGACCCAGCTCGCCGGCAGTCCAACACTTCAATCGCGGGTCAAGGCCGGGACGTCACCGCTGGCCGTCATCCGTTGCAGAAGTTGAGATCAACGGCAAAACGGGAAGCAATCCATTTTCTCCTCGCTCCCATTGGGGCTGAGAAGGCATAAGTTCGTCGTTGCAGACGCGTGGATCAGATGAGCAACCGCAACTGTATGCGCTTTCCCCGCTCGCCTGCCGCGCTCCGCTGCTCTCCCTCGTCGCCGCAGCGGGCCCCGCGGGCCGCCTACACCGTGACGTTTTCGCAGGCTGGATCCGCTATGATCGCCAGCAGCGGCGGCAGCACCATCAACCTCAGCGGGTTAACATTTGTCATATCGGGCGCAACTCAGAACTCGCTCGGACTGGAGCGCGTGCTCTGATGCCGCTCCAATCCGCTTCGCGGCCTCGCGGCAGACCATCATCCGATCAGCCGGAGCCGCCATTTTCGACTCGGGTGTGTGAGCTGGTTCACACCTTCGTCGAAAAATCGGTGGTATCGGCACCCTCGATCACCCGCAAACCGTCAGGAGATCGTCAGTGATCGCTGGGATGCCGCCCTCTCTCCGGTGGAGAGAGACCGCTGAAACCGAGCGCGTGCGCGACTTGTCCTGTTTGAACGCGAACCGGAAACCCCCGTCGCTCGGGTCATCGACGTCGCCGCGAAGTTTTGGGATCCACGATCGATCGCTAATGTCGTCGATCGCCTGTGTCGGCGTAACTCCGCAGAAAGGGCGAGACGTCGGCAAGCGAGCAGGACTATGCTGACAACGAGCTAAACCATCGCCGGACACGACGGGCAGTTCCGGGCTTCCGGCTGTCGCACGCTCGTTCCGGCGAGTCGAATGGCCCGCAGGTGAACTGGTCTGTTCCGGGCCGTCGAAGCTACGGGAGTGTCTTATGCCCGGGCCCACTTATCAGGAAAAGCGGCAAATCGTTGCCCGACATGAACTGCTTGGAAAATTGAGCGACACAGAAATTGATACGCTTCTAAAGTATTCGCGTGTCGAACTTTATCCAGCCGGTGAAGAAATTTTTGCAAAGGACTCGCCGGGAAACTGCCTGATGCTGGTGTTGCGTGGCAGCGTTCGGGTGAGTTCGATATCGCTGGCGGGCCGAGAAATCGTCCTGAACATCATCAATGCGGGCCACATCGTCGGCGAGATCGCGGTTCTCGACGGCGGCCCGCGGACCTGCGATGCGGTCGCCATGACCGATTGCGAATTGCTGGTGCTGAACCGCCGAGACGTGATGCCGTTTCTGGAAAAGCACGCCGAAATCTGCCTGATGCTGATTAGAATCCTGTGCGAGCGTTTGCGGCGGACCAGCGAGCAGGTGGAGGATCTGGTGTTTCGCGATGTCGAACAGCGGATTGCAAAGGCTGTGCTGCAACTTTGCGAGCGTTTTGGGCGGCCGGGCGGCGAGAGCTGGGTGCGCGAATTGCATCTCTCGCAAAGCGAACTCGCCAACATCATCGGGATTACGCGGGAGAGCGTCAACAAACAGCTCAAGGCATGGCAACGCGCCGGCTTTATCGACCTCGCCAAGGAATCGATAACGGTGATCGATCCGGCAGCACTCAAACAACTGATCTGAGGATCTTTATCCTTCCGCGGAAGCTTGCCAGGTTCGGCAACCCGTTCCCTGACCGGCCTGGCCGCCCCATATCGGCGTGATCACCGTCTGATATGGATGATTGCCGATGCCAGTGGCGGCACCACGGCCCGAAACCTGGATCAAGACGACCTCGGCCGGGCTTTATTGCGAGCCCGGCGATTTTCATATCGATCCACTGCGCCCAGTGCCGCGGGCCGTGATCACTCATGGTCATGGCGATCATGCCCGCGCCGGCAACGACCATGTCCTGGCAACGCGAGAAACGATCGCGATCATGCAGGCGCGCTATGCGGACGGGGCTGCCAGGTCATCTCAGCCGCTCGCCTATGACAAGACCGTAACGGTTGGCGAGGTCGCGGTCCGGCTGGTGCCGGCCGGTCACGTGCTCGGCAGCGCACAGATCGTGCTGGATTACCATGGCAGCCGCGTCGTCGTTTCAGGCGATTACAAGCGCCGCTCCGATCCGACCTGTGCACCGTTTGAACCGGTCAATTGTGACCTCTTTATTACCGAGGCGACCTTTGGCTTGCCGGTATTCCGGCATCCACCCGACGACCAGGAAATCGCCAAACTGCTGCATTCGCTGATCTTGTTCCCGGAGCGTTGCCATCTTGTCGGGGTCTATGTGCTGGGAAAATGCCAGCGCGTCCTGGCGTTGTTGCGCCGCGCCGGTTACCAGGAGCCGGTCTATCTGCATGGCGCGCTGATCGGACTGACCGGGCTGTTCGAGCGGTTTGGCATAGCGCTCGGCGCGGTGTTGCCGGCGACCGGCATGGCGCGCGAAGCGCTCAAGGGCCGGATCGTGCTGGCCCCGCCCAGCGCCGCCGCCGAGCCATGGTCGCGGCGCCTGCCGGATCCGCTCGTCGCTCAGGCGTCGGGCTGGATGCGGGTGCGCCAGCGCGCCAAGGCGAGCGGGGTCGAGTTGCCGCTCGTGATCTCCGATCACGCCGATTGGGACGAGTTGATACAAACCCTTGATCAGGTCGCCGCCGACGAGATCTGGGTCACCCACGGCCGCGAGGAGGCGCTCGTCCATTACGCAACCAAAAAGGGCTATCATGCCCGCGCGCTCGCCCTCGCCGGTTTCGAGGAGGACGAGTGAACCGGTTTGCCGCCCTGCTCGAGGCCTTGCTGCTGACGCCGTCGCGCAATGGCAAATTGCGGCTGATGCAGGAATATTTTGCTTCCGAGCCCAATCCGGAGCGTGGTTGGGCACTGGCGGCATTGACCGGCGAATTGTTCTTTGCCGAAGCCAAACCAAACCAGGTGCGGGCATTGGCGGCGGCACGGGTCGATCCCGAACTGCTCGGCTGGTCCTACGATTTTGTCGGCGATCTCGCCGAAACCGTGTCGTTGATCTGGCCTGAAGCATCGACCGCGCCATCCGATGCCCCGGTACCGAGCCTCTCCGGCATCGTCGAGACTCTGCAGCGCACCAGTCGCGCCGAGGTGGCTGGCCGGTTGGCGCCGTGGTTCGATGCACTCGATGCAACCGGACGCTGGGCGCTGATCAAGCTCGTCACCGGAAGTCTGCGGATCGGTGTATCGGCACGGCTTGCGAAAATCGCCCTCGCCGAGTGGGGCGGAGTTGCGATCGACCAGATCGAGGAGGTCTGGCACGGGCTCAAACCGCCTTACGAGCCGCTATTTGATTGGCTCGAGGGCCGCCAGCCGCCGCCCGATATCGGCGACTTGCCGGTTTTTTCACCGCTGATGCTGGCCCAACCGCTTGAGCATGACGAGCTCCAGGGTCTCGAGCCGGCTGATTATCTTGCCGAATGGAAATGGGATGGCATCCGGGTTCAACTGGTCAGCCGTCGCGGCGACAGCCGCCTTTATTCGCGGTCCGGCGACGACATCGGCTCGGCCTTTCCCGACATTCTCGCGGCGATGCCCGAAGACGTGACGCTCGACGGCGAGTTGCTGGTGGTGCGTGATGGCGAGGTCGCACCGTTCAATGATCTGCAGCAGCGCCTCAACCGCAAGACGGCGAGCGTCAAGATGCTGCGTGACTTTCCCGCGGCGATCAGGCTCTACGATATCCTGCGCGAAGGCGGCGAGGATCTGCGCGGTCTGCCCTTCGCGGAACGGCGTCGACGGCTCGAAGGCTGGTACGCCAAGGCGCCGCGCCCGGCATTCGATTTGTCGCCGCTGGTGCCGTTTGCCGCCTGGGACGAGTTGCGCGAACTGCGTGACCGCGCCCGCGCGCAGGGCATTGAAGGTCTGATGCTGAAACGGGCGGATTCGACCTATGTTGCCGGCCGGCCAAAAGGTCCGTGGTTCAAATGGAAGCGCGGCGCGCTCACCCTCGACACGGTGCTGATGTACGCCCAGCGCGGTCACGGCAAACGCTCGTCCTATTATTCGGATTACACCTTCGGGGCGTGGGCCGGCGACGCCCTGGTCCCGGTCGGCAAGGCCTATTCGGGCTTTACCGACGACGAATTGCGCCGGCTCGACCGCTGGGTGCGCAACAACACGGTGCAGCGTTACGGCCCGGTGCGCGAGGTGGCACCCGGTATCGTCCTCGAAGTCGCGTTCGACAGCGTGCATCGCTCGACCCGTCACCGGTCGGGGGTGGCGATGCGGTTTCCGCGCATCCACCGCATCCGCTGGGACAAGCCCTACCGCGAAGCCGACACCCTCGAAACCCTCGAGAAGCTGCTGACCTAGTGGTGCGAATTTACCGCTTGATACGCGGTCTTTCCGTTCGCCATGCCCGCGAAGGCGGGTACCCAGCGCCTGCCCCTGGCATGAACAGGAGGGCAGCCGACGCTGCGCTCGGGGTTCCGGGTCCCCGCTTTGCAAGGCGAGAGGAGATAGAACCCATGTGATATCACGCGCTGGCGATCGCCAAGCTCAGGCGCGAGCCGTACGGGCAATCCTCCGAGCGCGGCGGCAAGCGGCTCGATCAACTGCAGAGTGCCCGGCAAGGTCGCGCCGTGGCACGGCTGATGGGGCAATGTGACGCCATGGCGCGCGATCACGCGAACAACCCCCGGCGCGATGCCGACCGCGATCAGGCTAGGCGCCGCCGCCAGCCACGGCGCACCGCCGGTTCGCTCAGCCAGCGTCGCGATAAAGCTTTGGGCGGGCGCGCACCGGGTCGAGCAGGGACCAGTCGCCTTGCTCGACCTCGAAGCCTTTGGGATAGGGCGGCCGCGGTTCCATGCCCAGC
>DATJLK010000038.1:0-9046 GCA_035509615.1 Allostellaceae bacterium | reverse complement strand
CGGTGGCAGATGCGCCAATAGCGCCGCGCGGTGCGCCGCATCTTCGGCGACCGTGTCCTGCGCCCGCGCTGCGGTGCCGACGGCGCCGGATATCGTGAGTGTGAGTGCGATTGCGATTGCGATTGCGATTGCGATGGTGACCAACCAGGTGCAGCAAGGCCGGACGCCAACCGCGCGTGACATGATGAAATCCCCTTGCCCGGATTTGATGGGCATCCGCGCCGCGCTCGCGATTAACAGACGTCGTGCTTGCCTGCCAATCAAGTCTGCGGCTGAAGACCAGACGGGCCAGATGTGGATGACCGGCCTCAAAGGATTTTTTGCCCCAAAGGTTTTTTTAAAGCTGACGGGGCGACTGAACCTCCGGCGTCCGACCGCACGACGCCTGTTCCCAATTCCCCAGTTCCCAATTCCAAAGTACCGGCCCCGATGGATCGGGTCGTCGAGAAGCTCATTGCCCGGGGTTTACCCAGGTTTCGCCGGTCCAGCCGTGCTCGTCGTATTCGGCCATGCATTGATCGACCAGTGCCGTCATCGCGTCCATCGTCCCGTTGCGACGCGCGCCGGTCAGGGCCTGAATGCGGATGTCCTCGTGATTGCCGGCGTAGTTGCGCTCGTAAAGCTCGTGCCGGCCGCCGAATTCGGTGCCGGTCGCGTCCCATAAGAGCTTCATCAGCTTGATCCGCTCCTTGTAGCCAATGCCGTTCGAGCCGCGGACATAGCGCTTCAAATACGGGTCGATCGCCGGGTTGGCAAAATCCTTGACCGAGGACGGCAGGTAGATCAGCGCCGAGGCGACGATCTTTTCGATGATCTCCTTGATCCTGGAATAGGCGTCCGGGGCAAATACGCGATATGACAAGCCCGCTTCCAGATTGGGCAAAAGCGCGTCGCCGACCCATGGCTGGGGGCTCGACGCCATGCAATTCGACAATGACCAGAAGAGGTTGCGCCACGAAACGATCTCGCCGAGCATAGCCTGATTGCCGCGGAACTCGTCACCACCGGTGGCGTGCAGCGCCCGCGCCACGAGACCGCAAATAAAGTCGAGCTTGACCGCATACCGGGTGCAGCCCTGAAAGCAGAACCCGTTCAGAAATCCCGAACGCGGATAGAAGCTCAGGATCTTTTCCGGGTCGCGATGGACAAGCACGTTTTCCCAAGGGATCAGGACATTATCGAGAACAAAGATCGCATCGTTCTCGTCAAAGCGCGATGACAGCGGATAATCGTAGGGCGAACCCACACGATTGGCGATGTGTTCGTAAGAATTGCGGCAGATCAGTTTCACCCCCGGCGCGTCCATCGGCAGAATGAACATGACGGCGAGATCGGGATCGGAGGTGGCGGTTGCGGCGTTTTGACCGAGAAAATTATAGTGCGTCAGCGCCGCGGCGGTGGCCACGACCTTGGCTCCGGAAACGACGATGCCGGCATCGGTTTCGCGCTGGATCGTGACATAGACGTCCTTGACCTCGCTGGTCGGCCGGCCGCGATCGACCGGTGGATTGACGATCGCGTGGTTCATGAACAGCACGTTTTCCTGGGCACGGCGGTACCAGCGCCGCGCATTGGCGGCAAACTGGCCGTAATACTCGGCATTGGCGCCGAGTGTATTCATCAACGAGGCCTTGTAATCGGGGGTGCGCCCCATCCACCCATAGGTCAGCCGCGACCAACAGGCTATGGCGCGCTGCTGGGCGATCAATTCTTCGGGCGAGCGAGCAACGCGGAAATACCTATGAGTGTAGCCGGACGAGCCGGTATCAGTCGGCACGGTCAACACTTCCTTGGTCTTGGGATCATGCAACGCGTCGTAAAGACGTGCCAATGAGCGGACCGAATTGCGAAATGCCGGGTGGGTCGTCACATCGGCAACCCGCTCGCCATCGATATAGACCTCGCGGCTGTCGCGCAGACTTTCGACATATTCCGCACCGGTAAACGGGCGCGGTTCGCGTCCGCGAATGCTGTCCTCAGGCGCCATTGTGCCGCCTCCCAGTTTGCGCTCGCCGGGCGAGTGGAGTTCTGTTTCGGGGTGCCGGCACGGTGGATACGACCTTGCCGGCGCAGCCCCGGAGGCTCGTCAAAGATTCTGGGATCGAGCTGCCGGCCGCGGCGGTCGGCGAGCTACACGATCGGCAGTCGATTGCGGCCGGGGACGCCGCCCACTCGCGATTTGCGCATAGGCTCGGCGGCAATGCCGAGCATGTGCGCCGCCTCTTCGATAAGATTCCCACTGCGATGGCATCAGGCGGGCTTATCGGACGCCCCGTCCGATCATGCAAGCGTGTCAATAAATCAATGGCAACGGACAAGATGTCCGGAGAGCGCGATGCACCAACTAACCGTCCGCCGCCCGATCGCAGACGGATCTTGCGTCACGACAAAGTCATGCCGGCGCGGCCGCGGCCGCGGACCGGTCAGTCCGCGCCGGGTCTAACTCCGCTCGGCGCTAACGCGAAACCGCACCGCGTTCGGCCGCTCGGATCGCCTGATCGAACGCCGCCATCACCGCGGCGTGCGATGAACGATCGTTCATGGTTTCGACATTGGTGAACCCGCGCGAGCGCGCGACGTCGATCAATAATGCGTGCGCCGACCAGGCGACGGTCGGATCCTCGAGTCGCTTGGCCGCCGCCCGCAAGGCGCCGACCGCACAGCGCTGGCCGCCAAACGAACGATAGGTGCGCCGCGTCCAATCCTTGGGGTCGGTAATCATGTCCTTTGCGTCCCGCAGGACATCGGCCACGGCGAGCCCGCGCTCGGCCGGGGTCGGGGCGCGCAACAGGCTCGGAGCGGCGGGCTTTTTGCCGCGCATCCGGGTGTGGAACCACAGCCGACAGCCATGCCGGCTCCACAGTGGGAACAGCCCGGTATCGTAAGGGGTCGCTGTTGCGGGGAAATACGTACCGTCGAATGGCATCGCGATCTCCTGTTGTCTCCGTTACCAGTCCCTCCGTCGCCGCAATCAGGCGGCGCACATCTCCCCCGCGACACACGCGTGAGATCGGGTCGAGTCAGCTTGCTTTCGGGCAGACGCCCGGCCGCCGCGCAGAGTGAACAGTGCGACCGTCGGGAATGATCCCCCCACCCTTTTTGCCGCTGCCAGCAACATCGGCCCTGCTTTGCTCCCTCGGAAAACGCCCGAAGCCGGAATGATTCCCCCGAGCCCGCAACCTGTCAATCGCCGAGCGGTATCAAGGCGTCAGTGCCGAGCGGTACGACATTCTTGGTTTGAACTGCCACACCTGAAGCAGGCCTCAAATTTTCCGACAAGATGCACGGCGTGCTGCTCTTTCGCCTGATTGCCGTGGCTGGACGGCGTCGGGAAATAGGCGGAGCCGGGCATCAGTTGCCGTTGTCAGTCGGTTGTGCCGAAACGATTACTTGGGATGCCCAAGGCGCGGTTCGGGGTAACCCTGATAGGAACCGCCATCGAAAATTGGAAGTAGGTGGTTTTTGGCGGCGCGGAGTGTTACATCAGCTGCTGCTGATCGCACGCCCGCGGGAGAGGCCGCATCCCCTGACATGGATCGGGAGGTGCGGCGCCGAAGGAGCAACCGCCCCGGAAACTCTCAGGCAAAAGGACCGCGGGCGGAAGGGCGCTCTGGAAAGCAGCGGCGAGGTCTAGCATCGCCGCTCACCGACGGAGTAAGCTTGTCCCGGCTCCGATGCGGGCGGGACGGTGAATCTCTCAGGGTCCACGACAGAGGGGGCATAGGGGACGCAAAGAGCGTCCGCTCTCTGTCGGAGGTTGGGGTGCCCGCCCAAGAGACCGAGCCGCTCAAGCGCACACCGCTTTACCCGCTACATCTGGCGCTCGGCGCACGGATGGTGGCGTTTGCCGGCTATCAGATGCCGGTGCAGTACCCGACCGGCATCCTCGCCGAACATCTCCACACCCGGGCTGCCGCCGGGCTTTTTGACGTATCGCATATGGGGCAGTTGCGGATCGAAGGAGCCGATCCGGCGGCGGCACTCGAAACCCTGGTGCCGGGCGATATCAGCGGTCTTGGGACTGCGCGGATGCGCTACACGCTGCTGCTCAACGAGGCAGGCGGCATCCTCGACGACCTGATGGTAACGCGGCTGCCCGACAGCCTCTTTGTCGTCGTCAACGCCGCCACCCAGGACGCGGATCTGGCACACCTCGCCGGCCATCTCGGCCCGGCGGTCAAGATCAGTCGGCTCGACGAGCGAGCGTTGCTGGCGTTGCAGGGGCCGATGGCGGCCGCGGTGCTGGAGCGGCTCGCCGGCGGGGTGGTGCGACTGCCGTTTATGAGTGCGGCGGAAATCGTGCTCGACGGCCAGCACTGTCTCGTCACCCGCTCCGGTTATACCGGCGAGGACGGGTTCGAGATTTCGCTGCCGGCGGCGGGCGCCCGGGCGATTGCCGAATTACTGCTGGCCGAGCCCGAAGTCGCCCCGGTCGGGCTTGGGGCGCGCGATTCGCTGCGGCTCGAGGCCGGGCTGTGCCTCTATGGCCACGACATCGACGCGACGACGACCCCGGTCGAAGCCGATCTCGCCTGGACGATCGGCAAGCGCCGGCGCGAGACGGGCGGATTTCCCGGCGCCGCCATCATTCAACAGCAGCTGGCCCATGGGACGGCGCGCAAGCGCGTCGGCCTGCGTCCCGATGAGCGGGCGCCGGCGCGCGACGGAACCGCGATCCTCGATCGGGCCGGCGCGACGAGCGGCCGGGTGACGAGCGGCGGGTTTGCCCCGTCGCTGGGGGCGCCGGTCGCGATGGGCTATGTCGATGCCGTCCATGCTGTGGCGGGCACCCCGCTGGCGCTGAGCGTGCGCGGCACCGCGCGGCCGGCCCAGGTCGTCTCCTTGCCGTTTGTCCCGCATCGCTATTACCGCCCCGATCCCAGGCCTCTTCCGTTCCCGGGGAACGGAGAGTCCGGGGCCGGCCCTGCCCGGCGCGCGGGGGGAGCAGGAGACGCGGAGGCCCGAGCGAGATGAAAGGAGCCGGCGATGACGGCAGTGCGGTTTAGCAAGGATCACGAATGGGTGCGGTGCGACGGCGATGTCGCGGTGATCGGCATCACCGATTACGCCCAGTCGCAATTGGGCGACGTCGTCTATGTCGAATTGCCCGAGATCGGCCGCCAGGTCGAACAGGGTGGGGAGGCCGCGATCGTCGAATCGGTCAAGGCGGCGAGCGATGTCTACGCTCCGGTCTCGGGCGAGGTGGTCGAAATCAATGACGCGCTTGCCGCCGATCCAGCCAAGGTCAACGCCGACCCGATGGGCGAAGGCTGGTTCATCAAACTGCGGCTTGCCGATCCGCACCAGCTCGATGGACTGATGGACGAGGCCGCCTACCAGCGTTTTGTCGAGGAGCAGCCTTAGATGCGCTATCTGCCGCTGACCGAGGCCGATCGCGGTGCAATGCTGAAACGGATCGGCGTCGGATCGATCGACGAACTGTTCGCCGAAGTGCCCGCGGCCGCCCGGCTCGACGGGCTGCTCGACCTGCCGCGGGCGCAGGGCGAACTCGAGGTCGAGCGCGCCATCGGCCGGATGGCGGCGGGCAATGTCGCGGCCGGGTCGGTGCCGTTCTTCGTTGGCGGCGGCGCCTATCGCCATCATGTCCCGGCAGCGGTCGATCATCTGATCCAGCGCGGCGAGTTCCTGACGTCGTACACGCCCTATCAGCCCGAGATAGCTCAGGGGACGCTGCAATATCTGTTCGAGTTCCAGACCCAGGTGGCGTTGTTGACCGGCATGGAGGTCGCCAACGCCTCGCTTTATGACGGCGCCGACGCTTGCGTCGAAGCGGTCATGATGGCGAACCGCATCACCGGCCGCAAACGCGCGGTGCTGTCGGGCGGGCTGCACCCGCATTACCGCGAGGTCTGCACCAGCTATGCCCGGTTTGTCGGGTTCGAGCTCGACATGGCCGCGCCGGCGCCGGGTGCGGAGCCAGATCCGGCACGGCTGGTCGATAGCGGCACCTCGTGCGTCGTTGTTCAGAACCCGGATTTCTGGGGCGAATTGCACGACTGGTCGGCCCTGGCGCAAGCCTGTCACCAGGCCGGTGCGCTGCTGGTCGTGGTCGTCACCGAGATCGTGTCGCTGGGCGCGGTCAAATCACCGGGCGAGATCGGCGCCGACATCGTCGCCGCCGAGGGGCAATCGCTCGGCAACGCGCTCAATTTCGGCGGCCCCTATCTCGGTCTGTTTGCCAGCCGCGACAAATTCGTGCGCCAGATGCCGGGCCGGCTGGTCGGTGAGACCAGCGATACCGAGGGCCGGCGCGGCTGGGTGTTGACCCTGTCGGCGCGCGAACAGCATATCCGGCGCGAGCGCGCCACCAGCAACATCTGCACCAATTCGGGGCTGTGCACGCTCGCCTTTACAATCCATCTGGCATTGCTCGGCGAGACCGGGTTTGCCCGTCTGGCCCGGCTCAACCATGCGGCGGCGGTGCGGCTGGCCGAGCGGCTCGAGGGGCTGCCGCGGGTCCGGCTGGTCAATCGCAGCTTTTTCAACGAATTCACCTTGCGGTTGCCATGCCCGGCGGCGCCGGTTGTCGAGGCGCTTGCGGAAGCCGGTGTGCTGGCCGGGATCCCGGTCAGTCGGCTTTACCCGGAGCGGCCGGAACTGGCCGATCTGCTGCTGGTCGCGGCGACCGAGACCGTCACCGAAGACGACATGACGCGGCTTGAAGCCGGCCTGCGGGAGGTGCTGTCGTGAACGATTGGAGCCAGGCGCTGAGCGCGCACCCAGCCGCGCCGGCGGTGCCGATGGCGGCGCCGGCGGCAACCGCGACGTTCAGCGGCAATCGCGGACTGCAAATCGAGGAGAAGCTGATCTTCGAGCAGGATTCGCCCGGCCATTGCGGCGTCGACCTGCCGGAACCGCCGCAGTTCTGCGCCCGTCTCGGCGGGCTCGAACGACAGGGGCCGATCGGATTGCCGGGTCTCAGCGAGCCGCAGGTCGTGCGCCATTTCACCCGCCTGTCGCAAAAGAATTACGCGATCGATACCGGGCTTTATCCGCTCGGCTCGTGCACGATGAAGCACAACCCACGGCTCAACGAAAAGCTGGCGCGGCTTCCCGGTCTGGCCGACATCCACCCCTTGCAGCCGCTATCGACGGTGCCCGGTGCCCTCGAACTGATCGACACCCTGGCATATTGGCTGAAGACGCTGACCGGCATGCCGGCGGTGGCGTTGTCGCCGGGCGCTGGCGCGCATGGCGAGCTGTGCGGGATGATGACGATCCGCGCCGCGCTGGAAGCCCGCGGCGATCCGCGCCGCCGGGTCCTGGTGCCCGAATCGGCCCATGGCACCAACCCCGCCACCGCCGCGGCCTGCGGCTACCGGGTCGATCCGGTGCCGGCCGATGCGCGAGGCCGCGTCGACCGGGCGGCCCTCGAAAGCAAGCTCGGCGGTGATGTTGCCGCCCTGATGTTGACCAACCCCAACACCTGCGGGCTGTTCGAAAACGAGATTGTCGAGATCGCTGCAGCGGTGCACGAGGCCGGCGCCTATTTCTATTGCGACGGCGCCAATTTCAACGCGATCGTCGGTCGGGTGCGGCCGGCCGATCTCGGCATCGACTGTATGCATCTCAATCTGCACAAGACGTTTTCGACCCCGCATGGCGGCGGCGGACCGGGCAGCGGCCCGGTGGTGCTGGCAGCGGGCCTCGCCCCTTTCGCGCCGTTGCCATGGCTGGTGCATGGGCCGGACGGGCTGGAGCTGGTCGAGCACAATACCGGAGCGGCGGCGATCGGCCGGCTCAAGGCGTTTCACGGCCAGATCGGCATGTTCGTACGCGCGCTCGCCTACATGATGAGCCATGGCGCCGACGGTCTGCGCCAGGTCGCCGAAGACGCGGTGCTGAACGCCAATTACCTGTGCGTCCTGCTCGCGCCCGATCTCAGCCTGTCATTCCCCGGCCGGTGCATGCACGAGGTGTTGTTCGACGACGGTTTTCTGAAGGAGACCGGCGTTACCACGCTCGATTTCGCCAAGGCGCTGATCGACGAGGGCTATCATCCGATGACGATGTATTTTCCGCTGATTGTGCACGGCGCCCTGCTGATCGAGCCGACCGAAACCGAGAGCAAGGCGACACTCGACGAATTTGCCGCGGTGGTCCGGGCGCTCGCCGCGGCGGCGCGCACGGGTGACACGGCGCGGTTTCATTCAGCGCCGAGGCTGGCGCCGCGCCGCCGCTTTGACGAGACCGCGGCCGCCCGCAAGCCGGTCCTGCGCTGGCGTCCCGCCGCCGTTCCCGGGCGGGCCGCCGCCGAATAAGGCGACGGCCGTCAGCGATGGTCAGCCGGATTGCGGTGCCGGTTCCTGCCCCCCGGCGACAAAGCCCGGCAGATCGCGGAATTGCGCCGCACCCTCCAGCACGCCGGCAACGCGCAACACCGCCTCCTCGTCAAAGGCGCGGCCGATGATCTGCAGACCGAGCGGCAGGCCATCGGCGGTCAGCCCGGCGGGGACCGAGATCGCCGGCAATCCGGCGAGACTGGCTGGCACCGTAAAGACATCGTTCAGATACATCGTGACCGGGTCGTCGCTGTTCTCGCCGATCGCAAACGCGGCCGAGGGTGCGGTTGGCGCCAGGATGGCGTCGACCCGCTGAAAGGCCTCGGCAAAATCGCGAGCGATCAGCGCCCGCACCCGCTGTGCCTTCAGGTAATAGGCGTCGTAATAGCCGGCCGACAGCACATAGGTGCCGATCAGCACCCGGCGCCGGACCTCGACGCCAAACCCGGCGGCGCGGGTCAGTTCGTACATCTCGTCAAGGCTGGCGCCATCGACCCGCAGCCCAAAGCGCACGCCATCATAGCGCGCAAGGTTCGAAGACGCCTCGGCCGGGGCGATGATGTAATAGCACGCCAGCGCATATTTGGTGTGCGGCAGGCTGATCTCGACCGGCGTGGCGCCGGCATCGTCCAGCCAGTCGATCCCTTGCTGCCACAGCGTTTCGATTTCGCCGGGCATGTCAGGAGCCCGATATTCCTTGGGGATGCCGATCCGCATGCCGCGAATGTCGCCGGTCAGCGCCA
>DATJLK010000037.1:0-20160 GCA_035509615.1 Allostellaceae bacterium | reverse complement strand
AGGATGAACGTGCCCAATTGTTGGCCGACCACTTTGCGCAGCGAAGCCTCGAACAGGTAGATGATCAGCAGCAGCAACGGCAGCTGCGGCAGTGACAGGAACAGGTCGCACAGCCACATCAACCCCATATCGACGGCGCTGTGCGTGATGCCGGCGACCGCGCCGATGGCGACGCCGACGACAACGGCGATCAGCATCGCCGCAATGCCGACCGACATCGAGATGCGGCCGCCGTAGATCATGCGGGCGAGGAGATCCTGCCCCAGATCGTCGGTGCCCAGCGGATGGGCCAGGCTCGGCCCATGCAGTTGTGCGGCAAAATCGATTGCGTTGATCGGCACTGGCCAGATCAACGGCCCCAGCAGCAGCACAACGATCATCGCCGCCAGGATCCCGGCGCTTACCAGGGCGAGGCGATGGCGGCGAAACCTCCGCCAGGCTTCGCGCGCGAGTGAGGCCCGGCCCGCCGGCGTCGGCCGGATGGTGGCGGCGACCTCAATGGTAGGAGATGCGGGGGTCGAGCCAGCCATAAAGCAAGTCCGCAATCAGGTTGAACAGGATGACGAGACAGGCGAAGACAAAGGTTACCGCCATGATCACTGGCGTGTCGTTTGCCAGGATCGCGCTGATCAACAGCGACCCGATGCCGGGGACGCGAAAGATCTGCTCAGTGATGATCGCGCCGCCAAAGATGACGGGCATCTGCAAGGCGACGAGCGTCACGACTGGGATCAGCGCGTTGCGTACGATATGCCTGGCGACGACGACCCGTTCGGCGAGCCCTTTGGCGCGCGCCGTCGTCACATAGTCGAGGCGGGCCACATCGAGCACCGAAGCGCGGACAAAGCGCGTCCACGCCGCTCCCTGAAAGAGGCCGAGCACGGCGACCGGCATGATCGCCTGGCGAATGTACTCCCAGTACAGCGCCGGCCCGCTGCCGCCGATATCGGTTCGGTACACAAAAGGCAGCCAGTGCAGGTCGACGCTGAACACCAGGATGAACACGAGGCCGGTGAAGAAAGTCGGCAGCGAAAACCCGATCAGCGCCAGGCTGCCGGCGATCTGGTCAAAGACCGAGTACGGCCGGACCCCGGCATAGACGCCGACCGGCACCGCGATCGCCAGTGCCAGGATCTGCGAAGCGCCGATCACCGCGAGCGTGGTTGGCAGCCGCTGCAGGATCAGCGTGCTGACATTGATACGGCTGGCGAACGAAAAGCCCCAGTCACCACGCACCATCGCCAGGAGCCAATGCAGGTAGCGTATCGGGAGCGGGTCGTCGAGGCCGAACTTTGTGCGCAAGGCCGCGGCGACCGAGGGCGGGATCGAGGGATCGGTGGCAAGATCGGAAAACGGGTCGCCGGGGGCGAGCGCCAGCACCGCAAACAGAACAACGCTAATTGCCAGGAGACTGGGCAGCGCCAGCAGCAAACGCCTGACAAAATAGCGGAGCACTAGCGTTCGAACGGGCGCGCGCCAGGCGCGGCGGCGGTGAATGTCCGATCAGTCTGAGGCATTCGATCAGTCTGAGACATCGGCGTACCAGTCATGCAGGTTCCAGATATAGCTGTCCCAGCCGGAGAGCAGAACGTGCAGCTTGTTCGAGACGGCGGCGACGTTCGGACGATGGACGACCGGGATGACGACGACATTCTTGATCACCAGATCGTTCATTTTGATGAACAGCGCCGCGCGCTTGACCGGGTCGGTCTCGTGCTCGGACGCGTGATAAAGCGCGTCGTATTCGGCGTTGCGCCAGCGTGTGATATTGCGGCCCTGCCACTTGTTCTGTTTGCTTGCGACCTCGGATGAGAGGAACTGGCGCATAAACGTGCCCGGATCCGGCTGGCTCATCGTCGTCTGGAACATCTGAATGTCGGTGTAGAACTTTGAATAGGTGTCCGGATTGCCCACATCCGACGAGAAATATACCGAAGCCGGAACCGTCTTCAGCTCGACCTCGATGCCGGCCTTCTGACAGGCCTGCTTGACGATCTCCTGGGTCTTCTGCCGCGGTGCGTTGATCGAGGTCTGATAGACGATCTTAAGCTTTGTGCCGTCTTTCGTGCGGATGCCGTCGGCGCCGGGTTTCCAGCCCGCCTTGTCGAGGATGCCGGTCGCCTTGGCGATATCGAATGCGTATGCCGTGTCCGTTGAGACGAACCGAGGCGGGTTATTGATGAAATTGGCGGTGGCGATGCCGGTCCGCCCGTAAATGTACTTTTGGACCGAGAGCCGGTCGACCAGCAGGTTGAGCGCTTGACGCACCGCTGGATCGGTCAGAAACGGATGCGTCGTCTTGATGCTCGAGCGCTCGCCGTCGACCTCCTTCCACGGGTCGGTGTTGTTGAGCTCGATGTGCTCGACATTGCCGCTCGCGAAGATGTCGACATGACCCCTGCCGCCCGCTTCGAGGCGCTTCAGCAACTCGTCCTCGACCTGCATATTCCAGGCGAAATCATATTCACCGGTCTGCAGCACCGCGCGCGCCGCCGACACCGCATCACCCCCGCCTTTCATCTCGATCGCGTCAAAATAGGGACGGTTGGGCATGTGATAATTCGGATTGCTCTTGCCGCGCACGAGGTCGGCCGGCTTGAAGTCGACAAAGCGATAGGGGCCGGTGCCGACCGGCGCCAGGTTTGCCGGCGCCTCGCGCGAATTGGCTCCGGCGTACTTCGCGAAGAGGTGCTGTGGAATGACCATGCCGCGCACGCCGACAAAGGCGTTGGCCCAGAACGGCGTCGGCTTGGGAAAATCGATCTTGATCGTGAGGTCGTCGACCTTCGAAACCGTGATGTCCTTGTAGCTGCCGATTGTCGTCGCCGCGGTGGCCGGGTCGGCGGCGTACCGCCAGTTGAACACGCAGTCATCGGCGGTGAATGGTTGGCCGTCATGCCATTTGACGCCTGGCTTGAGCTTCCAGATCACCCAGCCGAGGTTCCTGTCGAGGGTGCCGCTCTGCGCATCCGGGATCTCGGCGGCGAGGATCGGCACCAGATTGCCGTCGGGATCCCATCCGGCGAGCGGCTCGTAGAAGATGCGGGAACCGTCCTGATCCTTGGTGCCGACCGCGAAATGCGGGTTGAGCAGGGTGGGTCCTTCCCACCACAACAGCTTCAGGGTGCCGCCGCCGCCGGCTTTGGTCGGCGCATAGTTGAGATTTGTCGCCGCCATCGCGACACCGCCATGGGCCAGCATCTGGGCCACAAAGGGAGCGCCGAGACCGAGCCCGATCATCTCGCGCAGAAATGCCCGGCGCGAGCGCCTGCCGGTCCGCACCTCCTCGATCTGCTGCCGCAGTTGTTGCTCGTTGATCATTGGCGCCCCCCATCTTCCCAGAGCCTGGACCCGATTGCCGCCGCGGGTCGACGGCAAGCTTTTTCACCGCAACAACGGGCCTGCCGTGGCAGAACCGCGACTCTGCGAGGCCTGCCACAATCTCATCGGCAAATCGATTTAGCAAAATCGGTTGAGCAAAATCGGTGCCGGTCTTTTGCTACGCTTCCGCTGACGCCGCCGGCACGATACCGGTGATGCCCGGTGCGAGGCGTTGCAGGAGTGCCGCGGCTGCCGCCGGGGCCCGCACCTTGGCGCCGTTGATGAAATAGATGAAGGCGTCGAGACCGCTTTTCGTCCAATCCTGTGCGCGGCCGGCCCAGGCGTCGAGCCTCTCGGGCGCATAGCCAAGCGGCTCCTCAAGCGACGATCGCCGCAGCCGGGCATAGACGAAATCCGTCGTGACGGTATCGATGGCCGGGTATTTCTCGTCGTCAACCAGGGCCACCGCGATCTTGCGGTGCTGCAGCAATGCCGTGAACGCCGGAGCGGCAAAGCTCGGATGGCGCACTTCGACGACATGACGCAGAGCCCGGCCATTGATCTCTGACGGCAGGAGTGCCAGGAAATCGCCGAAAGCGCTCTCGTCAAAGCGCAAAAATGGAGCGAATTGCCAGATGATCGGGCCCAGCTTGTCGCGCAGTTCAAGCACGCCGCTCGCCAGAAAGCGATCGATCGACGGACCGGCGGTGGCGAGATCGCGGCGATGGGTCGCGAACCGCGGGCCCTTCAGCGAAAACACGAAGTCCTCCGGGGTCTCGTCGTGCCAGCGGCGAAAGCTCTCCGGCTTCTGGCTGCCGTAAAAAGTGCCGTTGATCTCGATTGCCGTCACCTGGCGGCTGGCATAGGCGAGTTCGCGCGCCTGCGGCAGACCTGGCGGATAAAGGACGCCGCGCCACGGCGGGAACACCCACCCGCCGATCCCGACGCGGACGGCAGCGCCGGCGTTCACCGACGACCCTCAACGCCGCCGGTAATGCCGCCGAGAGCCTGGCAACCCCCGGTATTTGCGATCTTCGACATCGCCACACCTCATTGTTGCCCGAGTGACCGGCGCATCATAGCCGAAGAATCGCGTCGCCGGCATTGGCTCGATCATTCCTCGAGTAACCGCCGCGGCCGCAGGGGTCGACCGATTGCCGCCTTCGCCAGCGCCAGCCATCGGCTGAGAGGCGGTTGCGTCGGGTTTCGCCCTTCATAAAAGGGTGATCGCGCATTCGCTCGGGGAGCGCGGCGGATAGACCGCGAGTGGCAGTTGATTTCTTGCCCCCGCCGCTTTAGATGCAAGCGCCCGCGGCTTGCGTCCCCATCGTCTAGAGGCCTAGGACATCGCCCTTTCACGGCGGTAACAGGGGTTCGAATCCCCTTGGGGACGCCAACGGGACGGGGTTGCCGCGCTTCCGGGCATGCGGCGGCGGACCGACGGCAAGGCCATCAATACCGCCGCAGGCCGGGGAATATCGCGCGTTCAAGGAAGGCCGAGCGGCTCGGATGGTGTCGGCTGGGCTTCCATCCAAACGGGCTAGGCCGAATGCGATGGACAAGATTAAAGTCGAACCGTGGCGCGCCGGAGGGGTGATGGAGTTCGGCATCTGTCACGAGTTCTTGTCGATGGCGGCCGACTGATTTTCGGCATTGGCTGTAGCGCCTCCCGGTGCGCCTGCGGCTTTCCCCGATGAGGAAGGTCATCGGCGTTTTGCCGAAAGTCTCGACATCATCAAGAAAGTCTGGCTCGAGACCACCGTTTCGCATTACGGACAACATCGCCAGAAGATCATGGTATACCGATGCCCGAACGGGCGGCAAGGAAAGGAGCAGCAGGCGATGCCATTGTCGATCCGCCGATTGCAGCCGGTCTTCGCCGGCGAAGTCACCGGGGTCGATTGCCGTCGGCCGCTCGATCGCAACACGGTCGCGGCGATCGAGCAGGCGATGGACGATTACGCCGTCCTGGTCTTTCCCGGGCAGGAGTTGAGCGACGCCGAGCAGATCGCCTTTACCCGCCATTTTGGTGAACTTGAGCGCTACAATACGCCGGGCCATATCCGCAAGCGCGAGGACAGCCGGCTTGGTCCGGGCATCGCCGATTTTTCGAACCTCGACAAATCGGGTGCGATCATGTCGACCGAGGATCGGGTGTGGTTTTTCAAACTCGCCGACCGGTTGTGGCATTCCGACAGCTCGTTCCGCCCGGTCCCGGCCAAGTATTCGCTGCTGTCCGGCCGGGTCATTCCGTCCTGGGGCGCCAACACCGAATTTGCCGATATGCGCGCCGCCTATGATGCGCTCGACGACCGCACGAAGGGGGAAATCGAGGATCTCGTCTGCGAGCATTCGCTGATCTATTCGCGCGCCGCGATCGGGTTGACCGAGTGGTCGCCGCAAGAGGCGGAGGCGTTTCGCCCGGTACGCCAGCCGCTGGTTCGCACCCATCCGGTCACCGGCCGCAAATCGCTGTTTCTCGCCGCTCATGCCGGCGCCATTCTTGGCTGGCCGATCCCCGAGGCGCGGATGTTTCTGCGCGATCTGAGCGAGCATGCGACCCGGCCCGAGTTTGTTTATTCGCATGCCTGGCGGCCATACGATTTGGTGATGTGGGACAACCGCACGACGATGCACCGCGCCCGCCGGTTTGATCACCGCGAGGTGCGCGACGTGCGCCGCACGACCCTTGCCGGCGATGCGCCGCTGATCAGCGAGGAATGCGAGCGCATAAGCTGAATGTAGGCGGTCTCGTCGCGGCGATCAGGCGTTCACATACGAACCTGAACAAGGCGGAATATGGCGCCGCGCCGCAATCACCAGGGATGCGAGGGGCTGTTATCGCCGATCGGCCGGAGCCCGGCGCAGCCGATCTCCAATGGCTTGCAACAAGAGCGCTCCATCGCCTATGATCGTCTACGCAGTGCGGCAGTCTCCAGCCGGGAATGCGGGCGACCCCGTATGATTGGTCGGGCAGGCCGGGATAGGCAAGCGAGGCTTTAGGCGAGGATAGTCGGCCAGAAGGTTGTCACTCCAGGCGTCAAGCCGGTCCGGGAACACCGGAGACCAACGGTATGGCTGGATGGCGAAGCTCCGCGCAGCGGTTGGCCGCCGGTTGCGGTCTCCAGGGAGGGAAGTTGTACTGGCCCCAGAGGGCCTTCTGATCCCCGGTAGCTCAGTTGGTAGAGCAAGCGGCTGTTAACCGCTGGGTCGCTGGTTCGAGTCCGGCCCGGGGAGCCAATCCGATCACGGGGTCCGTCGCAAGCGACGGC
The DNA here is from genome assembly GCA_035509615.1 of Allostellaceae bacterium. Classification (GTDB taxonomy): domain Bacteria; phylum Pseudomonadota; class Alphaproteobacteria; order ATCC43930; family CGMCC-115725; genus AP-15. The sequence goes on along the minus strand of DATJLK010000037.1, from coordinate 13,567 downwards.
GCTGAACCCCTCGTGGTCGTGGTGCAGGAGGAGGATGCGGGAGGGGCCGCCCCGTCACGCGCCCCCGAGAATGGCGCGCGAGGCGCCGCCCCCTGTCATGCGTCGCTCACCCCCGCCAGGACCGTTGAGCAATCCCTTTGGCGCGCACCCGATAAGCGCCGGCTGACCCGCGCAGGATCACAACCCCGAACACCTGGCCTTTGCTCCCACCGTCCGACAGGGAAACCGTGCCCGATAACATCGGAAACTCCGTTAACCTCGTTCTGGACGGAGTGCGGATTACATATGTAATATGCAAAAAAATCGGGAGACTGGCATGCCTGTGGTCATCGTCAAGCTGCCTCGCCGGGCGACGAGTTTATCCGCTGAAATGACCAGCATGCGGTCATGGCTCGACGCCCACCATTGTTCCCCGTCCAAGTTTCAATGCGATCTGTTACCGGATACGATGGTGATGCAGGTCGAATTCGGCAGCGCTCCGGAAGCGGAGGCTTTCAAACGGCGCTTCGAACTCACCTCAGGCGGCTATGCCGCTCAAAAAGCGGTGCAGCCCCGGGAGACCATGGAACAGGTTTGCTGGTGGCGCTTGACTGCCGAGGAGATCCGTGCGGAGGCCGACGGCTTTACCTCGACATCGGCGCGCAAAACGATGTCGCAGATCGCGCAGAGCTACGACCGGATGGCTGAAGATCTCGAAAAACGGCTCGGCACGCCCCGCTATCACCACGGCCTCATCATCTCCTAACCGGCGGTCGCAAGAAAAGCCCCGCAGGAGCGGGGCAAAGTCGGCCTGGCGGGCAGGGGGAGGGGGAATTCCGCCAGGCAAGGATACAACTTGCTAACCCGGCGAGGCGCCGGCCAGTTCCGGGCACGACCGCCAGCGAACTTGCGATCGTGACCCGCCCTTCTTATAGTTGCTGAGGCGTTCCACGCTGCTCCCGCAAAAGCTCCGGAGACCGGTATGAGGTGCCCTGAATGCGGTGCCGAAAGCCCGGCTGACAAGCGATTTTGCGCTGATTGCGGCGCGCCGCTGACAATCGGCTGCCCGTCCTGCGGGGTGATCAACCCGCGCCAGCAACAATTCTGCCGGCATTGCGGGGCGTCGCTCGCCACGCTCGATCTGCGGCCGGCGCCGGCGCCGGAAGCCTACCCACCGCGAGCCCAGATCGCGGCCGCGGCGGGCGGGCTCAATGGCGAGATCAAGCAGGTAACGGTGCTGTTTTGCGACATCGTCAATTCGACCGCCCTGACCGAAAGTCTCGGCGCCGAAGCAATGCTCGATCTGGTCAATCACTTTCTCGACCTCTCGATCGCCGAGATACGGCGCTATGGCGGAACGGTCCCGGAGTTTACCGGCGACGGGTTTATGGCGGTGTTTGGTGCGCCGCGCGCTTATGAAGACCATGTCCGGCGGGCATTGCTCGCCGGCCTCGGCATCCGTCGGGTGCTGACGGGCGAACGCGGCGCAGCCTCGGGCGGGGCGCTCGGACTGCCGGTGCGCATCGGCATCCACTCCGGTCCGGTCGTCTTTGGCCCGCTTGCCGGCAGCCTCGGAGTGGAAACGGTTATCGGCGACACGGCAAACGTCGCCGCCCGGCTGCAGCAGGCGGCCGAGCCAGGCGCCATCCTGCTCGGCGATACCACCTGGGCATTGGCGCAGGGCTTTGCCCGCGCTCAACCGCTCGGACCGTTGACACTCAAAGGCAAGGCCGACCCGATCTCGGCCTACCGGTTGCTTGACGTCTCACGATCGCAGGCTGGCGACAGGGCGGGTCCGATGCGGGCAACCGACTTTGTCGATCGCGTCGACGCGCTGGCTGCGTTGCTGAGCTATGTCGAAGAAGCCGAAACCGGCCATGGCCGATTGATCGAGATCGTCGGCGAGCCTGGCATCGGCAAGTCCCGCATCGTCGAAGAGATGCGACGGCGGCTCCTTCCTGGACGCCTCAACTGGGTCGAGGGGCGGTGCGACTCGTACGGGATGGCCATCCCGTACCTGTTGGTGCTCGATCTGCTGCGCAGCTATTGCGGCATTGTTGAGACCGACGCGCCGGACGCGATTATCGACAAGATCGGCTCCGGGCTGCGCGCGGTCGGGATGAATCCCGATCAAGACGCCGCCGTGTTGCTGCATTTACTCGGGGTCAACGCGGTCAACGACCCGTTGCTGTTGTCGCGCGCTGAAGCCATTAAAGAAAAAGCGTTCAACATTTTTCACCAATTCACAATCAATGGCAGTCGCCGTCGGCCACTTGCCCTGGTGGTTGAGGATTTGCACTGGATCGATAAACTCTCGGCAGAGTTTCTTCAGGCCATCTCGGATTACGTTGCCAATACCCGGATACTGATCATTGCTACCTACCGGCCGGGGGTCACTGCACCGTGGGCCGGGAAAACCGGGGCTGCCCAGATCGCGCTGCAGCCGCTGAGTTCGGACGACAGCCGTCACGTTGTCCGATCGATATCACGCGGCACGGGTCTCGCCGATCCGGTAGCCGCCCAGATTGTCGCCAAAGCGGACGGCAACCCGCTGTTTTTGCAACAGCTGGCTTTGCATGCCGGAGAAGCCAAGAACATCCACAGCGAGCTTTTGGTACCGGCGACGATCCGTGACGTGATCATGGCGCGTATCGATCGTCTGCCGCGCGAAGCCAAGCAACTGCTCCAGACGGCGGCGGTGATCGGGCGCGAATTCTCGCTGCATTTGCTGAACGCGGTGTGGACCGGGTCGGGGTCGATCGATCCGCCGCTGCGCGAATTGTGCCGTCTAGAATTTCTCGATGAGCGGATCGAGCCCGAAGGGGTTACCTACGTCTTTCATCATGCGTTAGCCCAGGAGGCGGCCTATGGTAGCCTGTTGGAGCGCCAGCGCCGCGCGACCCATGGCCGCATCGGATCGGCACTCAAAGCGCTGTACCAGAACCGGACTGACGAAGTTGCCGAATTGCTGGCATTGCATTTCGCGCGCAGCGACGAAGCCGAACAGGCGGTTGATTACGCCATCGCCGCGGCGGTCAAAGCCGGAAGGGGGTCGGCCAATGCCGAGGCGCTCAATTATTTTAACACCGCACTGGCTCGTCTCGATGCGATGCCCGACACCACCGCCAATCGGCTGCGCCGCGTCGACGCCGTACTCAAGCAAGCCGAAGTAAAGTTCGCGCTCGGCAGGCAGGCCGAGCATATCGCAGCCCTCGAAGATATTCGGAGCATGGTGGAAGCGACGGATGACCCACGCCGCCGTGCCACATGGCATTACTGGACCGGTTTTCTCCACAGCCTGACAGGGGGTCGGCCAGTTGTCGCGATCGATCACTGCAACAAGGCAGCCTTGCTCGCCGGTCCTGCCGATTCGGAGATCAAAGCTTATGCTGAGTCTTGCCTTGCTCAGGTCTATACCATTGCTGGCCGGCTGCGCGACGCCGTAGCAATGGGTGAAGCTGCTCTCGCGAGCTTTGAAGCGCAGGGCAATCCATGGTGGGCCGGACGGACGCTTTGGCATCTCACCGTGGCGGCGAATGGCCTTGGCGAGTGGGAGTCGAGCCTCGACTATTGCCGGCGCGCTCTTGATCACGGCATTGCGCTCAACGATTTGCGTCTCAAGGTGGTCGGCTGGTTAAGGATGGGGTCTGCGCATATTCAGCGGGGCGACCTGGAGCGCGGATCGGAGTGTTGCAACAGAGCGCTTGACCTTGCACCCAACCCGTTCGACACGGCCATGGCCAAGGGAATTCGCGGGTACGGAAAAATCAAAGCGGGCCTGGTCGATGCCGGCATCGCGGAACTGAGCGAGGCAGTGGCCTGGTTCGAGAGTTCTGATCTCCGCTACACCTACCTGCACCAAGCCTTGTGGCTTGCCGAGGGTCATCTTCGTCGAGGTGATCGCAGCCTTGCCAAGCCCTTGATTGAGGAGGTGCTGAATACGAGCCGAACCATGGGCTATCTTCATTTCGAGGGACGGGCGCGCTGGCTCATCAGCGAATGTATCGCCGCCGAAGCCTCGGTTCGGGCCGTGCACGAGGTCAAGGAGGCGATCAACATTTTCAATCGTGCGGGCGCCCGGAATGATCTGGGCAAAGCAATGATCACATTGGCTGGTCTCTGCCAGACCAACAAAGATTTTGAAGGTGCGCGACAGCTCTACCTCCAGGCGCTTCAGATTTTTCGCATATTGGGGACCAGCGACGAAGTCCGGCGGGTCGCGGCGGTGCTGGAGGGGCAAATGGCGGAGGAAAATCGCGCTTCGCCCGGACCGCCCGGCGGGAGCTACTACTTTTCGCCGCCGCGATGAGATCGGCAGGTCGATTTCCAGCTGTCGGCGTACCGTCCTTGACGCCGTTGACCGCTTTGCGGCCGCCAGGCATTTCTTCTATGGCCGCACCAGGCCGGTACGTTTACGAAGGAAATTGACCCTGGTATGAATCGGGTCACACTCGAATGTCGCTCTGCAGCGTAAAGTCGGAAGGGCCGACGCCGGAGAACAGCGTGAGTCGACAAAATTGCCCTAAAATGCAAACGTGAAGGCAATTATGAAAATGTATCATGCAATACATTGGAAGAGGAGAACCCAAGATGTCAAGCCTGGATGAAGACCTTGGAAGACTTATTTCAATGATGAATCCTTATACAAACGGGGAATCGGGGACGATGGATCCCCACATGTTTATCGATGCCAAGGCTCAGCCAGTGGGCGAGAACCTGGAGATAAAAGATGTGTGGATGGAGATCGACAGCAATTACCCGGCGTCTTGGACGTTTAAGGGACAGGAGCAAAAGGTCAACACCGCTTTGCGGATCGGCTACCGCTGGAAGAAGACAGTCGGTACAAAAGTGGTTTGGATGACGGACTATTTGCTTGTCGGCTTTGAAGGCTCCGGTGGCAGCTGACCAGCCCTTCGAGGCTTGGCCTCGGCGCATTGACGACCCGGTCTGTTAATTCACCCACCGCGCAAGGCGCGCGCTGGCCGCATCGCGCCTTGCAATCGAAAAAAGGAGCCGGGGTGCCGCAACAGATCACGCCTTTGCTGGATCTGGCTGAGATCCAAGGCGATCTGCTTCTCGGCTTGCAAAAGAACGCCGAGCTGTTCCTGTTCTTCAAGATCATCGATGCCGCCCGCTTCAAGGCTGTGGCGAGGGAGTACGTAGCCGGACGCCTGACGAGCCTGCGCACGGTTCAGCAGCGAGAGCGCGTGGTGGAGGCGCGGCACCGTAGCCATGATAACGGCCCGACAGCGTGGCTGGGCATGAACCTCGGCTTCACAAAGGACGGGCTGACGCAGTTGCTGGGGACAGACCGGCCGCGAATGGATCCCGCCTTCGAACGCGGCGCCGACGATCCGGCGACGATCGCGGCGCTCGATGATCCGCCCATCTCGCAGTGGCTGCCGGACTTCAGGTCGGATCGTATCGATGGCGTCTTTCTGATCGCCGGGCCAAACAAGGCGTTCGTCGCCTCCAACGGCAATGCATTGCGCGCCCGGCTCGGCACCACGATAAAAACGGTGTATTCGGAAATCGGGACGGTGCGGCCCGGACGCGAGCGCGGCCATGAGCATTTCGGGTTTATGGACGGCATCTCGCAACCGGGTATCCGCGGCCTGACGCCAGTGTCGCGGCCGGGCATAGCGCCCGAGCAGGGGTTGCCGGGTCAGGATCTGATCTGGCCGGGCGAGTTCATCCTGGGCTATCCCGGCCAAGACCCCGACGATTCGGCCAAGCCGGGGCCGGTCGCGCCGTTGCCGGCGCTGTGGGCGACGAACGGCTCCTACATGGTGTTCCGGCGCCTCGAGCAGCGCGTCCCCGAATTTTGGGGGTTCGTCGCCGCGCAAGCCGCTCGCCTCGGGATCTACCCGGAACTTTTGGCGGCGCGGATGGTCGGGCGCTGGCGCAGCGGCGCACCGCTTGAGTTGGCGCCGCTCGAAGACCGGCCGTTGCTGGCGCGTGATCCGCGACGGAACAATGATTTTGACTATGCTGACGATCCGTTTCAGCGCGCCTGCCCCTATGCTGCGCATATCCGCAAGGCGAACCCGCGCGACGATGTGCCTGGCCAGCGGACGGCGTTTTTAACCCGCCGCATCTTCCGTGCCGCCATTCCGTTCGGACCCGAGGTCGAGCCGGGCGAGACGATGACGCGGCACAGTCGCGGGCTGATGTTTGTCTGCTATCAGGCGTCGATCCCGAGGCAATTCGAGTGGATCCAGAGCCAGCAATCGGACAATCCCGATTTTGTCAGCGGCAAGGTGCGGCCCGATAATGGCGCTCCGGTCGTTCCGGGTTACGACCCGATCATCGGGCAGGCCGCTGGCGGCGGCCAGCGCGTCATGGACGAGCCCTATCCAAACTACCCCGCCGGGAACCGGCGCTCCAAGCTCGACATGCCGCGCCAATTCGTGGTCCTGACCGCTGCCGCATATTTTTTTATGCCGTCCATCACCGCACTGCGGACAGTGCTGACGAGATAGGCAGGAACGGGTCAATCCTTTTCCGCCATCCCGCTCGGGGGTAGGCTGATACCCGACATCAAGAACCGCGCGCGGAGGGAACGACATGAAACACAGCACCGAGCGGATTTTGACGACGCATGTCGGCAGCCTGCCGCGGCCACCCGATCTCCTGGCGATGATCCAGACCAAGGAACAGGGGGCGGCAGTTGACGCAGCGGCGTTTGCCGCGCGGGTCAGGACCGCGGTCGCTGAGGTCGTCCGAAAGCAGGCGGCGAGCGGCATCGACATCATCGCCGATGGCGAGATGGGGCGGTTTGGCTTTATCCCCTATGTCAACGAGCGCCTCGCCGGCCTCGAGCCGCGCAAGAATCAGAGCCGCACCGGCAGTTGGGCAGGGTCGCGCGAGCATCGGGCGTTCCCCGAATATTATGAATGGGCGGCGCAGATGCCGGGTACCGCGGGGCGGGCGCCGCCGACCCGCTGGGTCTGTACCGGCCCGGTCTCGTATCGCGGGCAGGATGTGCTGCAGCGCGACATCGACAATCTGAAGGCTGCTCTGGCCCAGGTGCCGCACGAGGAAGCTTTTATGCCGGCGGTGTCTCCCGCCAATCTCGCCAATTGGAACAGCAACGAATACTACAAAACCGATCAAGAGTTTTGCGTCGCCCTCGCCGAAGCGCTGCATGAGGAATACCGGGCGATCGTCGATGCCGGGCTTGTCCTGCAGATCGACGATCCGCAATTGGCAACCTATTGGACGACCCACCCCGATATCGACATTGCCCAATTCCGCAAATGGGCGAGCGGCAATGTCGAATTGCTGAACCATGCGCTCGCCGGCATTCCGACCGAGCGGGTGCGCTATCACACCTGTTACGGTATCAACATGGGGCCGCGCGTGCACGACCTCGATCTGAAGCACATCGTCGACATCATGCTGCAGGTCGAGGCCGGCGGCTATTCGTTCGAGGCCGGCAATCCGCGCCACGAGCATGAGTGGCGGGTGTGGGAAAGCGTAAAGCTCCCCGACGGCAAGGTGTTGATCCCGGGAGTCATCACCCATGCCTCGAACCTGGTCGAGCATCCCGAGGCGATCGCCCAGCGGATCGGCCGTTTTGCCGCCGTCGTTGGCCGCGAAAATGTCATCGCGAGTGCGGATTGCGGCTTTGCCAGCTTTTCGACCTCGTGCGAGGTGCATCCCTCGGTCGTATGGGCCAAGCTTGCCGCTCTCGGCGAAGGCGCGCGCCTCGCAACCAAGGAATTATGGGGCCGGTCGTAAAATATCACCGCTCCACCCCGAGGCGGGCTCCGCTTTCAATGCCTGGAAAACGCAGCCTGTTCTGTTCCGGCGATCGCAAGACAACCGGGCCTTCCATTTTTTCGGCTCCCGGATCGGTTAACTTTTACAACATCTTACGCGCGGGCACGGAAGGTCGTCACGATGTCGGCGCCGACGGTTTCGCTCACGAACGGCTCGAAGCGCGGTGCCTCGGCCAATGCTGCGAGCCCGAAACCGCCGATCGCCGGAATGCCGTCAGCGCCGATCAGCAGCGGTGCGTGCATCCATATCAGGCGGTCGATCAGGCGGGCGCGCACCAGGGCGGCGGCGAGCATGGCGCCGCCCTCGACCAAGATTCGGGTCAGCCCGCGTGCGCCCAGCGCCTGCAGCGCTGCCGCGAGGTCAATGCGACCCTCAGCATCGGGCCCGACCTCGATCAGTTCGGCACCTTGGCCGAGGACGGCTCGACGCCGCGCCGGATCGGCTGATTGCAGGGTCACAACCCAGGTCGGGATCAGGCTCGCCTCGGCGATGACATGCGCGCCAATCGGAATGCGCAAAAACCGGTCGAGCACGACCCGTACCGGCGAATGGCGGCCGCGCCCGGGGAGCCGGCAGGTCAGCTGCGGGTCGTCGGCGAGCACGGTGCCGGTGCCGACCATGACGGCGTCGTGCTCAGCGCGCAATCTGTGGGTTTGCTCGCGCGCGGGCGGGCCGGTAATCCATTGGCTCTCGCCGGTGCCGGTCGCGATCTTGCCGTCGAGCGAGGTCGCCAGCTTGAGGGTGACGAGCGGCCGCCCGAGCCGCTGCCGGGTCAGAAAGCCGGCATTGATCTCGGCGGCTTCGGCGGCGCCGGCCCCGGTCTCGACAGCGATGCCGGCCTCGCGCAACCGCCGGATGCCAGCACCCGCAACCCGCGGGTCAGGGTCGCCCAGGGCGGCGACGACCCGCACCACCCCGGCATCGACCAGCGCATCGGCGCAGGGCGGGGTGCGGCCCCAATGGGCGCAGGGTTCGAGGCTCACATAAGCGGTGGCGCCGCGCGCCGCCGGGCCGGCGCGGCGCAGAGCTTCAGCCTCGGCGTGCGGTCTGCCGCCGGGCTGGGTCCAGCCGCGCCCAACCACCCTGCCGTCACGTACGATAACGCAGCCGACCGCCGGATTGGGCCAGACATTGCCAAGCCCGCGACGCGCCAGTGCCAAGGCGCTGCGCATCCACCGGGAATCAGGCGGATCATGGGCGCTGGCTCGATCTGGATCGCTGGCCTCACTCGCCATCCGCGGCGATCCGCCCGACGAATTCGCCGAAATCCTTGGCCTCGCGGAAATTGCGATAGACTGACGCAAAGCGGATGTAGGCGACCTGATCGAGGCTCGACAGCGCCTCCATAACGAGCCCGCCAATCATGTCGCTCGGGATGTCGGTCTCACCCGAGCTTTCGAGCTGCCGCACCAGCGAGTTGATAATTCGCTCGACGCGGTCGGGCTCGATCGGCCGTTTGCGCAATGCGATGTAGATCGAGCGGGCGAGCTTGTCGCGGTCGAACGGTTCGCGTTGGCCGTTTTTCTTGATCACGGTCAGATCGCGCAACTGCACCCGCTCGAAGGTCGTGAACCGCGCCGCGCAATTCGGGCAAAAGCGCCGCCGCCGGATGGCGCCGCGATCATCGGTCGGGCGCGAATCCTTGACCTGCGTGTCGTCGGCGCCACAGAACGGACAGCGCATCTGCTCCTCCTGCTTCTCGGGTCAGGCGCCCGCAGGCTGATAAATTGGAAACCGGGCACACAGCGCGCGGACTTCGTCGCGCACGCGCATTTCGACCACACCATTGTCGCCAGGGTCCCGGCCGAGGCCTTGCAGCACCTCGACGATCATCCGACCGATGGTGCGGAATTCCGGCGCGCCCAAACCGCGCGAGGTTGCCGCCGGCGAGCCGAGCCGGATGCCCGATGTTACCGTCGGCCTTTCGGGATCGAACGGGATGCCGTTCTTGTTGCAGGTGATGCCGGCGCGTTCAAGACTGACCTCGGCATCACGGCCGGTCAGTCCCAGCGGACGCAGGTCGATAAGCATCAGATGCGTATCGGTGCCGCCGGAGACGATCGCCAGGCCCGCCTGCGCCAGGGTCTCGGCGAGGATCCGGGCATTGTCGATGACGGCGGCGGCGTAGTTTGCAAATGACGGGCGCAAGGCTTCGCCGAGGGCTACGGCCTTGGCGGCGATGACGTGCATCAGCGGCCCGCCTTGCAGACCCGGAAAGACCGCCGAATTGATCCGTCTTCCGATGTCCTCGTCTTCGGCCAGGATCATCCCGCCGCGCGGTCCGCGCAGCGTCTTGTGCGTCGTTGTCGTGACCACATGCGCATGGGGCAAAGGGCTCGGATGCGCTCCGCCGGCGACCAGCCCGGCAAAATGCGCCATATCGACCATTAGAAAAGCGCCGACCGCGTCGGCGATCGCACGAAAGCGCGCAAAATCGATGATTCGCGGGTAGGCACTGCCACCGGCAATGATCAGGCTTGGCCGGTGCTCGCGCGCCAGGCGCTCGACCTCGTCGAAATCGATGCGCGCATCCTCGCGGCGCACCCCGTAGCCGAACGCGTTGAACCATTTTCCCGAAAGGTTCGGTCGCGCCCCGTGGGTCAGATGGCCGCCTGCTGCCAGCGACATGCCGAGGATCGTGTCACCCGGGTTCAGCAGGGCCAGCAGCACTGCCTGGTTGGCTTGCGCACCTGAATGCGGCTGGACATTGGCAAAGGCACAGTGAAACAGCTGCTTGGCACGGTCGATCGCCAGCTGTTCGGCGATATCGACGAACTCGCAACCACCATAATAACGCCGACCGGGATAACCCTCGGCGTATTTGTTGGTCAGCACCGAACCTTGGGCTTCCAGAACCGCATCGGAAACAATGTTTTCGCTGGCGATCAATTCGATCTGGGTTTGCTCGCGCAGCAGTTCTCCGGCAATAGCGGCAGCAACCTCCGGATCACTCGCCCGCAAGTCCGAAAAACCGGCTTTTCTTGCGACGGCCGCGCCGGATACCCTCGACGATAAGACCATCGTCAGCCACCTCTGTAGTAAAAGCGAGAGGCGCGGCGGAGCGCCGTCATCCCAGCGTCAGAGTTGAACCAAGCAACCTGGCAAAAGTCTACCATATCTCGCCTTCTCCTGCCAACCGCCCACCATAAATCGCGTGAGTATGCGGCATAGCGAGCTGCTGCCAGCGCGGCGTCCGGTTGTGAGCGGCATCGGGGCGGATAAGCACTGCATAGGCAGCCCAGGACCCGCGCCTTCGGGGGCGACGGAGAATGAGAGATGAATACCGTCTGTCAGAAGTGGGCTTGGCGGTCCGGACGCAATAGTTGGTAGCGTAAACGCTAAAGGTTTCCGCGGGTTTCAGCCGTGCTGCCAGGGTATCAAATGTCAGATTCCGACCACTAGCAAACCATAAACCTTGGTCAACTCGATCAAGTCGTTGCTCGGTAGACAACTCGCGACTACTGTCCCCGCTATCCTCATAGGTTTCCATTGACACAAGATATTCGTGCGGTAATTATCGCCGCTCGCGCGCACATTCGGGCTTCTTCGAGGCGAAAGATGGCAGAAACAGTGACGCCCAAGATGGCGGAAGAAGAGTTGTTGCGGATGACTGCTGACGTGGTGGCCGCCTATGTCAGCAACAATACGTTGCCGACAACGCAGCTGGCCGAAGTGATCAACGCCGTCTACCATTCGCTGAAGGGGCTGGAGGGGCCGGTTCCCGAGCCAATACCGGAACCGGCAAAACCGGCGGTACCGATCCGGAAATCGATTACGCCAGATTATTTGATTTGTCTGGAAGATGGCAAGAAATTGAAAATGCTGAAGCGACATTTGCGTTCAACTTACAACATGACGCCTGACGAATACCGGGCGCGATGGGGGTTGGCGCCGGACTATCCGATGGTGGCGCCCAATTATGCCGAGCAGCGCTCCGCCTTTGCCAAAAAGATCGGGCTTGGCCGCGGCACCGGCCGGCAGCCCTCCGGGCCGAGGAAATAGCCCGCACTCGCCCGCGGCCTGCTCGGTCGGCATAACAATCGAGCGATCGCTTTCTGATTCGACCCTGTCGAAGGCGGTGGATTCATGCCGCGAGCGTCCGGGGACGCATTATATTAAAGAGCCCTTGACCCACCGCCGAGGTCCCTGATGCAAGCCCACGTGATCTCTCAACCGCGTGCCGCCGGTCGCAAATCTGCCGAAGCGCGGTTCGACTGGGCCGATCCGTTGCTGCTTGATGATGAGCTCAGCGAAGACGAACGGATGGTTCGTGACAGCGCCCGCGCGTACTGCCAGGAAAAGCTGCTGCCACGCATCATCGAGGCCAATCGGCGCGAGTATTTCGACCGCGAAATCCTGAACGAGATGGGGGCTCTCGGCTTTCTCGGCGCGACGATCGAAGGCTATGGCTGCGCCGGCGTCAACTACGTCTGCTACGGGCTGATCGCGCGCGAGGTCGAACGCGTCGATAGCGGCTATCGCTCGGCGATGAGCGTGCAGTCGAGCCTGGTGATGTACCCGATCGATGATTTCGGCACCGAGACCCAGCGCCAGAAATACCTGCCAAAGCTCGCATCGGGCGAATGGGTTGGCTGCTTTGGCCTGACCGAGCCCGATCACGGTTCTGATCCAGGCGGGATGACGACGCGCGCAGTCGCGGTGGCGGGCGGCTACCAACTCAACGGCGCCAAGATGTGGATCTCCAATGCGCCGATCGCCGATGTTCTGTTGGTTTGGGCCAAGACCGAAGACGGCATCATCCGCGGGTTTATCCTCGAGCGTGGCATGGACGGGCTGAGCACCCCTAAGATCGAGGGCAAGTTCAGCCTGCGCGCCTCGGTTACCGGCGAAATCGTCATGACCGACGTATTCGTCCCCGAGGCAAACCTGTTGCCGGATGTCAGTGGCTTGCGCGGGCCGTTTTCATGCCTCAACAATGCGCGCTACGGCATCGCCTGGGGGGCGATGGGTGCGGCCGAGTTCTGCTGGCACGCGGCGCGCAGCTACACGCTCGAACGCCGCCAATTCGGCCGGCCGCTTGCCGCCAACCAGCTGATCCAGAAAAAGCTCGTCGACATGCAGACCGAAATCACCCTCGGCCTCAACGCCTGTCTGCGGGTCGGGCGGCTCAAGGATGCAGGGCGGGCAACGCCCGAAATGGTCTCGCTGCTAAAGCGCAACAATGCCGGCAAAGCGCTCGACATCGCCCGGATGGCGCGCGACATGCACGGCGGCAACGGAATTTCCGATGAATATCACGTCATCCGCCACGTCATGAACCTTGAGGCAGTGAATACCTACGAGGGTACGCACGATATCCACGCGCTGATCCTTGGTCGCGCCCAGACCGGCATCGCGGCATTTGCCGGCTAGCCGCGGGCCGCAGCTATGCGCCAAAACGGGTCTCGGTACGGCCATGCCGCGGTTGTCATTGCCGGTGCGGTAGAGCAAGCCGGTGTCAGGAGCGCCCTTCGGTCAAGATTGGGTCGTTGCGCGGCGCACTCCTGGCAATAACAAGGGCGTCGCAGCGACGATATGGTAGGCGCTGCCTGGCTAAAAAGCCTGCGGCTACCATTCCAGCCGCTCGGCGGTGCCGGATCGGGCGGACAAACAGTACACGGTTGTTCACATTCGCGAGCAGCGGGGTTCGACCCGGCTCCGCGAGACGCATAAGCTCCGGGGAACGCATGGGTAGCAGCCACAGTCAGACTGCCAATGGAAATACCACCGGCCGCGCAGCCGATGGACCGAATGCGACCACTGGCAATGACTTAAGTCAAAATCCTCCTAATCAGCCACAATC
>DATJLK010000036.1:0-33985 GCA_035509615.1 Allostellaceae bacterium | reverse complement strand
GAGCTGATCGACAAGCACGGCTCGATTTCCGAGGCCGGCCGCCAGATGGGCATGTCGTATCGGCGCGCCTGGCTGCTCGTGGACAATCTGAACCATTGCTTTCGCACCCCGGTTGTCGCTTCGCAGGCCGGCGGACAGCATGGCGGCGGTGCTTCCTTGACCGAATTCGGTCATGCCGTGGTGCGGCGTTACCGGGCGGTGGAAAGTGCCGCACAGACCGCAGGTGCGGCCGAGATCGAAGCACTTGCGGCAGCATTGGCGGAACCGCCCCTGCCCGGCGAAACCACCGGCCGCAGGGCGCGCCGGCTGCCGCTGAGCGTCAGCTGACGCGCTAATATCGGCCCACGCCGGCAGACTGCTAATACCCGACCGCAGCGCCACCGGGGCGGCGCGGATCGCTGACCCCCTCGAGCCTGCCGTGACGGTCTATCGCGATCAACTCGACCGCACCCCATGGCGGTTGCGCGGCAAGCGGATAATCGCGGTCGATCAGCGCCGCGATCGTCTCGGGCGGAAGGCCGCCGCGCTCGTAAAAGATCTTGTCCGGCTCGCCCTGGTAGTGCAACCGCGGTGCTGCGACCGCCTCGGCCGGGGTCATGCCGTAGTCGATGATGTTCGATAGCGTTTCAAGCACCGTCGTAATGATTTTCGCACCGCCGGGGCTGCCGAGCACCAGTACGACATGACCGTTTTTCTCGACCAGGCTCGGCGCCATCGAGGACAAGGGCCGCTTGCCTGGAGCAATCGCATCCGTCGCTCCCTGCGCCAGCCCGTAAAGGTTCGGCGCGCCGGGTTTGGCGGTAAAATCGTCCATTTCGTTGTTGAGCAAAAAACCGGTGCCGGGAGCAACCACCTCGGCTCCGAAATACCCGTTGATCGTATAGGTGACAGAGACCGCGTTGCCGGCATCGTCGACGACCGAATAATGCGTCGTCTCGGCGCGTTCGTGCGGACCGGGTGGTAGCGCCCCCGATGTCGCGGCGCCGGCGTCGATCGCTGCGCGCACGCCCGCGGCATAGCCCTTTGACAGGAGCCGATCGAGCGGGTTGGCAACGAACGCCGGGTCGCCGAGAAACGCGTTGCGGTCGGCGTAGCCGCGTGCCATCGCCGCGACCATCAGCTCGATCGGGCGTGGCTTGTGAAAGCCCATCCGCTTCAGATCGTAGCCTTCGAGGATGTTCAGGATCTCGCAGATCGTGGTCCCGCCGGAACTCGGCGGCGGCGCTGAGATCAGTGTATAACCGCGATAGGTGCAGGACAGCGGCGGGCCCTCTGTCGCGGTGTAATCGGCAAAATCGCGCGCGCTCAGGATGCCGCCCTCGGCGCGGCTCGCCTTCTCGACCGCGGCTGCGACCGATCCCCGGTAGAATGTGTCCGATCCGTGCCGGGCGATTGCCGCGAGCGTAGCGGCGAGATCGGTTTGCACGAATCGGTCGCCGGGCATGAAATGACTGCCGTCCGGCCGCAAGAAAATCTTGCGCGCTCCCGGATCTTTGGCGAGCTGATCGGCCTTGGCATCGAGCAGATCGGTGTCGCCGCGGGTCAGGACAAAGCCGTCTCGGGCTAGCGATATTGCTGGCGCCAACAGCGCGGCCCGCGGCAGTGTGCCATATTCGCGCGCGGCGCGGTCGAGCCCCATCACGGTTCCCGGCACACCGACGGCGAGATAGCCGTGGCGGCTGCGTTCGGGGATGGGGTTGCCGGCGGCGTCGAGATACATGCCGGCGGTAGCCGCCGCCGGTGCGGTCTCGCGGAAGTCGATAAAGGTTTCGCGTCCGTCGGCGAGATGGATCGTCATAAAACCGCCGCCGCCGATATTGCCGCAGCAGGGTTCGACGACAGCAAGCGCATAACCGACCGCGACCGCGGCGTCGATCGCGTTGCCGCCGGCGGCGAGAATGCCGGCCCCCACCGCCGAGGCGATGTGCTGCGAGGTCACCACCATCCCATGTCCGGCCTCGACCGTTGCCGGCAAGGCGGCGGCATCGGTGCTACCGCCAGCCAGCGCCGCGGCAAGGGTCAGCGCCGCGGCAAGGTTCAGCGCCGCGATCAGAGATCTCATCGGGAGCGGGCGAGGGCTTCCCGGTCGTAACCGGCGACGCGTTTATAATTGTCCGATATCGCGGCCAGTTCGCGACGGCTGATCAATTGGTCGATATCGTCGAACGGCCGGTCGCCGCTGCGCAGATACACCTCGCGCAAAATCGCGTCGGGCGGGTTGGTGCGGTTGGCGCGGACAACATTGGCGGCGGCTTCGAGCCGCCGCTCCTGATACGCCCGCAACGCCGCGACCGGATTGTCCCGAACGGCGCTGAGGCAGTCGGTCAGCGCCCGGGCATCGAGGATCGCCTGGCCGGCGCCGTTCGAACCGCGCGGTACCATCGGATGCGCGGCGTCGCCGAGCAACGTCACTCGGCCAAAGCTCCAGCGCGGCAGCGGCTCCTGATCGACCATCGGGAATTCGAGGATCATCTCGGCGGCGCCGATCATCGCCGGCACATCGAGCCAGTCGAAGCGCCAATCCTTGAACGCTCCGAGGAAATCGCCAAGGCGGCCCGGCCGGTTCCAGTTGCGCGCCTGGTGCCACGGCGTCTCGATCTCGGCAACCCAGTTGACCAGTTGCCGGCCTTCATCGTCGATGTCATTGCGGATCGGGTAGATCACCATCTTGCCGGTAGCGAGCCAACCGGCGCGTACCATCGAGGCCCCTGACAAAAACGGCGGCCAGCGGGTCAGCCCGCGCCACATGTTATAACCCGAATAGAGCGGCTCGCCCTCATGCGGGTGAAGCTGCTTGCGGACCACCGAATGGATTCCGTCGCAGCCGATCGCGACTGTTCCGTGCTGCGGCGGTAGCGGCTCGCCGCTTTTGGCATGCTCGAAATGCACGGTCGCGCGATCGGGTTCCTGCGAAAACCCGATGCAGCGCCATCCGGTGAGCAGCCGGTCGATACCGGCGCGCGCGGCAAAGGCCTCGGCCAGCACCCGCTGCAGGTCGCCGCGATGGATCGAGAATTGCGGCGAGGCGTAACCCGCCGCACGCCCCAACGCCTCGCGATAGATCAGCTGGCCGAAGCGATTGAAAAAGCACGCTTCCGCTGTCGTGACTCCGACCCGAGCCAAGGGCGCTTCGAGATCGAGTGCGGCAAGTTCGCGGGTTGCATGCGGCAAGAGATTGATGCCGACCCCGACCGGAGTGATGGCCGGCGACGCTTCATAAATCCGGCACGCGATGCCGGCGCGATGCAGCGCCAGCCCGAGGGTAAGCCCGCCGATCCCGGCGCCGATGATGATCACGTCCATGATGCGCCTCCGAACGAGGAGACGAAGAGCCTCAACTGGTGCAAACCCGCCCGGTCCGGAAGAACGGCGCCACCGGGATTACCTCGCTGCGCCGGCAAAGACACATTCAAAGCCTGTTATTGCGTGGGGCGGATATTGCGTGGGGCGGAGCGACAAAACAATCCCGTCGCGTTGACCGGCATTACGCGTTGCCGCGCTGCTCACGCCAGAGGCCAAGCTTTTCCTGGACCGGACGGTCGGAATAGCTGAACAGCACCGCTTCGGTCTCGGCGTGATGACTGACGCTCGCCCAGCTTGGCACGACAAAGATGTCGTTGGCTTCCCATACCAGGACCTGGTCGCCGACCCGGGTCTCTCCGCAGCCTTCGACCGCGACGAAGACCGTGGCGTCGGTCGACCGATAGGGGCGCGTCGCAAAACCGGCGGGGAGCAATTGGATAAAGGCACCGATTGTCGGCATCGCGAAATCGCCGGTCGCCGGGTTGACGTAGCGCAATTTGTGGCCGTGACATGGATCCGGATCTTCGTTGCGGCTCAGCACATCGAGCGATTCGCGCGAACGGGTATAGGGGTAATTGAACACCGGCGACGTCTTGACCGCGGGCTTCCAGTCGACCGGCAGCAGATTGTTGGCAAAACGCGCGGCATTGTCGCCTTCCGGCCGCGCGATCGCCTGGCTTTCGGTCTCGCCCGGCTCGGCAAAACTCGCATCGAGCAGCCGTACGATCGGGATGTCGAGCCCGTCAAGCCAGACCATCGGCTGCCGCGAATCGTTGCCGTGATCATGCCAGGTCCAGGATGGCGTAATCACAAAGTCGCCCGGGTGCATCGTCGTGCGCTCGCCGTCGACTGCGGTATAGGCCCCGTCGCCTTCGATGATGAAGCGCAATGCCGACTGGGTATGGCGATGCGCCGGCGCCACTTCGCCGGGCAGGATCAATTGCAACCCGGCAAACAGCGAATGCGTGATCGAGGTTTGGCCTTTTAACCCCGGGTTTTCAAGGATCAAAACCCGCCGCGTGGCCTCCTCGGCGCTGATCAACTCGCCGGCGCGCATCAGATGCGGGCGGACTTCACGGTAATGCCAGATCGCCGGCTGCACCGGCGTCACTGGTTGCGGCGTTACCAGCGCATGCAGCCGCTCCCACAGCGGCGCCAAATTACCGTCGCTGATCCGGTCGTAAAACGCCCGCCGCTCCGGGATGGAGGCGGCCGCCCGCTCGGTTGCCATCGCCCTTCCTCGGCCTCTTCAGGCTGCCTTCTGCCGGCGCTCGCCGAGAGCGAAGCCGATCTTTGCGAGGTCGGTGATAAGAGCCGCCGACTGCGTCTCGCTGAGCGGCAGCATCGGCGGGCGCACCGCGGTCCAGACCGGGTCGTTGTGAAAATGGGCGACGACCCGCTTGAGCGCCGGGACCATCGGGTAGGCCTGCATTGTCTTGCGCACGATGGTGATCTCGGCCTGCAAAGCGTCTGCCTGCGGTCCCTGCCAATTGGCACAGACTTTGGCGATCCCCGATACATTGATGTTGCCGGTCGCTGTGATGCAGCCTGCCCCGCCGCGGCGCAGCGCGTCGAGCAGAAAAACCTCGGAGCCGGGGAAGACCGCGAAGCCGGGATAACGGTCGAGGAGGGCGGCGGTATTGTTCCACTCGCCAGAGCTGTCCTTCAACCCGACGACGGTCTCTGGATAGGTCTTGATAAAACGGCCGACAAGGTCGAGCGAATAGCCGACCACCGCCACGGGCGGGATATGATAGAGGTAAACCCGCAGGTCCGACGAGCCGACCTTGTCGATCACATTCGCGACGAAGCCGAATATCCCGTCATCGCTGACCGGCTTGTAGTAGAAGGGCGGCAGCATCAGAACCCCGCCGCAGCCATGTCCGACCGCGTGTCTGGCCAGCGCCACGGCGTCGGTGATGGCACAGGCGCCGGTCCCCGGCATCAGCTTCCCGGCCGGGATGCCGGCTTCGATCAGGCGATCGAGCAGTGCCATCCGTTCGGCTGGCGACATCGAGTTGGCCTCGCTGGTGGTGCCGAACAGGGCCAGCCCGTTTGCTCCCTGATCGAGCAGCCAGCGGCAGAACGCGATAAAACGCCCGCTGTCGGGGTCGCCATTCGCGGCAAATGGGGTGAGAACGGGGACGAGGACTCCACGAAACGGCTGAGTGGGCATCGGGTCAGCTCCTGCCGGACGACTTTGTTTGGTTACGGCAATAAGCGACGGCGCGGCGCCCGACGTCAACACCCGTTTCGAACGGGCGCCGGCTCATAGCACGGTCAGCATCTCCGCGACGAGCGGGTGGCGGACGATGTCGGCGTCGCCGAGGCGAACCACCGCGACATCGCTGATCGCTTCGAGCCGGCCGGCGATTTCCGCCAGTCCCGAGAGGCCTTCGAGCAAATCGCTCTGGTCCGGGTCGCCGGTGACTACCATGCGCGCATTGGCGCCGAGCCGGGTCAGCAGCATCTTGATCTGCCCATAAGTGCAGTTCTGCGCCTCGTCGATGACGATGAACGCATTGTTCAACGTCCGCCCGCGCATATAGGCGATCGGCGCGATTTCGATCGCGCGCTCCCCGATCAGTTGCTTAAGCCGCTTGCCGCCGAGCCGCTCGGTCAGCGCATCGTCGAGCGGGCGCAGATAGGGGGCGAGTTTGGCGTTCATATCGCCGGGCAGAAAGCCGAGGCTCTCGCCGGCCTCGACCGCCGGCCGGGTCAAGACGATGCGCGCGACTTCGCCCGAGATCAGCGCGTCGACCGCGGCGGTTACCGCGAGGTAGGTCTTGCCGGTGCCGGCCGGACCGAGGGCGAGCGTCAGATGGTGTTGGGTGATTGCCGCCATCAGCCGGCGCTGACCCTCGCTGTGCGGGCGGATTTTGCGGCGCCAGCTGTGCTCGCGCTCGTTGTCGGCGACAGGCGAGACGGCATAGCCCGCTTCGGCAAGATGGATGACCGATCCGGTGTTGGCCCAGCGTTTCCCCATCGGCCCCTCCCGCATCTACAATCCAAGTACGCGATCCTACCACTAATCGAGAAAAGTGACAGCACCGCTACAAGATTATGGCACGGGCAGATCTTGGCGCGTCAGCGTTCGATTCGCTGGAAGGCAACGCCGCGCATCTCGCACACGCCGCCCCGGGCGGGCGGGTTTGACATCGCCGCTTCAGGTCGGTGATGACCGCAGACTTCGCCATCGCCGACGACTGAGAAAGCAGGCTGGCTCGTTCAGTCCAGGTCTGGTTTTGCCGGTCTCTGGCGCCGGCGTGGCGTGCCGCCGTTATCAAACGCGTCGCGGACGCTGGCAAAGACGGGGCGCAGCGGGCGACGCGGTGTACCAGTCCCGTACTCGCCGCGTTCGGCCGCGAGTTTTTTGGCGAGACGCAGGCGCGGGCTTTGCGAGGCATGCCCGGAGATGCCGTGCTTGTGGCTGCCCATCCCACCGCGGCCCTGCTGCATCACCGGTCTCGCTCGGCTCTTGAGGTTCCTGGTGGTCAGCGTGGTTTGTCGCCCCAGGCGACATAACGGTGGCGCCGCCGCGGCTCCAAACCTTCTTCGATCATGCGTTGCACCTGCGCCTCGACAAGATCGGCGAGCGGATCGCTGGCCACCCAGGCGAGGCGGTGCGCCCGCAGCACGGTTTCGATTTCTTCGCGCGGACGGCCGCCGAGAAACGGCAGCCGATCTCCGACCGCAGCATATTCCGGGCTGGTCCGGGCATTTTCCTGGCACCCCGGCTGAGAACCGGTCGCGCGGTCGCTGCCGTCGAGCACCGCACCGTCGACGATGGCGAGGCGTCCGCCGGGCCGCAGAATGCGGATCCATTCGTCGATCGCCGCTTCGGGATGGGGCAATGTCCACAACACATGCCGACTGATGACGAGATCAAAGCTGGCCGGCGCAAACGGCAATTGCTCGGCGTCGGCCTGTTCGAAACGTACTGCAAGACCGCGTTCGGCCGCCTTTGTCTCGGCGCGGGCGATCATCGACGGCGCGAAATCGATGCCGGTGACGCGATGACCGCGCGCGGCGAGTTCGAGGCTCAGGAACCCGGTGCCGCAGCCGGCATCGAGCGCCTCGACCGTGCCGCCGGGCGGCAGCACCAGCCCAAAGATGCGGTCCCACGCGGCGTGTTCGGCCGCAGTGCGAATGCTGTGACCGAAATCTTCGTCAAAATGCGCTGCCCGCCGGTCCCAATGCGCCGCGACCTGTTGCTTGACCGGATCGGAATGCAGTGACGACATGGCATACTATCCTTATGGCAAACTATCCTTGACCTTATGGCAAACTATCCTTGACCTTATGGCAAACTAGCCTCGATGCGTCGGGGGCTCAGCGCAACCCGGCGACGGCGGCAAGTGCCTCGACCTGCTCGGCATAGCGGGAGACCGGGTTCAACAGCAGATGATTGGCGCCCATCGCCACCAGTTCTTCGAGCCGTTCGCCAACCTGTTCGGGAGTACCGTGGATGCCGGAGGCGTCGGTCCCGGCGGGATTGTGATAGACCTCGGTGAACCAGCGGTGGAGTTCGGCGCGGGCGAAATCTGCCCGGTCGTCGACTGCCATAAATACCCGCTTTGAAATCGGGAAGTTTGCCGGATCGCGCCCGGCTGCCTCCAGCCCCGCCCGCAGGACCGGAACGGATTGCTTGAAGGCGGCGATGCTCGACCCGCCGGAGCCCATCCAGCCATCGGCAAGACGGCCGGCGCGGCGTACCGCGTCTGGATGGCCGACGCCAAACCAGACCGGCAATCGCGGCGTTTGCACCGGCTTTGGCGCCATGGTGCCGCCGTCGAGGTGAAAGATGTCGCCGTGATAATCGACCCGTGGCTCGGTCCACAGGGCGCGAATCACTTCCACCGCTTCGCGAAACCGCCGCACGCGGCGATCACGGGGGATCTCGAATTGGGCGTAATGGTGCTCGCGGCCGAGCCCGACGCCGAGAATGGCGCGGCCGCCGGAGAGATGATCGAGGCAAGCCCATTGATGGGCGACATGCGCCGGATGATGCGCCGGCAACACGACCACCGACACGCCCAGCCGGATCCGCGTCGTGACCGCCGCGGCATAGGTCAGAACCGCCACCGGATCGAAACAGAAGACGTGATCGAGGGTGTTCTCGGTTACCCACAGATCGCGAAAGCCGAGCGCTTCGGCGCGTTGCGCCACGCCGCGCACCGCATCGACACCGATCGGCTCGGGCGAGCGGTGCGGCAGCGAGATGCCGAGAGCGATCTTGTCTTTCAGCGCCATAGCTTGCCGCCCTGCCCAAGCCGTGTAAGAGGATGTCAGTGGAGAGGATCAGACCTTTTCGATCAATTCCATCTGGGCGCCGTCGGGGGCTTCGACAAAGCAAACCCGCCGACCGTTGCTGGGCGGCATCTCCTCAAGAATCTTGACCCCATTCTGACGCATGCGGGCCAACGTGCCCTCATAGTCGTCGGTATCGACGGCGATATGTTCGATGCCGTAATGCTGGTCGTGGTTCTGGCTGGCGATCAAGGTCGTGATGTTGAGTTGCAGCCCATGCAGGTCGAGGCGAAAGCCGCGGCCGGGAATTTCGGCCTTTAACGTGGCGCCGAAATTGTCAATGTAGAACTGCATCGTCTGCTTGGGGTCGTGGGTCTTCAGATGCACATGCTGAACGCCATAGGCCATGGTCGATCTCCTTAACGTTGCCGGTTGTCGCGTTCGCCACGGTTTGTTGCTCGGCCGACGGTGCGGCGGCACACGATATCGCGATCGATCGGCGACAGCGAGCGTTTGTTGGTGACGGCCAATTGCCGGGCGAAACCCGGACCAACGCGTGAGAGGCGTTTGCGGGCGATCGCATCCGGGACACTGACACACTTTCTCACACCATTCCGGTGCGGATAATCTAGCCGGGCTGCATGGGATCTGTTTGCGGGCTGCCGCCGCGCGGGTTCAGGGGTGTTCTTGATTGACGCCGGCGCCGTCGGCAGATAAAAGCCCGGTCTTCGCAATTCGGCTTGGAAGCATGGCCAGTCACAAATCGGCGGAAAAGCGACTCCGCCAGACCGAGAAGCGCACCGCGATCAACCGCTCGCGCATGAGTCGTGTGCGAACCTTTGTCAAAAAGGTCGAACTCGCGATCGCCAGCGGCGACAAAGCCGCGGCGCAATCGGCATTGCAGCAGGCCCAGCCCGAATTGCATCGGGCGATCACCAAGGGTGTGATGCACAAGAACACGGCTTCGCGCAAGCTGTCGCGGTTGGCGCTGCGCATTAACGCGCTCTGAATCTATCGTTTTTTCGGCGGGCAACCGGCGCCGGCCAGGATCGCCGGTCCTGAGGCGTGCCCGGATCATGTGATCCGCCGATATCGGGCTGACAAATCTTAACCAAATTCTCGTCAGCCCGGCGTCCAAAAAAACTTTACACGTTCTCTTTTCGGACGCGTTGCCACGGTTTCGACATCTAAGTTAGTATTCACCTATAGCGCGGACGAGAATCACGCGGACGTCCTGTAGAAGTCTATCAGGGCGAAGTAGATTTTGTTTCCATCAGGTTGAAGCCGACGATTCAATAGTTGGGGGGACCCACTCGATTTGCTGTAAGTTACAACAGATCACCAAATTACTTACTAATATTGAGGGGCAATTTGCCGGCATTGATCCGGTCGGTACTGCTGTCCTAAATCGGGGGGTCTGGTGTTGGCCGAAGCAGCTCAAAAAAACCGAAGCGAAACAGCGACGAATGCCCCGGAAGCAGAATGGGATCGAGTAATTACGCGTCTCAGGCAGGAAATCGGTGACATCGCTTATCGCAGTTGGCTCACCCCGATTAGTCTGTTGCGGGTCGAAGGCGGCGAGGCGTTGATTGCCGCCCCGGCTCGTCTTTACCGCGATTGGGTTGCCTCGCATTACGCGGACCGCATTCTGTCATTGTGGCGGGCCGAGAATCGGCAAGTAAAGCGGATCTCGGTTGTCGTGGCGCCGGCGGCCTGTGAACCGCCGGCTTTGCCGCCGGCGCGGAGCGAAGTTTTTGATTTGCCTCAGCCAACGCCGGCAGCAATCGATGCGGCAGCCGCGGCCGATGGCGGCGACGAGCGGCCGCAGCCTTCCGGCCTCGATCTGCGTTTCACCTTCGAGAACTTCGTCGTCGGCAAGCCGAATGAGTTGGCACACGCGGCGGCGCGGCGGGTTGCCGAGGCGTGTTCGGCGCCGGTGCGGGCGGTGCCGTTCAATCCATTGTTTCTGTACGGCGGAGTCGGGCTCGGCAAGACCCATCTGATGCACGCCATCGCCTGGCACGTCCACAAAAACGCCTGCGGTCGCAAGGTGATCTATCTCTCAGCCGAAAAATTTATGCATCAGTTTATCCGCGCGCTGCGCTTTAAATCGACAATGGACTTCAAGGAAGAGTTTCGATCTGTCGATTTACTGATGATCGACGACGTTCAATTTATCAGCGGCAAGGAATCAACGCAGGAGGAATTTTTTCATACGTTTAATGCGTTGGTCGATCAGAATCGACAAATCGTCATTTCCGCCGACAAATCGCCGTCAGATCTGGAAGGGCTCGAAGAGCGCATGCGCTCGCGATTGGGTTGGGGGCTGGTCGCCGACCTGCACCCGACCACCTACGAACTGCGCCTCGGCATCCTGCAGTCGAAGGCAGAGCAGGCGGATATGAACATCCCGCGCAAAGTCATGGAGTTTCTTGCCCACCGGATTACCTCAAATGTCCGCGAACTCGAAGGCGCGCTCAACCGCATCGTCGCCAATATGCAGCTCGTCGGCCGCGAAATCACGCTCGAGACGGCGCAGGAAGAGTTGCATGACCTGTTGCGCCTGCGCGAACGGCGCCTGACCATTGACGAAATTCAGCGACGCGTCGCCGAACACTTCAACATCAGGTTCGCGGAAATGACATCGGCCCGGCGCGCCCGAGCCTATGCCCGGCCGCGCCAGGTCGCGATGTATCTTGCAAAGCAGTTGACGAGCCGCTCGCTGCCCGAAATCGGGCGCAAATTTGGCGGCCGTGACCACACCACGGTCATGCATGCGGTCCGCCGTATCGAGGAGTTGAAGGACACCGACCCGGCGCTGGCCGAAGACGTCGAACTGTTGCGCCGGATGCTCCAGGGCTGACCGCGAGGCGGCCGTCGTGGCGCCCTCGCACTATGACAGCAGCGCTGCTATCGGGCTGAAACGCACGCCGTTTTGTGGTAGAATACGATCCCGTTCGCTGCCCGCGGATGCGTAGCACGACGGGAATGCCTGCTCTTAGGGCTGGGCATCATCCGCTCCGCAACCAGCGTGCCGCACGATGAAACTCACGATTGAACGGGTCGCTCTTCTCAAGGCTCTGGGACATGTGCAAAGCGTCGTCGAACGGCGCAACACGATCCCGATCCTCTCGAATGTCCTGCTGCGCGCCGAGGACGCGGCGTCGACCGGCGCGCTGGCGCTCAGCGCCACCGATATGGATCTCGAAATCATCGAGCAGGTGCCGGCGCGGATCGAGCGGGCGGGCCAGACGACGGCGCCGGCGCATACCCTTTACGACATCGTCCGCAAATTGCCCGACGGCGCCCAGATCGAGCTTGACGCGAGCGGCGAAAGGAGCTCGATGACGCTGCGCTGCGGCCGCTCGACATTCACGCTGGCCTGCCTGCCGCCAGAAGACTATCCGGTCATGGCGAGCGGCGCGCTGGAGCATCGCTTTACGCTGACCACGGCGGAGCTCAAGACGCTGGTCGACCGCACCCGGTTTGCGATTTCGACCGAAGAAACCCGCTATTACCTCAACGGCATCTTTCTGCATGCGACCAAGAACGACCAGGTTCCGGTGATTCGCGCGGTGGCGACCGACGGCCATCGCCTCGCCCGGGTCGAGATGGTGTTGCCCGAGGGGGCGGCCGGAATGCCCGGCGTCATCGTACCGCGCAAGACGGTGCTCGAACTGCGCAAGCTTGTCGAAGAGAGTGAGGACGAGATCGAATTGGCATTGAGCGAAACCAAGATCCGCTTTGACGTCGGCAAAGCGACGCTGACCTCGAAGCTGATCGACGGCACCTTCCCCGACTATGATCGCGTGATCCCGACCGCCAACGACAAGGTTCTCGAAGTAAAATGCAAAGATTTTGCCGAAGCGGTCGATCGGGTGTCGACAATTTCGACCGAGAAAAGCCGGGCGGTCAAGCTCGCGATCGCGCCGGGCACCAATGGCGGCAGCCTGGCGGTTTCGGCAACGAGCCCGGAAAACGGTGCTGCCGTCGAGGAGTTGGAGGTGCGCTACCTCAGCGAACCGCTCGAAATCGGCTTCAACGCCCGTTATCTGCTGGACATTGCCGCGCAAATCCAAGGCGAAGGCGCGCAGTTTGTCATGGCCGACTCGGCCTCGCCGACGATCGTGCGCGACCGCGCCGACCCTAGCGCGCTTTACGTATTGATGCCGATGCGGGTGTGACCGCATGCGCTGATGCCGCCGCCGGTGTGGCCGCGCCAGCCGCGCGCGAGTGGATAAACGCACCGGCAATCCTATATATGGTGCAATGCTTACCGAGGTGCAGGAAGCCCGCTGGAGCCCCGATCAGGCCATGGTTGCCGCAGGGCCGCGCCGGGTCGGCGTGACCCGCCTGGCACTGAGCAACTTTCGCAATTACCGCAGCGAGAGGCTAGCCCTGGGGGACGGGCCGGTGGTGCTGACCGGGCCCAACGGTGCCGGCAAAACCAATCTGCTTGAAGCACTGTCGTTTTTGGCGCCGGGGCGCGGATTGCGCGCCGCCAGGTTGAGCGAGATCGACCGCCGGCCGGTCGGCGGCGATCCGGTCATGGTTGAGGGCTGGGCGGTTGCGGCGCATCTGATGGCGCGCTCCGGTGCCGTTCGCATCGGCACCGGCCGCGACCCGGCCGGCGGCGAGCGGCGAACGATCCGCATCGACGGCGAAACCGTCCGCAGCCAGGCAGCCCTCAGCGAACAGCTGGGCATCGTCTGGCTGACGCCGCAGATGGACCGCTTGTTTGTCGACGGCCCGGCCGGACGGCGGCGGTTTCTTGACCGCCTCGTGCTGGCGATCGATCCGGCGCATGCCGCCCGGGTCGGTGCCTATGAGCAGGCCCTGCGCGAGCGCGCCCGCCTGCTGCGCGACGGCGTCGCCGATCCCGGCTGGCTCGCTGCCCTCGAAGAGGTCATGGCGGCGCAGGGCGTCGCGGTGACCGCGGCACGCTGCGACACCGTGCAGCGGCTGGACGCCGCGTGCGCCGAGGCGGAGGGTCCGTTCCCGCGCGCCCGGCTGGCCCTCCTCGGCGCCGTCGAAACCTGGCTCGACGAGATGCCGGCGCTGACCGCGGAGGCGCGGTTTGCCGCCGCACTGGCCGACGCCCGGCGCAACGATGCTCTGACCGGCGGCGCCGCGGTCGGTCCGCATCGCTCCGATCTGGTCGTCACTTTGCCGCCGGGCGGGGTTGCCGCCGAATTCGCCTCAACCGGCGAACAAAAGGCGCTCCTGATCTCGATCGTGCTGGCGCATGCGCGTCTGCAGCGGGCGTTGCGGGGGAGCCCGCCGCTGTTGCTGCTCGACGAGATCGCGGCCCATCTCGATGCCGGACGGCGGTCGTCCTTGTTCGATTTGCTGATGCGGCTCGAAAGCCAGACCTGGCTTACCGGGACCGAGGAAGCGATGTTCGCGCCGCTGCGCCGCCACGCCCAGTTCCTGTGGGTGCACAACGGAACCGTAAATCAAACTTGCTTCTGACCTGAAAAACCTAGAATATCGTAGAAATGGTAAATATTCCAACATCCGAACCGCGGTCAACGACTGGCGGACGCGGCGCCGGCGTTGCTGCTGATCGGAATCCCGCCGCCAATGGTGCTGCCGATTCTTCGGAAACACTGCGCAGAGCTGCGGCATCCAACGGCGAGGATACAAGCTATAACGAGCAGTCGATCGAGGTGTTGCGCGGTCTCGAAGCCGTCCGCAAGCGTCCGGGAATGTATATCGGCGATACCGACGACGGCTCGGGCCTGCACCACATGGTGTACGAGGTCGTCGACAACGCGATCGACGAAGCGCTGGCCGGCTATTGCGACACGGTCACCGTCACCCTGAACGCCGATGGCTCGGTCACCGTGACCGACAACGGCCGCGGCATTCCGGTCGGCATCCATGACGAGGAAGGGGTTTCCGCCGCCGAAGTCATCATGACGCATCTGCATGCCGGCGGCAAGTTCAACCAAAACGCGTATAAGGTCTCCGGCGGACTGCATGGCGTCGGCGTCTCGGTCGTCAACGGTCTGTCGAGCCGGCTCGAATTGCGGGTCTTCCGCGGGGGTTCGGAATGGTTCATGCGGTTTCGCGACGGTGCGCCCGAAGCGCCGCTCGCTGAGATCGGCCCGGCGCCGCCCTGGCCCGAGGGCTCGGGCCGGCATGGATCCGCCACCGGCACCGAGATCACGTTTCTGCCGAGCCCACGCAAGGCGGAACCAAATGGGGAGACCACTGGCACCTTCAGCAACACGACATTCGATTTCACCACGCTCGAGCATCGGCTGCGTGAACTCGCCTTTCTGAACAGCGGCGTCACCCTGGTGCTGAACGATGCGCGCGGGGTCGAGCCGAAATCGGTCACCTTGCATTTCGACGGCGGGCTCGAAGCCTTTGCACGCTATCTCGACCGCTCCAAGCAGGTATTGCATGCGCCGCCGATCGTGATCCGCGGCGAACGCGACGACATCGTGGTGGAAATCGCGATGGAGTGGACCGACAGCTATCACGAGACGATGCTGTGCTTCACCAACAACATCCCGCAGCGCGACGGCGGCACCCACCTCGCCGGATTTCGCGCGGCGCTGACCCGGACCGTCAACGCCTACGCCAATGACAGCGGCATCGCCAAAAAAGAAAAGGTGGTGCTGACCGGCGAGGATATGCGCGAAGGGCTGACCTGTGTCCTGTCGGTCAAGGTGCCCGACCCGAAATTCTCCTCGCAGACCAAGGACAAGCTCGTCTCCTCAGAAGTCCGGCCGGTGATCGAGGGCATCGTCGCCGACAAGCTCGCGCAATGGTTCGAGGAGCACCCGGCCGATGCCCGCAAGATCGTCGCCAAAGTCGTCGAGGCGGCGGCGGCGCGCGAGGCGGCGCGCAAGGCGCGCGACTTGACCCGGCGCAAGGGTGCCCTTGATGTCGCCAATCTGCCGGGCAAGCTCGCCGATTGCCAGGAGCGCGATCCCGCCAAGAGCGAATTGTTCATTGTCGAAGGCGACAGCGCCGGCGGCTCGGCCAAGCAGGGCCGCGACCGGCGTTTTCAGGCGATCCTGCCGCTAAAAGGCAAGATCCTCAATGTCGAACGCGCTCGTTTCGACAAGATGCTGGGCTCGGCCGAGATCGGCACCTTGATCGCCGCCCTCGGCACCGGCATCGGTCCCGAGGATTTTGATCCCGATAAGGCGCGCTATCACCGCATCATCATCATGACCGACGCCGATGTCGATGGCAGCCATATCCGCACCCTGTTGCTGACCTTTTTTTTCCGGCAGATGCCGACCCTGATCGACAAGGGTTTCCTCTACATCGCCCAGCCGCCGCTCTATCGGCTGCAGCGCGGCAATGCCAAGGCGGTCTATCTCAAGGACGATCCGGCGCTCGAAGCCTATTGCGTCGAAGCGGCGTTGCGCGATGCGGTCTTCAGCCAGTACGACGGCGTCGAACGCGCGGCCAACGATTTGCGCGCGCTGCTGGACGAGGCCCGCGGCCATCGCCGTTCATTGCAGGCGCTCGCCATCAAGGTCGGCAATATCGAGATCGTCGAGCAGGCGGCTATTGCCGGGGTGTTGACGCCCGATCTATTGGCCGACGAGGCGGTGGCGCATGACGCCGCACACCGCATCGCCGAACGCTTGAACCGGCTGGCGCCGGAGGTCGAGCGCAACTGGCGCGGCGAGATCGTCACCGGCTCCTCCGGCGTCGACGGCCTGGTCCTGGCACGCACGCGTCAGGGGGTCGAGGAGCGGCGATTGATCGAAGCGGCGTTGCTGCGCTCGAGCGAGGCGCGCCGCCTCGATGCCGATGGCGCCAAACTGCGTGAGGCCTTTGAGCGTTCCGGCACGCTCGCAGCGCGTGACAAGACCTGGCCGATCAGCGGTCCAGTGGGTCTGGTCGAGGCGGTGATGGATCTCGGTCGCCGCGGCATCGAGGTCCAGCGCTACAAAGGGCTCGGTGAGATGAACCCCGACCAATTGTGGGAAACCACGCTCGACCCCGATGCCCGTGCGCTGTTGCAGGTCAAGGTCAGCCATGCTGATCTTGCCGAGGAGACGTTTTCGACCTTGATGGGCGATCTCGTCGAACCGCGCCGCGATTTCATCCAGGCCAACGCGCTGGCCGTCGCCAACCTCGACGTCTAGACCATGATCGTATCGGATCGAAGCGCCTGGCGCTTGGAATCGAGAGCCGGTCTGTAATTATCCTCGCGGATATTTCCTCTAAGCTTATCTGTATTGCTTGATAAGCGCGTCGCGGTTCTTCGTTTCTACATCCATTTTGGCGGCTTCCGAGTGCTCTTCTCGCGCGCGCCCACATCGATTGCCGCCCCTGGCATGGCCAACGAGCACCCCGCGGCCGTTTCCATTCGATTGTGCCCGGCCGGTTGATCAACCGCTGTTGCGCAACCCGGCGGCGATGCCATTGATCGTCAGGTGGATGCCGGTGACGACATCGTCATCCGCATCACCGGCGCGGTAACGCCGCAACAGCTCGACCTGCATGTGATTGAGCGGATCGATATACGGAAACCGGTTGCGCAGCGATCGTGCCAGTGACGGGTTGCGTTCGAGCAGGCTTTCCTGCCCCATGATCGCGAGCAGGGCGTCGACGGTCGTCTGCCATTCGCCGCGCAGTCGCGAAAAAATCCGGTCGCGCAAGCTGGTGTCGGCAACGAGTTCGGCATACCGCGAGGCGATCGCGATGTCACTTTTCGCCAGAACCATTTCCATATTTGACAGCAGCATCTGTACAAACGGCCAGTCGCGGTACATGCGCTGCAATGCCGCCATCCCGGTTTGCGGCTGGCTCGTGATCCAAGCTTCGACGGCACTGCCAAAGCCGTACCAGGCCGGCAGCATCAGGCGGCATTGCGCCCAGCTGAACACCCACGGAATCGCCCGCAAATCGTCGATGCGCGCCGAGGGTCGGCGTGAAGATGGGCGGCTGCCGATGTTGAGGTTGGCAATCTCGCTGATCACCGTCGATTCGCGAAAAAACCGGTCAAAGCCCTCGGTTTCGTAAACAAGATCGCGGTAGGCGCGGTAGGCTGCCGCCGACAAGTGGTCCATGGCCGCCAGATACTCGGACGGTGGCGCCGCCATCTCGGGCTGTGTCAGGCTCGCCTCGAGGGTCGCCGCAGCAAGGGTTTCGAGATTGCGGCGGCCGAACTCGGGATGGGAATATTTGCTGGCGATGACCTCGCCCTGCTCGGTGATGCGGATAGCTCCCTGCACCGCACCCGCCGGCTGAGCGAGAATCGCCTGGTAGCTCGGACCGCCGCCGCGACCGACCGATCCGCCGCGGCCGTGGAAGAGGCGCAGTCTGACGCCATGTCGCCGGAACACTTCGACGAGCGCCACCTCGGCCTTGTAAAGTTCCCAGCCCGAGGTCAAAAACCCGCCATCCTTGTTGCTGTCGGAATAGCCGAGCATGACCTCCTGCACCTGGCCGCGGCTGTCGAGCAGACGGCGGTATTGGGGAAGACCGAGCAGCGCGTCCATGACCGGACCACAGTTGCGCAGATCCTCGATCGTTTCAAACAACGGCACGATATCGATCGCCAGCGCGCCGTCGCGCGGCCGCAGCAGACCCGCCTCCTTGACCATCACCGCGGTTTCGAGAATGTCGGAAATGCCGGTGGTCTTTGAGATCACATAGTGCGGCACCGCGGCGCGGCCGAAACAGCGGTGCGCCTCGGCGGTGGCGCGCAGAATGCCGAGTTCGCTCGTGGTCTCGTCGGAATAGGAGAGAAAGGCCGAGGCCAGCGGTCGCGCCGTGGCAATCTCATCGAGCAGCACCCGGATGCGCTCGGACTCGTCAAGATCCGAGTAACCGGGGCCAGACGCTGCCAGACCCAGCATTTCGCCGATAACGCGCTCGTGCACGTCGGAATTCTGGCGCAGATCAAGCGCCGCCAAGTGAAATCCGAATACATCAACGGCGCGGCGCAGCGCTTTCAGACGCCCGTTTGCCAGGATTGCGCAGCCATTGGCAACGAGCGACGCGTTGATGACCGCGAGATCGGCCAGCAACTCGCAACTGTCGTCATAGGGCGGGGCATCGCCGACGGCGCCTTTTGCAAGATCGCTATGGCCGAGCCGATCTGCGGTCGCCGCCAGCCGTGCATAGATGCCGGTCATCGCGCGCCGATAGGGCTCGGCCTCGCGGTTGGGCGAGCGGTCGGGCGAGCGCGCCGCTAACGCTGTGAGTGCCTCTGAAACGCCGACGAGATGGCTGTCGAGCGACAGTTCACCGCCGAGCAAGTGCAACTCATCGAGGTAATGTTTGAGGGCGCGGCCGCTCTGCGCCTGCAATGCGGCGCGCAGTACCGCTTCGGTCACGAACGGATTGCCGTCGCGATCGCTGCCGATCCAGCTGCCCATGCGCAAAAAAGACGGGATGCCGTCCGGCAGCTCCAGCCCGTTTTCGCTCAGCGCCGCTTCGAGATCGGCATAAAAGCGGGGTAGTTCCGACAGAAAAGTGTAGTCGTAAAAAGACAGCCCGTTGGCAATCTCGTCGATCACCCGCAGGCGCGTCTTGCGCAACAGACTGGTCTGCCACAGGGTCAGCACGGCGCGCCGCAACCCCAGCTCGTTGGCCGTCAGTCCCGCCGGGGTCAGACCACCACGATCGCGGAGGGCGAGCAATTCGGCGACTTCCACTTCGCGGTCGATCGTGCTTTTGCGGCGTACTTCGGTCGGGTGAGCCGTCAGGACGGGAACCACCATCGCCGTTGCAAAGAAATCGGTCAGACGGGCGTGGGAGGTGCCTGCCTCGCGGGCGCGCGCCAGGGCATGGGCGATTGTCCCTTCGGCTGAGGCCGCGCCACGGCCGCCACCCAAGGCAGAGGTTCGGGTGTCGCGAAGCTGGTGCTGATCTTCGGCGATGTTGGCGAGGTGGGAAAAAAAGCTGAAGGCGCGGATGATCTGCAGCGCCTCGTCCGGCGGCAGCGCGTTCAGCGTCGTCTCGAGGTTGTATCGCGCCGTCTCGTCCTCGTCGCGGCGGAAACGGACCGAGTTTTGGCGAATGTATTCGACGGTTTCAAAGACCGCGGCACCGCTCTGCTCGCGCACCGTGTCGCCGAGGATCCGCCCGAGCAGGCGGATGTCGGTGCGCAGTTGCAGATCGTTGTCGTGATCCGCCAGGGTTTTCAGCTCCGCCATCCGCACCTCTCCGCTGCCGCTTGACATGGTGGCTGGTCAGCGCCGGTGCAGATTCCGTATCCTGCACCCCCCGACAACGAAGGCGACCTATTCGGCGGCGAGCAGCATCGCCGGGTGGCGCGCCTCGTCGAGAGCCTGCTCGTAGGCGCGAAGCCAGGGCTGGCTTTCGGGTGCGATGATCTCTCCCGAGCGGGCATTGCCTGACAGCGCGGGATTGTCGACCAGTGCCGGCACCACGCCGGTCTTGCGCCATGCCCGGACCGCATCGAGCAGCCGACGGCGTGTGGCGACGATCATCCGGTCGCTTGGGGCCAGATGTTCGAGCGTCCGGTCGCTGATCTCGCCCATGCTCTCGGTCACCGCCGAATCCTGCGGGAATACCCCATCGATGCCGGTGTAGCTGACCGTGCGCTGGGCTTCGCGATCGATCAGATAGTCATTGCCGCTATTGGCGAGCGGGCGCCAGCGACCGAACCAATCGGCGGTGTTGGGCAGGGTCGGGGTGGTCCGGTCGAGGAACGGGATCAACTCGCCGTTGCGCTTGACGGTAAGCGGCTGGGTGCGTCGGCGCCAGCTGAAATTGAACGACATCGTGTGGGTGTCGTCCATCGGGACCCAAGCCTGGGCGATGATGTTGTCGTCCAGCGGACCATTGGGGAACAGTGTCCAAAACGGCATCACGAAATGGGCAAACCGGTAGTAAAGCTGACCCGGCTGAGCCGGCCGATAGGCGGCGTACATCGTGCCCCAGTCGGTCATCTGCACGTGATATTGCGGGGCGCGGTTCAACAGCTGGAACCGGTCGGGGTGATCGGCGTCGATGTCGTCGGCAACGACCTTGCCGGTATGCAGAAAGCTGAAATGTGAGGTGTCGATGTCGCCCTCCAATGCCTGCAGCCAGTTGCACTCGCGCATGCGGGCAAAGAGGTCGGTCTCTTCGGCCGGGCACAGTGTCGCTTCCAGCGCTGGCAATGGCGGCGCGGTCTCGCGCTCACCCATATACACATAGACCATGCCGCTGCGCTCGGCCACTTTGTAGGCCTTTGCCTTGACTTTGTGCCGGAAGTCCTGTTCCGGCGGCAGATTGGGCATGTCGAGGCAGTTGCCGGCGGCATCGAATTTCCAGCCGTGATAGACGCAGCGCAGCCCGCCTTCTTCATTGCGGCCAAAAAACAGCGAGGCGCAGCGATGCGGGCAGCGGTGATCGAGGACCCCGATTTTACCGGTGCTGTCGCGAAACGCGACCAGCCGCTCGCCGAGCAGCATCAGCCGCAACGGGTCGCCGTCGGCGACGAGTTCCGATGACAGACAGGCGGGCAGCCAGAACTGGCGCATCATCGTCCCCATCGGGGTACCGGGCCCGACATGCGTCAGCAACTCATTCTCGCTTTGAGATGTCATCTCCTGATCCTCCGGGCCAGCACCTGATTTTGCGACCAGAGCTACGCAAGAGGCGGGCCAACAACCGGCCGTACCGGATCGAGCCGCGCTAAAGGGTGATGGCACGGCCCTTGCCATTGCCGTCGGCGCCCGGTAACCCCCGGAAATAGGAGGAAGTCAGGCGACAAAGCCAATTTTGCGCGCCGCCGGCCACCGGCCCTTGCGTCAACTCGCTGCAATCTCTGGCTGGCGAACGACCGGTTCCAATAACTGAGGAATAGGCGACAATGATCGAGTTCCTGATGATCCCTGAAGCGCCTACGCCGGTGGCGCC
Source organism: Allostellaceae bacterium (assembly GCA_035509615.1). Lineage (GTDB taxonomy): Bacteria > Pseudomonadota > Alphaproteobacteria > ATCC43930 > CGMCC-115725 > AP-15. The sequence continues at coordinate 12,577 of DATJLK010000036.1, read as the reverse complement.
GTTCAGCCACGCCACCGCGGCCGCGGGCTGGCTGTTCGTCACCGGTCAGATGCCGACCGACCCGGCGGATGACAGCGCGCCGCTGCCGCAAGGCATCGAAGCGCAGACCTGCCGGGTCATCGACAATCTGAAGCTGGTGCTGGCCGGCGCCGGCAGCGGGCTCGACCAGATCGTCTTTGCCCGCGTCTATCTGACCCATTTCGAGCGCGATTATGCGGCGATGAACGCGGTCTACCAGAGCTGTTTTGCGCCGGGAAAGCTGCCGGCGCGGACCTGCATCGGGGTCACGTCACTGGCCCGCGGGGCGCTGGTCGAAATCGATCTGCTCGCGCGGCAAGGGGGCTGACCGGCATCGTCCGGTTCGGCGTGGGCTCGCTCTCCAGCGCCGGGCTCGTGCGGGGCGCCCGCCATCTTGCCTGAACTGCGCATCAAAAATACGGCGCATCAAGTATCGCCGACGGGCGGGGCGGCGTCGCGCAGGGATGGCGGAATTGCGCCGGATCGGTAGCGGCACAGTTCTTGCTGCTCCGCCTATCGGATTCCCCAGGCGGAGCATCGAGAATCATGCGCCGTGGCGGCCCTGCCGGCTTTGGTGCCAAAGAACGAGTTAGCCCAGCGGCCTGTCGGACCTTTCGCCGGCTGCGGCGGAGGGTGCAGGCAGTGGGCCTTGCCGCCCTTATTTTGGGCTTGTCGGCGGCAGCCGAGCAACCGGCGCAGGCCGGCGGGGGCACCTTGAACATCGCCATGACCGCTGGAGATCTGCCGGCAATGACCGGCAATCCCGACCAGGGTTTCGAGGGCTACCGCTTTGTCGGTTACAATCTATATGACTCGCTGGTGCTGTGGGACTTGTCAAAAGCTGACAAGCCGTCCGACATCAAGCCTGGTCTGGCGACCGATTGGCAGGTCGATAAGGCCGATCCGAAACGCTGGATCTTCAAGCTGCGCCACGGGGTCAAATGGCACGACGGATGCGGCTTCAGCGCCGACGATGTAGTCTGGAACCTCGGCTATTCGGCCGACCCCAAATCTCCGCAATTCAACCCGGCGCAATTTGCCCAGGCACGCTCGTATCTCGGCAATTTTGCCAGCGTCGAGAAACTCGACGACTACACGGTTGCTTTTACAACCAAGGTCCCGGATTCGCTGTTCCCTTATGAAATCAGCTACGTGCTGATGATCAGCCCATGCCGCGCCAAGGAGCTCAAGTACAATTGGGTGCAATATGCGCTGCACCCGTCGGGGACCGGCCCCTACCGTTTTGCCCGCATGGTGCCGCATCAGCGACTGGAGTTTGTGCCGAACACCGGCTATTGGGATAAGACCCGCATCCCGCAGCAGGATCGGCTGGTGCTGATCCCGATGCCCGAAGCGGCGACCCGCACCGCCGCATTGCTGGCGGGCCAGGTCAACTGGATCGAGGCGCCGTCGCCCGACGCGATCGACCGGCTGAAAGCGGCCGGCATGCAGATCATCACCAATCCCTATCCGCACAACTGGACCTATCAGCTCAATTTCGTCAAAGGCCCGTTCACCGACAAACGGGTGCGACAGGCGGCGAATTATGCGCTGAACCGCAGCGACATGAAGGAATTGCTGAACGGGATGATGCTCGAAGGCTATTCGACGGTGCCGCCGTCGACACCCTATTACGGCCATCCCCTGATCTATCGATACGATCCGGCAAAAGCCAAGGCATTGCTAAAGGCGGCGGGCTGTCTGCCCTGCAAGGTGACCTTTGCGATATCGACCTCCGGCTCGGGCCAGATGCAGCCATTGCCGATGAATGAACTGGTCAAGGCGCAGATGGAGGCGGTCGGTTTTCAAGTTTCGCTCGACGCGATGGATTGGAATGCGCTCCTCGAAGTGACGCGCGCCGGCGTCGACAAGAATCCCGACATCAGCGCGATCAATGTCAGCCGCCAGACGCAAGACCCGTTCAACGCGCTGATCCGCCATGTCTGGACCAAGCAATGGGCGCCCAAGGGCAGCAATTGGGGCCATTACAGCAATCCCGATGTCGACCGGCTGGTCGAGCAGATCTACAACACGTTCGACCCGCAAAAGCGGCTGGCATTGCTGACCCGGCTCAACGAGAAGATGAATGAAGAGGCGGTAATGATCTTTGTCGCGCATGATCTCAATCCGCGCGCATTGTCGCCGCAGGTGCATGGTTTTGTTCAGGCGCAGAGCTGGTTCCAGGATCTGACCCCGGTCACTGTCGGACCATGATCCGCTATATTCTGCGCCGCATCCTGTACGCGGTCCCGATCGCATTTGGTGTCAGCATCGTCTGCTTTGCGCTCGTCTATATCGCACCCGGCGACCCGCTGGAGACGGTATTGCCGCCCGATGCCACCGCCGCGACCATCGCCATTGTCAAGCACGCCTATGGCTTCGACAAGCCGTTGCCGGTGCAGTATCTGATCTGGCTCGGCCATGTTGTGACCGGCAATTTCGGCACCTCGATTGCCACCGGCCGGCCGGTGATCCTCGAAGTGTCAGATGCCCTCGCCAACACCGCTCTGTTGGCATTGTTTGCGGTGCCATTGGCGTTTGTGATCGGCGGGACAATGGGTGCCGTGGCGGGATCGTTTCCCGGCCGGTGGATCGACCGGGCCGTTACCGGCATTGCCGTTGCCGGGGTCAGCGTGCCGAATTATTGGCTCGGAATCGTCCTCGTCATCTTCTTTTCAGTCCAATACATGCTGTTGCCGGCGACCGGTATGGGACCAAACGGTTCTACCGGGTTCCGCCTTCTGCAGTGGAACAGTGCGAGGTTTCTGGTATTGCCGGTGATCACCCTGGCGATGATCCCGATCGGCATTCTCGCCCGCACGACCCGCGCCGCGGTGGCCGAGATGCGCAACCAGGATTTTGTCCAGACACTGCGCGCGAAGGGGCTTTCGGAGTGGGCGGTGACCCGGCACGTACTGAAGAACGCCTTGCCCCAGATCCTGGCGGTGATGGGGCTTCAATTCGGCTACCTGCTCGGCGGCTCGATCCTGGTCGAGACCGTTTTCACCTGGCCGGGCAGCGGTTTTTTGTTGAGCAAGGCGATCATCAACCGCGACGTCCCGGTATTGCAGGGCACGATCCTGATCTTGTCGCTGATCTTCGTTGCGACCAATCTGGTGGTCGATCTGCTGCAGCCGCTGATCGACCCCCGCATCCGGCGCGGCTGACCCCGATCATCGATCGCGCGCCATGACCGACATCCTGACCCTGCGCGAACCGGTCGCGACATTCACCGAAGAAACCCCGCCGGCAAGCATTGTCCGCGGCTACTGGCAATCGGTGTTTTATCGTCTGCGGCACGATCCGATTACCCTCGGGTTTGGCGCAATCGTGGCGCTGATCGTGCTGGCCGCGGTCGCGGCGCCGCTGATCGCCCCGTTTGATCCCTATGCGCAAAGCATCATTGCACGGCTCAAGCCGTTCGGCTGGCGCGATCACCTGCTCGGCACCGACGAACTCGGTCGCGACATGCTCTCGCGGCTGATCTATGGCGGCCGGGTGTCGCTGCTGATGGGGGTCGTGCCGGTCGTGATCGCGGCAATGATCGGCGGCATACTGGGCGTGGTCGGCGGGTTTGTCGGGGGCCGCGTCAATACCGCGATCATGCGGACGATGGACGTGTTTTATGCTTTCCCCTCGGTGTTGCTGGCGGTGGCGATCGCCGGTGCGATGGGCGGCGGCATCGGCAACGGCATGCTGACGCTGACCCTGGTGTTCGTACCGCCGATGTGCCGAGTGGCCGAAACCGCGACGACCCAGATCCGCGCCCTTGATTTTATCGAGGCGGCTCGCGCCAGCGGTGCCGGCACCTTGACCATCATCCGCTATCACGTGCTCGGCAATGTCTTGGGGCCGGTGCTGATCTATGCCTCCTCGTTGGTCAGCGTCAGCATCCTCTTGGCTTCGGGCTTATCGTTTCTCGGTCTTGGCGTACGCCCGCCGATACCGGATTGGGGATTGATGCTCAGCACCTTGCGCCAGTCGATCTATGTAGTGCCGCTGGTCTGTGCCTTGCCGGGGGTGGCGATCTTTATCACCTCGATCTGCTTCAATCTCGTCAGCGACGGGCTGCGCGCGGCGATGGATGTGCGGATGTAGCGATGGATTACCGGTCATCTGACGGCAGCACGATCGATCGGCACGATCAGTACGATCATGGCGGACCCGCGCCGCTGCTCGTCGCCCGCAACCTGCGCAAGCATTTCCCGGTCAAGGGCGCGCGCGGCAAGGCCGTGCGGGCGGTCGACGGCGTGTCGTTCACGGTGGCCAAAGGCGAGACCTTGGGTATCGTCGGCGAGTCCGGCTGCGGCAAGTCGACCCTCGCCCGGCTGCTGTTGCATCTTCTGGTCCCGGATGCGGGGGAGCTGATCTTTGGGGGCGAGGCGGTCGGCGCCGCCGGCGGCATCGCAGTCAAGACATTGCGGCGCCAAGCGCAGATGGTGTTCCAAGATTCCGCCGCGTCGCTGAACCCGCGCCTGCCGGTCCGCGATTCGGTGGCGTTTGGGCCATTTGTCCAGGGCAGCACAAAAGACGAGGCCCGCGCCATCGCGCGCGACATTCTCAGCCGGGTTGGGCTCGATCCCGACATGTTTGGCCCGCGCTACCCGCACGAACTGTCCGGCGGGCAAAAGCAGCGCGTCAATATTGCACGCGCCTTGGCGGTGAAACCACGTCTCCTGATCCTCGATGAGCCGGTTTCGGCGCTCGACAAATCGGTCGAGGCGCAGGTCCTGAACCTGTTGCGCGTGCTCAAGCGGCAGCTCGGTCTGACGCTGGTGTTCATCAGCCATGATCTGAACGTGGTCCGTTATGTCAGCCGGCGGGTGGCGGTCATGTATCTCGGCCGTATCGTCGAGTTCGGCCCGGTCAAGGCGATCTTCGAGCGGCCGCAGCATCCCTACACTCAGGCGTTGCTGGCGTCGCGGCCGTCGATGGACCCGGCGCGGCGCATTGAGATGCCGCCGATCACCGGCGATCCGCCGAACCCGATCGATCCCCCGGCCGGCTGCCGGTTTCATCCGCGCTGTCCGTTTGTCGAAGCGATCTGCGAGACGGCCGATCCCGCCTTGCGCGTCGTCGAAGACGGGAAATCTCATTTTGCCGCCTGTCATCTGCGCGATCGCGTTCTTGGTCGCGGCCGCCTTGCCGACGCCTGAGATGACCGCAAATGACGCCGCCCCGTTGCTTGCCGTCGACGATCTGAGCGTGCGCTTTGTCGGCCGCGAGGCAACCGTGCACGCGGTGAATGGGGTCGACTTGACGGTACAGGCCGGTGAGGTGCTTTGTATCCTCGGTGAATCGGGCTGCGGCAAGAGTGTGACCCTGCGAGCGATGCTGCGCCTGTTGCCGCGGCGCGCCGCGATCACCGGCCGGATACATGTCGCCGGGCGCGATGTGCTGGCGATGTCGCCGCGCGAGCTGCGTGACCTTCGCGGCGGGCTGGTTTCGATGGTGTTCCAGGAGCCGATGACCGCACTCGACCCGGTCTATACGGTCGGCCGCCAGATCGCCGAAACCGTGTGCCGCCATACCGGCTGCAATCGAGCGGCAGCCCGCAGGCGGGCACTGGAATTGCTTGAACTGGTGCGCGTCCCCTCGGCCGGGCGCCGGCTCGATGCCTATCCGCACGAATTGTCGGGCGGGCTGCGCCAGCGCGCGATGATCGCGATGGCATTGTCGTGCAACCCGCGTCTGCTGCTGGCGGACGAGCCGACGACCGCACTCGACGCGACCGTCCAGGTGCAGATCCTGATCCTGCTGCGCCGGTTGCAGCGCGAACTCGGCATGGGGATGATCTTTGTCACCCACGATCTCGGCGTTGCCGCCGAAATCGCCGATCGGGTCGCGGTCATGTATGCCGGCCGGATTGTCGAAAGCGGTCCGGCGGCGGAGGTGTTGGGCGGGCCGGCGCATCCTTATACGGCCGGACTGCTCGCCTCGACCATTCACGATCAGGCCGACAACCGCGATATCGAGGTCATTTCGGGCAGTCCCCCCGATCTGCGGCGCCTGCCGCAGGGCTGCAGCTTTGCGCCGCGCTGCTCCCGGCGTCGAGCCGAGTGTCGCGATGCCACGCCGACGCCGCGCTTTTCCTCGCCCGACCGTATGGCGGCGTGTTTCGCGATCGCAGACGGCTGAGTGAGCGCAGGCGTTGGAACCGAAGCGAAGCTTCTTACTGTCGATCGCTGTCGCGAATTGCCCGGTTGGCCCGTCTCGTAGAGGCAAAAATTCCGCTGCATTTCAAGGCGCAGCAAAGCAATTTCACCGCCTAGCAAAGCAAGATCGATGTAACGACACCGTATCGGGCGCCCACGCGCGATACGGTCCCGGTCCCGGATGGTTCGACGCCTGACGCAACTGCACACAATCAAGGCGGAATGTTGCACAATTTTTAGACCATGCGCGACCATCCGCGCGGTTTGCAGCGGCTCCTGGCATCGTGCCGCGGGTGGCATGGTGCTTGCGGTCATTTAACCGGGAGGCGAGCGTGGCCGCCCAGTCCTGCGCTCGCTCGGCAGCGGGGAACACCGGGAAGAGGAAGCCTAAATGCCGTTTCAGCCAATTTCGCGCCGGCGTCTGATCGGCAGCGCCGCTGCAATCGGCGCCACCGCCTTCGGTCTGCGCCCCCGCCGTGGCTTTGCCGAGGAGGATCGCACCGTCGGTTTCATCTATGTCGGGCCGCATGACGATTTCGGCTATAATCAGGCCCACGCCCAGGGCGCCGCCGCTGTCAAAAAGCTGGCGGGCGTCAAAGTCCTCGAAGAAGAAAACGTTCCCGAAGACATTGCCGTCGTCAAGACAATGCAGTCGATGATCGAAGAAGACGGCGCCGGACTGTTGTTCCCGACCTCTTTTGGCTATTTTGACCCCTATATCCTGCGCGAGGCGCCAAAGTCGCCTCAGACTCGCTTCGAGCATTGCGGTGGCCTGTGGACGCCAAAAGATCCGAAAAATATCGGCAGCTATTTCGGCTATATCTTTGAAGCTCAGCACATCAATGGCATCGTCGCCGGTCACGCCAGCAAATCGGGCAAGCTCGGTTTTGTCGCAGCCAAGCCGATCCCGCAGGTGCTGCAAAATATCAACGCTTTCACCCTGGGTGCGCGGCTGATCAATCCCAAAGCCACGACCCAGGTCATCTTTACCGGCGACTGGTCGATGCCGGTCAAGGAGGCGGAGGCGGCCAACAGCATGATCGACCAGGGCGTCGATGTCGTGACCATGCATGTCGACAGCCCCAAGGTCGTCGTCCAGACCGCGGCCAAGCGCGGCGCGATGGTCTGCGGCTATCATTGCAGCCAGGCGGCATTGGCGCCGCAGGCCTATCTGACCGGGGCCGAATGGAACTGGGTCGACCTCTACCCGAAATTCGTGACAATGTGGATCAAGGGCGAGAGCATCCCGAATTTCTACCGTGGCGGCTTCAAGGAAGGGCTGATCAAGCAGTCGCCTTACGGCCCCAAGGTATCGGATGCGGCACGCCAGCGCGCCGATGCGGTCAAGGCCCAGCTGATCGCCGGCAATTACCTGATCTTTAAGGGGCCGATCGACGACAACACCGGGAAAATCGCGATCGCCGCCGGTGATGCCCTGGTCCAGACCAACAGCAGCGACACCAAGCTTGAATCGATGCATTTCCTGGTCGACGGGGTTCTCGGCAGCCTGCCGGCGTAGCGCTCGGGGGCCGGGATGAGCGAGGAGGCAGCAGCCGGTTTTACGGCGGAATTGCGCCGACGCCCGACGCGGCCGTTGCGCGGGCGGATCGGTGCAGCTCTCGAAACGGTACTGATCCCGGTCGCGGCGCTGATCGTTTCGCTGCTGCTGTTCGGGGTGTTCGTGGCCTGCGCCGGGGTCAGTCCGATCGCGGTCTACCGCTACATGATCGAGGGCTCGGTCGGGTCGTGGTTCTCGGTGCAGAACACGCTGACCCGGGCCGCACCGTTGCTGCTGACCGCCTTGTGCACCGCACTCCCGGCCCAACAAGGACTGCTGATCATCGGCGGGGAAGGCGCCTTTGTCATCGGCGCCCTGTTCGCGACAATGACCGGAGTGGCCTTGCCCAATGCGCCGTCATGGATTGTTGAACCGGCAATGGCGGCGGCGGGGATCGGCGCCGGCGGGTTGTGGATCGGGTTTGCCGGGGCATTGCGTCATTGGCGCGGCGTTAACGAGACGATCTCCAGCCTGCTGTTATCGTACATCGCAATCGCGGTACTGAACCAGTTGGTCGAGGGCGTGTTCCGCGATCCCGCCAGCCTGAACAAGCCGTCATCGCCGGCCATCGCCGATGCGGCCATGATCGGCAACATCCCGGGCAGCGAAGTTCATTGGGGGCTCGTGGTCGGGGTCGTCGCCTGCATTCTCGCCTATATCCTGATCCGCCACACAACGCTTGGCTTTGCCGCACGGATCGCCGGCGGCAATATTCGCGCGGCCCGGATGGTCGGGCTCCCGGTCGGAAAGCTGGTGCTGCTGTTCTGTTTTTTGGGCGGCGCTGCGGCCGGGCTTGCCGGCATGATCGAGGTGGCCGCGGTACAACAGCGCGCCAGCGCCGATCTGATCACCGGTTATGGCTATACCGGCATCCTCGTGTCGTTCCTGGCGCGCCACAACGCGCTGGCGATCATCCCGGTCGCGGTGCTGATCGGCGGCATTGGCGCCAGCGGCGGGTTATTGCAGCGCCATCTCGCTCTGCCGGATGCCGCAACTGTCGTGCTTCAGGGCATCATCTTTGTCGTGATCCTCGCCAGCGATGCGCTCTACGGACGGCTGCCCTGGCTGACCGGGGCGCGGGGCTAGACGATGGCGACCGGGTCGATCGGTCTGTGGGCGGTGCCGCTCGAAATACTGGGTGGTGCGGTGCGGGTCAGCACGCCCTTTCTGTTTGTCAGCCTTGGCGAATGCATTACCGAGAAGAGCGGACGCATCAATCTCGGTCTCGAAGGCACGTTGATGATGGGGGCGATGACCGCCTATGCGGCATCTTATCTGAGTGGGTCGCCGTGGCTCGGGGTTTTGGCGGCTGGTATTGTCGGCATTGCCCTCGGGTTGACGCATGGGGTGATTTGCAGCCTGCCGCGGGTCAACGACATCGCCGTCGGCATCGCGTTGATGCTGTTTGGCGTCGGGCTCGCCGACGATCTCGGCAAACCGTTGATCCAGCCGGCCGCCCCGCAGCTGCCGGCGATCGATTTCGGCTGGTGGAGCAATGTGCCGCAATTGCGCCATGCGCTGACGGTCAACGCCCTGTTCTTGATCGGCGCCGCACTGGCGCCGTTTCTCGTCTGGGGGTTCCGGGCCACCCGCTGGGGGCTGATCCTGCGGCTTGTCGGCGAAAGCGGTGAGGCGGCACGCGCACTCGGCTATCGGGTGGCGCCGGTGCGGATCATGGCGACCGGCATTGGCGGCTTTCTCGGCGGCATCGGCGGCTCGTTCCTGTCGCTTTCCTATCCGGGATCGTGGAACGAGCGCATTTCTTCCGGCCAGGGCATCACCGCGGTGGCGCTGGTGATCTTCGCCCGCTGGAACCCGAAGCTGTGCTTTTTCGCGGCATTGCTGTTTGGTGCGGCAGGGGCGCTCGGGCCGTCATTGCAGGCGGTCGGCGTGCATGGCGGCTATTACCTGTTCAACGCGGCACCCTATTTTCTGACCCTGCTGATCATGACAATAACCTGCTCGCCAAAGCACAACCTGATCGGCGCGCCCGCCGAACTCAGCATCACCAAATGATGCCCGACCAGGGGTTTTCCGCGCCCACCAGCCTGCCAGTCGTGTTCGGCATCGAAGCAATCGGCATCACCAAGCGCTTTGGCGAGTTTACCGCACTCGACAATGTCTCGCTCAAGGTCGCCGGCGGCAGCTTTCACGCGCTGCTCGGCGAAAACGGCGCCGGCAAGAGCACACTCGTCAAATGCATCATGGGCTATCATCGGCCCGATCAGGGTGCGGTTGTCGTCGCCGACCGCGAGCAGGTGATCGCCAGCCCACGCGCCGCCCATGCGCTCGGGCTCGGCATGGTCTACCAGCACTTCACCTTGGTGCCGGCGATGACCGTCGCTGAAAACCTGGTGCTGTCGCGGCCGACATTGCCGGCGGTGCTCGATTGGCGCGCCGAGAATGCCGCACTTGCCGCCTTTATGGCGCGCATGCCATTCGCGGTGCCGCTCGCTGAGCGGATTTCGGCGCTGTCGGCGGGTGAGCGCCAGAAATGCGAGATCTTGAAGCAGCTCTATCTCGACCGGCGTTTTCTGGTGCTAGACGAGCCGACCTCGGTGCTGACCCCGCAGGAGGCGGACGAAATGCTCGGCCTGCTGCGGGCAATGACCGATGCGGCCAAGCTGACTGTCCTGATGATCACCCATAAATTCCGCGAGGTCATGGCGTTTGCCGATCGCGTCACGATCCTGCGGCGGGGGCGGGTCGCGGGCGGGGGGGCGGTTGCGGATCTGACCCCCGAGGCGATGGCGCAGATGATGGTCGGCCTCGAAATCCCACCGGCCGCTGCGACGCACCGCGGCCGCACCGGCGACAGCCGACTCGACATCCGCGGCCTCGAGGTCGAAGATGACGCCGGCCAGCCGGCGGTACAGGGATTGTCGCTCGGGGTGCGCGCCGGCGAGATCGTCGGCATCGCTGGGGTGGCCGGCAACGGCCAGCACGAACTCATCGAAGCCCTCGCCGGGCAGCGCGAGAGAGCGCGCGGCGAGGTCAGGGTCGGCGGCGAGGCCTACCACGCCACGCGCGCCGAGATGCAGCGCCACAAGGTCTGTTGTCTGCCGGAAGAGCCGCTGCGCAACGCCTGCGTCGGGCGGATGAGTGTGGCCGAAAATCTGGCATTTCGCGAATTCGACCGGCCGCCCTTGGCGATCGCCGGCGCTTGGCTGCGCGCGACGGCCTTCCGCGCCGCCGCCGAGGACAAGATCCGCGACTACGGGATCCGCACCCGCTCGCCAGAGACGCCGCTTGCCGCATTGTCCGGCGGCAATGTCCAGCGAGCGGTGTTGGCGCGCGAACTCGACGAACGACCCGAAGTGCTGATCGCGGCGAACCCGTGCTTTGGCCTCGATTTCGCGGCCACGGCGCAGATCCGTACCGAACTGCTCGCGGCGCGCAATCGTGGTGCGGCGGTATTGCTGATCAGCAGCGACCTCGATGAAATACTCGAACTCGCCGACCGCATCTGCGTCATCTTCGATGGCCGGCTGGTGTACGAAGTTGCGGCCGAGAACGCCGATCTGACCGAGATCGGCCGGCACATGGCCGGCCGCTAACTCGCTCCTCTCCCCGCGAGCGGAGGCCAGCGCGGGGAGGAGACGCTCCGCTGCGGTCAGCCCGGTCGCCGGGCGGCAACGAGAAAGATAGTGCCGGGCAATCGGATTTCGCCGCCATCGGCTTCGGCGACAAACGCGGCCTCGATGTCGCGTGCGATCGCCTGGCGGGTGGCCTCGTCCGGTCGCTTTTCGTCGATCAGTCTTGCGGTCGGCCCCGTCGCCAGCGCCTGTCGTGCCTCTTCCTCGGGGCTGCTGCCGATGATCGTCGGATGAGCCCGCTCGACAGTGATCGCGGCGAACCCGGCAGCACCAAGGACTCCACGGATATGGTCGGGGTCGGCAAAGGCGAGCGGGCCCGGCTCATGCGCCGGCCGCGGCGCCGGCGGCCCGAGATGGCGGATCGCCACATCGTGTGCGACGAGCCAGTGCCGGTTTTCGGCCAGCGGCCCCCAGCACGCAAAGATAAGGCGCCCGCCCGGCTTCAGAGCGCTGCCGATATTGCGGAACGCCGCCGCCGGATCGGCAAAGAACATGACCCCCATGCGTGAGGTCGCGACATCAAAGGCCGCGGGTTCGAACCCGAACACCTGTGCGTCGCCGAGGTGCAAGGTGACGTTGGCGAGCCCGCGTTCCTCGACCCGCTGGCGGGCGGCGCCAAGCATCGGCTCGGCGATATCGACGGCAACGACGCGGCCATGCTCGCCAACCGCGGCGGCCAGCGGCAAGGTCAAAGCACCGGCACCGCAGCCGATTTCAAGCACCCGTTCACCACCCCTCAGCCCGAGCCGCGCCAGCAGCAGGTCGAGGCTTTCCCGGTTGCGCCGCTCGCGCAGCCCCGGTGCTGCGGCCCAGCGCGGCCCGGCCACCGTATTCCAATAGCGCCGCATCTCCGCGTTCGTGTCGACGGCTTCCTCGGCCATAGGTCAATTCCTCACATCTCTCTTACCGGCTGCGCGGCGGATAGCAGGTGATCGGCCACTGCCGGCAGGATGCCTGGGCGTCGCATGGTCGGCAGCAGCCTTGCCGTCGGGATTGGTGCATCGATCGTATCATGGGCAGTCATTGCCGCGATACGCAGCAGAGCCCGCAGCAATTCTCCAAACCGTGCGGCTGGAGAAGGCAATCCGGGTCTGCTGTTCTCGCCGAGCCACCATCCGGTCAGATCAGGCCGAGGTCGCGCAGACTGACGTGGCGGTTGCGGCCGATAATCAGGTGATCGTGCAGGACGACGCCGAGCGGGGCGGCGGCCTTTTTGATGTCCTGGGTCACGGCGATATCGGCCTTGGACG
>DATJLK010000035.1:0-5427 GCA_035509615.1 Allostellaceae bacterium | reverse complement strand
CGCTCGAGTGATCCGCGAGGGCGGCCGCACGATACCGGCTGCCGTCGCCGAGCTGCGCGAGGCGGTCGACTATCTGCGCTATTATGCAGGCCGGGCCCGTGCCGATTTCGCCGCCCCCGAGCCGATGCCCGGACCAACCGGCGAGCGCAACGAGGTGTCATTGCACGGCCGTGGTATCTTCGCCTGCATCGCGCCGTGGAATTTTCCGCTCGCAATCTTTGTCGGGCAGATCGCCGCGGCACTCGCGGCCGGCAATGCGGTTGTCGCCAAACCTGCCGAACAGACGCCGCTGGTCGCTGCCGCAGCGGTGCATCTGCTGCACCAAGCCGGCATTCCCGGCGACGTGCTGCATCTGTTGCCAGGGACCGGCGAGGGGGTGGGCGCACCACTCGTCGCCGATCCCCGGATCGCCGGGGTCGCGTTTACCGGTTCGGCCGAAACCGCGCGCGCGATCGCCTTGGCGCTCGCCCGCCGGCCTGGACCGCTGGTGCCCTTGATCGCCGAGACCGGCGGACAGAATGCGATGATCGTCGATTCGTCGGCACTCCCCGAACAAGTGGTCACCGACGTCCTGACCTCAGCATTCGAGAGCACCGGCCAGCGCTGCTCCTCGGCGCGGCTTCTCTATCTGCAGGCGGATATCGCCGACCGCATCCTTGAGATGCTGACCGGCGCGATGGCGGAGCTGGAGATCGGCGACCCGGCCTTGCTGGCGACCGATATCGGACCGGTGATCGACGCGCCGGCGCGCGAGGCGCTCGCAAAACATGCCGCCCGCATGCAACGGGAGGCTCGGCTGCTCTACCAGTGCCAGCTGCCGCCGGGGACTGAGCACGGCATTTTTTTCGCCCCGCGGGTTTTCGAGATCGCCGACGCGCGGATGCTCGAGCGTGAAGTGTTTGGCCCGATCCTGCACGTCGTGCGCTGGCCGGCCGACCGGCTCGATGCCGCACTCGACGAAATCGCCGCGACCGGCTACGGACTGACCCTCGGCATCCACAGCCGCATCGACGAGAACGTCCGCCATATTCTCGGCCGGATGCGCACCGGCAACAACTATGTCAACCGCAACATGATTGGTGCGGTCGTGGGAGTGCAGCCGTTTGGCGGCGAGGGACTGTCCGGCACCGGGCCCAAGGCCGGCGGCCCGCGCTATCTGCACCGCTTTGCAACCGAGCGCACGATTTCGACCGACACCACCGCCGCCGGTGGCAACGCCACTTTGTTATCGCTTCAAGACGAAGGCTGACCATCAGCCGCGATCGGCGGCGACGCCGACCGCCCGATCCCGGTCCGGTGCCTCCCGGGAAAGAGGTCCGGCGGCGCTGCGACCCAGTCGAATTTATTTTGCGGCGTGAGCCACCCGAGCCGGCGACGAGCCGAGCTGATCGACCGCGTCGGCCAGCAGCCGATATTTGACCTGGGTCACATTGAGGTCGCGAAAATAGTTAACGAGATCGCCCCAGGGATCGATTGTCCGCGCAATTCCGGAGAGAAACGCAACCACGCCGCCGATTTCCAAGTGGCCGATGTAAACCCACCAGCCGCCAACCAGCAATCCCGCGATCCGCTGCAAATGGGTGAACAGGTTCATCAAAAAATTCATCGTAAACTTGAGCTTGAAGATTCCCATGTCGAGCTCGAAGGCTTGCTGAATGCGACGCTCGTCCGCGGCCGGATCGGCGTGGTCGATCATCGCGACCCCGAGCCGGCGCAGCACCTTTATGCGCTTGCCGGTGCGCCGGTTCACCGCCGACTGCAGCAACGGCACAAAGACCAGCTGCGGGGTGAAGAGCGCGATCGCGCTGAGCGCCATCCACGGATCGATATGGATCAGATAGGCGAACACCGAGGCCATGATGCCGGCCTGCTGCAACGGCTCCGATACGCTCTCGCCGACAAACCCGCCGATCGGCTCGACCTCGGCGACGATCATCGAGATCGTGATCCCCTGCGCTTCGGCGGCCGGCGAGGCGGGGGCCGGCGCCTCGACGACGGTGTGCACCCGGCGGCGCAGATCGCGCTTGGCGCGTTCCCCGACCCAGCCGCGATAGATGTTGAGCGCGAGCTTGGTGCTGCCCTGGACCAGCACCACCCCGGCATAGGCGGCGCATAGCCACACGACCCAGGAATAGGGACGGTGCTTGACGAGATCGTTGACGATGCGGCGCTGCAATTCGAGCGGGATGACTTCGAGCAGCGCGACGATCGCGGTCAGTACCACCAGCCCCAGTTGATGCACAGCACTCGTCGCGAGGACATAATGGTAGACATTGCGCGGCAGACCGCCGTCGATGGCGGGGGCATGATCCTGCAGCCAACTCGCGAGACTGGTCACAAGATGATATTTATTCCAAGACGAAGACAATTGCGCTGACGGCGAATATGCCGCCGAGTGCCGATCGGGCATATGGGAGGAGCGGATGCGGGTTGGGGTTCACTTGCCGCAGATCGGGCGCAAGGCGGGACCGGAGGCGATCCGCCGCGCCGCGGTGCAGGCTGAAGAGCTCGGCTTTGACGATGTCTGGACCAGCGAGCACATCATCGTGCCAAAAGGCGCGCCCTATCCGCCCTCGCCGGTGTTTTACGATCCGGTGCTGACCCTGACCTGGGCGGCGGCCTATACCAGCAGGGTCGGGCTCGGCACCAGCGTCCTGGTATTGCCGATGCGCCACCCGCTGCCGCTCGCCAAGGAATTGGCGACGTTGCAAAATCTGTCGGCCGGACGGTTGATCCTGGGCGCCGGGGTCGGCTGGCTCGAAGCCGAATTTTCCGCGTTGGGCGTGCCGTTTCGCGAGCGCGGGCGGCGGATGGACGAGGGCATCGCGATGATGCGCGCGGTGTGGGGCGACGACCCGGTCAGCTTTACGGCACGGACAATCCCGGCGGTCATCGACGACATGCGCATGCTGCCGCAGCCGGAAAGGCCGATCCCGATCTGGATTGGCGGCAGTTCGGAGGCGGCGCTGAAACGCGCCACCCGCCTCGATGGCTGGCACGGCTCGCGGGTGTCGCCCGAGCAGGCGAGGCCGATCGTCGAGCGGCTGCGCGCCGCGCGCCCCGGGCCGGAATTCGCGATCTCGGTGCGATATGGCTGGGACGGCAAAGATGATGGCGCGCTCGCCGCCCGGCTCGGCGGCTATCGCGAGACCGGGATCGGGCATGTGCTGGTCGAACCCGCCGAACGCGCGCTCGACGCCTGGCTTGCCGCGGTCGAACGCATCGCCCGGGCCGCCGCGACGGTGCGGGGGTAGTCGCCAGCGACCCGGCCCCAACCCGCCGGCGAGCCCGAGCAGGACGCTGGGCGGCAGGACGCTGGGCGATGACACGAGGAAAGTCCACCGATGAAACTGGCGTTGACCCTGCGGGTATCGGCAACGGGCGGGATCGACATCGAGCTGGTCCGCGAGGCCGAACGGCTCGGCTACGAGACGGTGTGGTGCGGCGAGGCTTATGGCACCGATGCGGTCTCCCCCGTTGCCTGGGTGCTGGCCCAGACGACAAGGATCAAGGCCGGCACCGCGATCATGCAGATGCCGGCGCGCACCCCGGCCTGCGCGGCGATGACGGCGATGACTTTGCAGGCGTTGTCCGGCAACCGGTTTCTCTGCGGCATCGGCCCGTCGGGACCGCAGGTCATCGAAGGCTGGCATGGCGTGCCGTTTGGCAAACCGCTTCGCCGCACCCGCGAATATATCGCGATCATCCGGCAGATCGTCGAACGCAGGGCGCCGCTCGAATTTTCGGGCGAGCACTACCAGATCCCGTATCGCGGGCCGGGTGCCAGCGGGCTGGCCAAGCCGCTGCGCAGCATCATCCACGGCGATCCGAGCCTCAAAATCTACACCGCGGCGATCGCTCCGGCCGGACTGCGCACCGCCGGCGAGGTCGCCGACGGGACCTTGCCGTTTTTCATGTCGCCGGAGCAGGCCGAGGCGATTGTCGCTCCGGTGCGCGAAGGCATCGCCAAGGCCGGGAACGGCAAGACCCTCGCGGATTTCGACCTTGCCCCCTATGTCCGGGTGGCGATCGGCGACAATCTGGCGGCTTGCAGAGACGCGATCCGACCCAATCTCGCGCTCTATATCGGCGGCATGGGTGCCCGCTCGAAAAACTTCTATAATGATCTGGCAAAACGCATGGGCTACGAAGCGGCGGCGGCAACGATCCAGGACCATTATCTCGCCGGGCGGCGCAAGGAGGCGGAGGCGGCGGTCCCGGACGCGCTGATCGACGAAACCTCGCTGATCGGGCCCAAGGAACGGGTGCGCGAACGGCTGCAGGCGTGGCAGACGATCGCCAAGGATCA
This sequence comes from Allostellaceae bacterium, assembly GCA_035509615.1. Lineage (GTDB taxonomy): Bacteria > Pseudomonadota > Alphaproteobacteria > ATCC43930 > CGMCC-115725 > AP-15. The sequence continues at coordinate 1,118 of DATJLK010000035.1, read as the reverse complement.
CCGCATCGGCTCGCTGGTGCTGGCCGGAGCCGATCGAGCGGCCTTGCGCATCATCGCCGAAGCGGTGCACTGAGAGTTGCGATGACCTATTCACTGGGTGCGCTCGCCGGCGCGATCGAGCGCGACGGTTTTGCCTTTGTCGAATCTCCCGATATGCGCTCGCTGTTGGGGGAAGCCGAACTGAGCGCGTGGGACGTGTTTGCCGCGAGCTGGAACGATTTGGGGGTCGACACCTACATGGCCGATGGCGGTCGTTACCGCCGCCGCCGCTTTGCCTGCTACCGCGCGACGTCGGCCGGCATTGTGCGCAAGCCGCATCAACCGCATTACCAGAGCCGCGACTACAACCCGCTGAACGGCGGCGTCGAGCGCTGGTTCGAACCGATAACCGAGCCGATCGGCCGCCACCGGGTAATGGGTGCGATTCTCGGGACAAGCCAAACGCTGTTCGATCGGTTGACCCCGGCGGCGTATCGACCCGATGCCTGGCATGTTGAGGTCCACCAGTTTCGCATCGAGGTGCTGCTCGGCGAAGCCGGTCACCCGACGCCCGAGGGCCTACATCGCGACGGCGTCGATTGGGTCCTGGTGCTGATGATCCGGCGCGAAAACATCAACAGCGGCGAGACCACGATCTACGATTTGGCCAAGCGGCCGCTCGGCAGTTTCACCTTGACCCGGCCGCTTGACGCGGCCCTGGTCGATGATAGCCGGGTCTATCACGGGGTGACCCCGGTCGAGCCGGTCGAACCGCGTCTTCCGGCCTATCGCGACGTGCTGGTCGTCACCTTCCGCCGCGAGTAGCGGCTGGCAGGCGGATTTCGCCCGCGGCTTGCTGCCCCTCTAAAGCAGCTTTGCTGCCCCTCTAGACCGATCGGCAATCATGATCGCCTTTGGGCCTTTAGCCTCTGGCCTTGATTGTGGCAGGTCGCAGCGTAAGACGGCGCCGACGTGTTATCCGCAACGGTATCGCCCGATTTTGCATTCGGACACGCCGATATCTGCGCGAGGCGCTATCCTCCGGGCATCGGCCCGGCTATTTTCGCCAGATCGATATCGAGTGAACCGCCCCCGCTTGCTTCTGTGATCCGCGTCGTTCGACATCCCGGCTCCCAATC
>DATJLK010000034.1:0-29279 GCA_035509615.1 Allostellaceae bacterium | reverse complement strand
TGTCCGCATCGGTCAGCGAAATCTGGCTCTCGCCGGTGCGTTCCAGTTCCTGCGACAGCTCGGCATACCGGCCGCGACGCTCGTTCAGAAGGGCAATCTTCTCGGCCAGGTTCTTCGCGGGGGCACTGGTCGCCGTGCCGTCCTCGCCATCAGCCCGATCGAGGCGGGCCAAATAGTCGGCAAGCCGCTCATCCGCCCATTGGATCAGCTTTTTCAGTTTCTCGCGGGTGAAGTTGCGATCCATGCTGTTGACCGCTTTCAGTCGGGTGCCGTCGACTGCCACCAGCTCGCGACCAAACAGATCGAGCTTGCGGCAGAGCAGCACGAATTGGCGAAACACCGCTTTGAAGGCATTGCGGTTGTCCTTGCGGAAATCGGCGATGGTCTTGAAGTCGGGCCGCAACCCGCACAACAGCCAGATCACTTCGAGATTGCGCGCGGCCTCGGTCTCCAGCCGGCGGCTGGATCGCACCCGATTGACGTAGCCATAAATGTAGAGCTTGAGCAGATCGGCCGGATCATACGCTGGGCGGCCGGTGTCCTTCGGCGCAACTCGGCCAAAACCCGCCTCGTTGAGGTCCAAACCATCAACGAACGCGTCGATAAAGCGGACCGGATTGTTGCGATCAACATAGTCGTCGACCCGCGCCGGCAGAAGCTGGGCCTGGTTGCGATCACAGCCTTCAATATGGTGCATGCCGCGATTCTAGCGAACTGATTCACCAAAGGGAATCCACGCCAGCCGGGAAACTCGCCTTTTCACACGGTCTGATTCCTCTGTGCGACCGCGGGTGAACAGGGCGAGAGGCGATCCGGGGGACACGCTAGTATTGGGAATTATCCAAAGGTTAAACGGTTGCGCGCGGCTCGCCTTTTCGGTGAGGATCAGCGTGCGCACCGGGTTTGCGGTGATCCACGTCCGCAAGGGACACCCCGCTGATGAGCGATGTCGCGCTGGCCGATTTCGGCCACGCTCCGGTCGACGATCCGGAATTCAGAGAGGACGCGGTTCGCGAAGAAGTCACCTGGCCTCTGCTGGTGCGGCTAGGATACGCGTCGTCAGGGGATAGCCGTATCATTCGCAGCCGACGCTTGGCACATCGAGCACGTACCCCTGTCGCGGTAGAAATAGCTGACCGCAGCAAGTGATTTTGACGCTCGATTTGCTTGCCGGCGCCGAGGAAGCTGCAATTCCCTGGCGAGACAATCGTCGCAGAATGCTCCCCGATTCTGCTGCAGCCATTTGCCGACGCGGTCAGCAATCGTCACCGCCGCGTCTCTTGTCACCGGCACTGCGAGGCCACGTCCTCCCGACTGAAGGCTGGTGTTCCTTCCGCGCTGAAGCTGAATCTGCCGGCAGTGATAATGAGATCGATTTCGTTTGCCGGTGTCGTCGGCATTTCACTGGATTCGGATTGGTCTCTGCTACGCTCGCGACTCGGCTATTTGCGCCTTCGCATGTTATCGGCGACTTGCTGCAGCAGATCGTAAAGATCGCTTTCAAGGACGCTGTCGGCCGCCATCGTCATGTGCACGATCGGATCGGCCATCAGCTCCGCGAGGCTGTGGTAATGGCCGCGGTTCAGCTCGGGAAATTCCGCCAGCAGGTCGATGTAAACCTGCCGCTTGAACGACACGATCAGGTTGGGGAGATCGCGAACCGGCACCCATTTCCAGGCATTGAATTCGGCATGCTCAGCCGCGAGGTTGATCTCGCTGTCATCGCCAGTGAAGCGCATGACGAACCACTTCTGGCGCTGACCGCGCCACCCGAAATGTCGCACCTTGTCGCTTAACTCGGCGGGCAAATCGTAGCACAGCCAATTTTTACTTTCGGCCAGAATCTCGGCGCGGTCGGTGCCGATCTCTTCCTTGAGTTCGCGGATCGCCGCCGCGCGCGGCTCTTCGTTTTCATCGATGCCGCCTTGCGGCATCTGCCATGCCTCGCCCGCCATGTCGCTGCGGCACGCGACCAAGACCTCGCCGCGGCGATTAAGCAGCATGATGCCGACGCACGGCCGGTAGCCGGCGTCGTTTGCTGTTGTTGCTGTCTTTTCCATTTTGGCCTCATGCGCCTGAGTGCTCACGATCGCTGATCGCTGATCGCGACCGCCGCGCCGCCGCCGGGCATTGACTTTGGGAGGTTCGGGCCAAACTGGCGCGGTCGACCGGCTTTGGAGCAAAGCCTCCGCGAGAAACGACCCGACGCCGGCGCGGTCGCCAAGGAAAACGGTACCCTCGCGGTCGTAGACGACAATTCGCCCACGTCGCTTGCGCAGTACAAAAACCGGCTTACCTAACCGCCTAACCTCTTCTGCCACCACGAGACCGGAGCCGTCCGGAAGGTAAGCTTCGGTGATCACTTGATCGATGTTGTCGAGGCCCGACAACGCGGCGGTCGCTTCAGCGACCGAGCCAACGATCGTTATTCGACAGCCGGCGTGCACCAGGTCCGCTCGCAAAGACAAACAAAGATCGTCATCCGGCTCGACCAGCATTACGTGATGCATCCTCAACTCCACCAGAGTGCCAGCAGCCCGCGGCCGGCGGTACAATCCCCAGGGTAGGCAGGTCTGCACTTGCAGCCCTGCTACCCGCGACAGTATTGGGTAGGGGTTATCAGCCGTATCTGGCGGGTGCCCGGGACCCCATCCGGGGGTGCGTTCGCTCATTGGAACCGCACCGCGGGCTTCATGCCCGGCTTCGATTATTGCGGTAGAGCGTTCCCTCCTATGGTAGGGCGGTGCCGGTTTATCGCCGTGTCGTGACCGGCCCCGCCCGGCTTGTTGATCATCCCGCTATGACGTGCGGAACATGGTCAGGATGGTGCCTCCGATGCTGACGCCATCGAGCAGGATGAACGAGCCCACCACCAGCAATGCGATCAGGATCAGGACGACCGAGGCAAAACCGGCCAGTGCCAAGATACCGAGAGTGATCGCGGTAAGGCCGGCAAGCGCTTGTGTGCCGGCGGAGCTCGTAACGATTTCGGCGGCCACCACCCGGGCGCCCTCGTCGCCGCCGGAGGTCATTGCCAGTTTCTGGGCGGTGAGCCGCGCTGTCGCATTGGTGCTCAGCACCAGGGCGCCGCCGAGGGCGATTACCCCGATGGCGACGAGATCGACCGACGCGACGCCGAGCAGTGACAGAATGCCGAGGATGACGGCGGCGGCGCCGGCCAACAGCTCGACGTACACGGCGCTGCTGCCGCCCACCTCGGTCACGGCCGTTGCCGTTCCGGCACGCGCCAGCAGCCGGGCGAAGTCGCGTACGATTGCCACACCGCGCAACACCAAGGCAGCGCCAGCCGCGATCAGGGCGATGGCGACGAGAAACAGCGGGACGATATGAGCGAGGCCAAGGATCGTCAACACGGTCGCGACGATGCCGCCGACCGATTCGGTCATCCACGCACTGGCCCCGCCGCTGACGCTTTCGAACTGCCTGTCTGCTATGGCCATGGCATTCCTCCCAAGAGCTACGTGTGTCGTGTCGCCGGGCAGACCTCGTCCGCTCGGTCTAGCGGGATAACGCGCGGAGCTGCCGCCTGTGCTGGCGCTTTGGGGTCGTCCACTACGAGCCCCGGCGGCACGAGAGCCGGAGCAAATGCACTCCCGGCGGCAGCATCCATAGGTTCTGAAGGCATCGTTTCCTCCACTCTCTCTTTTAGGCAGTCTCCACCGCCGCCTCGTCGTTGCAAGTCGGTGCGGATTTCTCGTTGCGCCAGTGCAGGCCCGCAAATCGTCAAGCTGAGATCAGCTCGTCCCGGATCGGCTCCGACTCCGATGCCGGGGGCGGGTACCCATGCAACTCCGCGTCCTCGGGTAGCGTCGGATCGACTTGTAAATGCGGTGCCGAAGGGCTGATGCCGAACCAAGCCACGACCGCATCGACGGCCCGCTGCCAGCGCGTTTTCGGCCCGAAATGCCGCGCGAATTCACGATTGATTTCGGCGACTCGTCGCTCGGCTGCCTCGCGCGCCATCAGCGGGCGCCAGTAAGTCTCCTTCCAGGCCGCAACCGCCGTGTGCAGCTTCAGACTCTGCTCACGGCTAATTGGAAACTCGGCACAATTGCAGCGCGCGACGATGCGAGCGGCGCCGTTCCGGTCGAAGACGAGCCAGTGGCGGCTCGGCCTGTGGCGAACACAGTGATGCTGCAGCTCAAACTCGCTCGGGTTCTCCCACAACGCGCGGATCATTGGACTTGCATCGAGGTAAAAATCGTCCATCGGCATATCTCCTCTCTCGCTGCAGCCGTCGCGCTGCAGTACGCGGCTGGCCGCGCCGACCCGCGAAGCGGTCCACGCCCAAAGAAATATCAAGCCGGGATTTGTTCATCGCGGCCCGACTGAGAAAACTGGCGACAAACTAGCGGATGCAGCCGTCTCCTCGGGTAGTGAGGAAACGATGCGAAGGTGCGGTCGAGAACCACGCCGACGCCACTGCCGAGAGCCGATGCCAAACCACGCGAACTTGGCGCTGAAGGCCTGCCGCGATGGCGTCTTCCGCTTAAAAAGACGCGTCAATTCGTGGCAGATTTGGGCGATTCGCCAGCAGATTTGGGTGATTCGCCGCTCGGCGGTTTTGCGTGCGATCAGCGGGCGCCAGTAAATTTCCTCCCAAGTCCCGAGTGCCGCCTTCAGCACCGCACTTTGCTCACGGCTAATTGGAAATTCGATGCGGTGGCATAGAGCGACAATTCGGTCATTGCGGTTGCGCGTAAGGGTAAGCCTCGGCCAGCTCGGCCGGTGGTGAACGCCGGCACCCCGCATCTCGAATTCGCTCGGGTTTTGCCGCAACCGACGGATTATCGGACCTACATCGAGGTAGACATAATATCGCAAGGGTTCACCTCCTCGAGTGCGCGCTGGGCCGAGTTTCATCGAGGAGTTGCGTTAAATAACGCCCACCTCTCCGGTGGGCCTGGCCATACGCTCCCACCGCGTCGTTGCGCAGCAGGAGTCATTAGCCTCATCGGCAGTCTTGGGGACTCCATCCCAATACTCATTGTCTTGTCGGTGTTATGAAGAGTCAACCCCCTCGCAGAACCTGCGAGCGAGGCTCGCCTTGGCAATCCGTGCAGTGACGCGCAGCAGCGAACCACGAACTTGGCTGTCTTGCAGGACAGGATCGGCGCGTTCGATCGCTTCGGCGATGACACGGCTGGTGACGTCGTAATTGTCGGCAAGCCAGGTTTCGATTTCGAGGCTCAGTAGCCAATCCGACGAGCGCAGCAGGTGGAAGAGCCGGCGTACTGCTTCTTCCTTGTCGACTGACGGCTGGCCGGGGGCGAGACCAAGTCTGCAAGCGAATGCTGAGAGCCATTCATCTGTTGACCACATCAGCGGCTCTAGAACCGACCATTGCTCGAGAGTAACGCCGATGTCGCGCAGCACAGTGACGGCGCTGCGTCTGGTACGCAGGCTCGAGACTGTTTCGGAATCGACCGACGGAATCGCTTTCAAAGCAACACCGATCAGCGCCGACCTCGCTGCGGCGCCGATTTCGTGTAAGGCCGCTTCCGCTACAGGCCGGCAGAAATCGCTGGCTAGGCCCTTGATCAGATAAGGGATTGCCTTTTTGCGCCGCATCTTGCCGAGCGCCTCGACGACGCCCGCCAGGCTGCGACATCCGGCGATGCCGATTAGGGCCGCAAATAACTTCTCATCGCGGCGGTGGGCGAGCGCGCGCGCCGCAGCATTGATCACCGCGTCCTCGCCTGTCCGCTCGACGGGATCGACGATGTCGACCGCGGGCGCATTCCACAGAAAATCGAGCAGCACGTCCTCGGCCTTGAGCGCCGCCAAGGCGGAGACCGCAAGCACGCGGGGCTGGTAAAGACCGCTGGGTTCTCGCTGAAACAGAAATTTCCGTAAGGGCGGGATCGCCGCGGGGCCGAGCGCGGTCAATTCGAGCGCCGCGCGGTCCGCATCGTAGAGCGCTTGAAGCCGCGCGATCAGGCGCTCGGCCTTACTCCGTCCCAGTGCACCGACCGTTTCGCCTGCTGGGTCCATCGCCCCCGCTTCCTATGCCGCACCGTCGGTCGTGGATGGCAGCAGGCACAAAAAATCCTGCTGCGGCATCCGTAGCAGGAGTCATCAGCCTCGCGGCGTTTAACGGGGCACTCCATCCCGTCAACAGATACCTAAAGCAACCGCGCGACGTCTTCAAGTAGGTTGATAAAATTCGTCCTAGAATATCATCGAGGGGCGGCGCCAGGCCGCCGGGGGCGGAGCCTCTCGGCCGGTCTGAGGTAGGTCTAAGGTGCGCTGCCCTTGACATTTCGACGCAGCTCTATGAGCTTAGCAGACTAGGCGAAGGGGTTCGCCTTCAACCGCCGCCGGCAATCTCGGCGGCTGATGACTCCTGATCATTCCCGCACGGTTGCGGCCGTCGCGAAGATCGGGAGCGCTGATGGACCTCCGCGAGTACGAGCACGTCAAATTCCGCCTCGCCGAGTTATTGCGAAGCTCGGGCGCATCGGACTCGCGATTGCCGCAAGAGATACAGAGCCGCGTCCGCGAGCTATTCAGCAGGCTTGCCGAAGATCGTTTCAACCTCGTCGTCGTCGGTCGGTTCAGCCGCGGTAAGACATCGCTGATGAATGCCGTGCTCGGCGTGGACCGCTTGCCGACGGGAATCCGGCCGCTGACCTCGGTGATTACGACTGTATCCTACGGCACCACCGACAAGGCGGTGATCCACTACGCCGGTCTGAGTATTCCGCAGGAAGTCCGGCTCGCCGAGCTGCCGCAGTACATCACCGAGCAGGGCAATTCCGGGAATCGCCGAAATGTGAGAATCGCCGACGTGCAACTGCGCGCAGAGCTGCTGCGGCGCGGCTTTCACTTCGTCGATACGCCGGGTCTCGGCTCGCCGATAATCGAGAATACCCGCACCACCGAGCGTTTCCTGCCCGAGGCAGATGCCTTTGTTCTGGTGACGAGCTTCGAAGGACCGCTCTCCGACGAGGAGGTCCGGTTCCTGCACACCGCGCGGGCATCGGGCAAGGTCGTGTTCGTGGTCGTCAACAAGCTCGACATAGCGACCCCCAGGGAACGCGACGATGCGCTGCGCTACCTGCGCGACCAGCTCCGCGGACTGCTCGATGGCCAAGGTCTCGGCATCTTCCCACTTTCCGCGCGCGATGGGCTCGCAGCGAAGCAGAACCGCGACGAACGCCAGCTCGCCGCGAGCGGGGTCCCGGCCTTCGAGACCAAGCTAGTGCGCTTTCTAATCGAAGAGAAGAGCCGGGTGTTCCTGGTCGGAATGTGCCGTCGCATCGGGCAGCTCTTTCGCGAACTGCCGTGCCGCAACGAGGCCAGCCAACTCGCCCAGCGGCTCGCGGAGATTGCGCAGCACGTAGATGGCAATCACGGATCAAGCTGGGCGCCGGAAATAAGCGCAGCGGTATCGGCAGCGCATCAGAGTGACCCGTGCGAGATTTGCGCTCACGTGATCAACCAATGCTTCGAGTTTCTGCGCAAATTCCAATACGAAATCACAGTCGATCCCGAGCGGCAGCAGGACCTAGCCGAACGCGGCGGCTTGTGCAGTTTCCATACCTGGATTTACGAGCAGTTTGCTTCCCCGCAGGGCACCTGCATGGGGTACGCCTGCGTGCTCGACCGCTGGGCGTCACGGCTATCGGCGATCGCGGCGCCACAGGAGCCGCCATCGTCCGGAACGCCAGCGCCGCACCGAATGCACGCCCCGGAGTCCGTGATCTGTGTTGTCTGCGACGCGCAGGCTGCGGCGCAATCGGTGGCGGTGACCGCGGTCGCCGGGCGGCTGCGACAGAACTCGGATCAGGCGTTCGCCTCGCTTTCCGAAATCTGCCTGCCGCATCTCTGGGCGCTGGTTGCGGCGCTCGGGAACAGTCCCGTCACCGCAAAGCTGCTGGAGCATGAGGCGGCGCTTCTTTGGCGGATGGCCGAAGACATGCGCCGGTACGCCCTGAAGCACGATGGCCTGCGGCGTTATCTCGCCAGCGACGAAGAGACGAAGTCCGCGGCTCGCGCTCTCATGGTGCTTGCCGGCCACCGCACACTCAACACGCCGCCGCATCAATAGGCGTACTCGGCAGGGCATCAGCATGCCGGACGACACCGCCCGCACTGGCCAAACTCGAACCGTGGCCTTCCCAAGCGTTCTTTTTCAGCATGCAGCTGCCCGCCCAACGGATGAGCGAAGCAGAAACGACACTATGTCGGCTCCATCCTCGCCCGCCATCCCGATTCGCTGCTGCGCTATGCGTCTGAACTGGTGTCGGACCTCCTCGGTTCGCTGAAGCAGCTGAGACGCATCGCAGACACCCACGCGCACCGCCTCACCTCGGAAGGATGGACTACTTTTTTTGCGATGCTGCAGCGCGAGCTCGACGACGAGTTCTTTGCGCAGGCGCGCTGTCACCTCGATCAGCTCAGGTTCCGACACGGCGTATTGCTGAGCGCCCGGCTGGGCGAGGGGAACCGAGGCAGAGACTATGTCCTGCGCGGGCTGCCGCGCGCCTGGGAACGTGGGTAGAGCTGTGGTGGGATGTTCTCGACTGGCTGCGCCGCTGGCTTCCCAATCGCGCCGACACCGCCCCGATTTGGCTGCGCCCGCGGCAATCGCCGGTGTACAGCTTCTCGTTGCATCCGCGCGACGAGGCGGGTGCCCAGGCGCTCGCGGAATTGCGCAATCGCGGAATTGCGGTGGTCGCCGGCGCCCTCGGGCAGTCCGCCGATCATGTGCGCGATTTCTTCGGCATGCTCCAGGCCGAGTTGGCCTTCTACATCGGATGCTTGAACCTGCATGATGAGCTCGCGCAGGCGGCAACCGGTCTGCGTCCCGGTGCCAATGCGATTGGAAGAGCGGCGGCTGGCGTGCCGCGGGTTGTACGATGTCGGGCTGGCGTTGCAACTCGATCGCGGCGTGGTCGGCAACGACGCCAATGCCGACGGCAAGGAATTGGTGATCATCACCGGCGCCAATACCCGGCGGCAAATCGACCTTTCTGCGCAGCCTCGGCCTGGCGCAATTGATGATGCAATCCGGCATGTTCGTCGGAGCGGAAGGCGTTCCGCGCCAGCATCTGCGATGGTCTCCTTACGCATTACATCCGAGAAGAGGACGCCGCGATGAAAAGCGGCAAACTCGACGAGGAGCTCAGCCGCATGAGTGAAATTATCGAGCATCTGAGGCCGGGCGCACTGATGCTCTTCAACGAGTCGTTTGCGGCGACGAACGAGCGCGAGGGATCGGAGCTCGCGCGGCAGATCATGACTGCCCTGCTGGAGAAGGGAATTAGGATCGTTTGCGTCACCCATCTCTTCGAGTTGGCGCGCGGCTTTTACGAGAGGAACGCGGGAAACGTGCTATTCCTGCGCGCCGAGCGGGCACGGAGTTTCAAGTTGCTCGAAGGAGAACCATTGCCGACGAGCTTGGCGAAGACTTGTACCGAGACATCTTTGCCGACCGCCGCCAAACCGTGCCGGGCAATGCGGAACTCAACACGGCCGCTTCGTGATGATCCGCGGCAGGCGCGGACCTGCCGAGGCCCGCCGCCGCGCAGATGGCCACAACGTTCTCAGGCCTCCGGTGATATGTCTCCCGGTCGGCGGACAATCCCGGCGTTGAGGGCGCCGGCGAAGGCGAGCACCGCGCCAAGCCCGGCAACCACGGCCCGGCCGGCGCCGGGAACCAGCAGCGATAGGACGAACCCGCCCGCAGCCAGAGCCGCGACTGCGACGGCGATGCTGGCCGCCCGTCCCAGCCAGTAGGCGGTTTGCGCCCGAAGCACCTCATTCGCGATATCGGCGCCGCGAAACCGCCGGGCAAATTCGTGCAGATCGAGCAGGAACAACAGCGCCGTGCCGAACAGTGCCGCGCCGATGACGTCGATGCCCGGACCCGCCGACCACAGCGCCACAGCATAGCCGATAACGGCGATCACGGAGCCGGCGGTGGCCGGGCCCGTCATCGAGCGAGATATCCCGAGGGCGCAGACCAGGCAGGCGACGGCTTCGATCGCAACGATCGGTGCCGACGGCGCGGTCCAAATCGGCACCGCCGCCATAACGGCAAGCGGGAGGGCGGTCCACCACCGGCTCATCGCCGTGCCGCCCAACGCGGGCGCGAGCGGGCGAGGGGCGCCAGGGCCGCTTCGAGCGCCATGTCGGGATGCCACTCGAGGATCGCTAATCCGCGACGGCGTAGCGCGTCGGCCTTCTCCCGCCATTCGATTTCCCACAGCCGACACGCGATGTCATTGGCCGGCGAGCGGCCGAGAACCCGCTGCGTGGACTCGATCGGCGATATTGCCAGCACGATCACGTCGAACCCACGCGCCATAAGGTCGATCACTGCCGTAACGAAACGCTCATCGAGCAGCGGGGTCAGCGCGATGACCAGAGCCTGTCGCGGCAACATCCTCCCGGGCAGGCGATCGAGTTGCGGCACAACGTAGCTGAAATGGGTGGCCGCCGGGAGGAGGCCTTCCGCCAGCACGTCACTCTGGCGACGACCGGTCGCCGGATCGATCCAGCGCAGGAACGCGCCGAACTCGACAAACCCGACCCGGTCCTTGCGTGCGAGATAGGCGTTGGCGATGCCGGCGGCGGCGCGGACCGAAAGATCCAAGGTCGAATGGGGCGCAGCCCCGGTTTCTGAGAGCGCATCGAGGAGCAGCACGACATCGGCGTTTCGCTCTTCGTGGAACTGGGTGACGTAAAGCTGTCCGCGCCGGAGCGAGGCCCGCCAGTTGATATGGCGGGTCCGGTCCCCGGGAAGAAAGCGCCGGATCTCGCCGGGCTCGATACCCTCCCCCAGCCGCGGCGAGACGTAATTGCCAATCGAGAATTGCGTGCGCACCGGCTGCGGCACGCGGCGGATGCGCGCGACCGCCGGATAGACAGAAATCGGCCGCGACGTCGCCCGCCGCATCTCGATGACGCTCAGGCCCGAACGATCCCACAATCGGATGTAGATGACGCCGAGATCGAAGCGCCCGCGCGCCGGGCATGCGACCTGAAAGCTCGAACCGACCTCCTGTCCCGCCTCGGCCGCAAGGACAACGCGATTGTGGCCGGCTTCTAGCTCGACTAATGCGGGCAGCACCGTGAGAATCTCGATCATCGGTATCGGATCGAGCGCGCTTACGGTCAGGCTCACGACGATCCGGTCACCTTCAGACAAGCGATCGGCGGAAATCCGCTGACGTAGTTCGAAACGCGGCATTCGCCTCGCCGGGACCAGGCTCGTCAGCCCGACCGCGAGCGGGATCGCCGCCACGAACAGCTCGGCACGATCGACCAGGATATCGAGAAATAGTATCCAGGCGATCAAAGTCGCCAGCGAGAAGGCTAGCGGCGTCGCGCGCATGATCATGATGCCGCGACCCTCGGCGTTGGTACCTGGGTCAGGATGTTCTCTATGATGTCGCCGGGCGCCACTCTGGACATCCACAGTTCGGGCCGCAACACCAGGCGGTGCGCCAGCGCTGGCACGGCCATCGCCTTGACATCGTCCGGGGTCACGAAATCGCGGCGGGCGAGCGCCGCCTGGGCGCGGGCGAGCCGCAGCAGGGCAAGGCTGCCCCGCGGCGACGCACCCAAGGCGATACGCTGATCTTCCCGCGTCCCACGGGCGAGATCGACGATGTACTCCTCGATCGACGGATCGACATGCACGTCTTCGAGCGTCGCCTGCATCGCCAGCAGCTCGTCCCGTGTCACCACCTTCGTGACATGCGCTTGCTCCGTTCGCCGCTCGCGGCGCCGGGAGAGGATCTCGCGTTCTTCCGCGCGCCCGGGATAGCCCACGGCGATGCGCATGATGAACCGATCGAGCTGGGCCTCCGGCAGCGCATAAGTGCCTTCGAGGTCGATCGGGTTCTGCGTGGCGATGACCAGAAACGGCGTTTCGAGCGAATAGGATGTGCCCTCGACAGTGACCTGGCCCTCCTGCATCGCTTCGAGCAGCGCCGATTGGGTTTTCGGGGTGGCCCGGTTGATCTCGTCGGCCAGCAGCAGCTGTGCGAAGATCGGGCCGCGGCGGAACTCGAACCGCGCTTCGCGCTGGTCGTACAGAAAGCTTCCCGTGATATCGCCGGGCAGCAAGTCGGGGGTGAACTGGATGCGCTTGAAATTCAGATCCAGGGCTTCGCTTAGGAGCCGCGCGATCAGCGTTTTGGCCAGCCCGGGGTAATCCTCGATCAAGATGTGGCCGTTGGCCAGGATGCCGGCAAGCAGCCGGCGCAACACCTCGTCCTTGCCGACGATGATCCTCGCCAGCATGTCGAGAACCTCGCGGCAACGCGCCTCGACGTCGACGACTTTCATCGCTCCCTCTCGATCCGGGCGACCAAAGCGGCGATTGCCCGGCCGGACGGTCCGCGACCCCACCAACCGCGCTCGGCCGGCAGCGGCAACGGGTCCGGTAGCTTACGCGCCTTGGCGAGAGCGGACAGCCGGGGCCACAGGACCGTCTCGAAATAGGAGCGGCTGGCGAGACTGTTTGCCACCTCATCGCGGAGCTTGGTGAAGCCCAGATCGACCTTCGGCACGGCCGGTTGCCGAATCAGCGCATCCTCAAACCCTGATTCCGGCTCGCAACGAGCGTCGCCCCGGAAATAGCTTCGAAGGTGGAGCAAGATCACCGCGACGATGAAGGCCACCGCGATCCGGATCACGATGGATCGGTTTTCCTGCGCGGCGGAATCGTAGATGAAGGCCGTCAGCGCGGCCGTGACGGCAAACAGCGAACCGTAGCCGGCCATGATCCACGGCCAGCGCCGTTCACGGCGGATTGGCATCGGATTTCCGCCTTTCCTCGTCGAGGGCGCCGTGAATTTCGAGTAGCGATCGCCAAGCGCGCTCCCGCTCCTCCGTCCCCATTGGATGCCGGCTGAAGCGGGCCAGCTCGAACAGGCCGGTCAGGCTCCGAGTGGCTGCGGCGGGCAACGGCAGTTTCCCAAGCGCCGTGCGCATGAATTCGAGCGGGGTCTCCGACGGCCGGCGCCGCAATGCCGTATTGGCCAGCACCTGCTCGAAATGCTGATAGCTTCTGATGACGGCGATCCGCGCATCCGGCTCGCAGCGCAAATCGTCGAGGCTTGTCTCGACCGCGGCAGCCAGTGGAGCGTGAAAGGGCGCAAAGTCGGCGGGTATGCGCGGTAATCGATCCCCAAACCGCAGCCATAAAACAAAGCCCAGGCTACCGAATCCGAACAGCAGCGCGAGCGTCCCGATCAATCTAGTGGTGACCGGCGATGCCGGCTGCGACCGGGCTTCCGGCCGCGACCCAGAAGCAGGTGCCCCCGCTAGCGGGTGTGAGCCGCCAGCGAGCATTCCGCCGGAAGGCGGGACGAGGAACACCTCCGATCGACCGAGCCAGTAGATCGCGCCGCCGAGAATGGCGCCCGGAGTCAGCGCCAAAAGCAGTAGGAAGGCGCCCAGGAGCGGCGTTACCTTGCGCGGCTCGTAGTACATCTCGTAATCGTCTTCCCCCTTCTTCCGGCGCGGTCGGGGCCGGGGGAGGATCATCGCGATGAAGATGAGGCTCGCGGTCGAAAGTGCGGCAAGGGCGCCGATGATCAGCCAATCGGGAAGCGGGACGAACACCCGTGATGACTGGTTTTCGAGCGGTACGGCTTCCGGCGAGGCCGTTCCGGCAATGGCGAGCAAGAGGCCCACACCGGCCACCGCCTTTGGCCCGAGGCGCCACGATGCGAGTTTTTCAGGCGGTGCGATCAAGATACGCTGCCGCCAATTTGACTAGCGAGTTCCTCGGCCGACCCATCAGGGCACCCTGGCAAAGCCGTCAGCTTTTGCAGGAGTCATCGGCCCCGACGGGCGTTCCCGGCGAACTCCACCGCCGGCGACAATCATGTGGCAAGGCGCCTCTCCGGTGCAAGTGAACAGTTTGTTGTACGGGGTTGCGGCTCGTCTACGCGTTTCCCTGATTGAAGGATCGCCATGACCACGGCAATCCGTGGTGGTCGCCCAGTAAGGCATGGTGCCGTCGTCGCGCACCAAGCCGGTGCTCCTGAGCTGTTTTCCGCCGCGACAGATGAAGACATTGGCTTGCAGGTCAAAAGTGAAGTCGGCGCGGGTGAAAAAGCCATTGGTCTGGTGCTCGCGGTCGAGCAGCGGAATATGCGGCTCGATCCCGCGCCGCATCAGCCAGCCGATCATCAGGCCGGATCCATAGGCGGCGTCGGCCGCCAGCCGCTGCGGCTTGAGGCCAAAGCACTCTTGGGTTCGCTCGAGCACCGTCTTGGTCGCGGCGACTTCCGCGCTCCAGCGCGCCGGTGTCGCCTCGACGTCGACGATAATCGCCTGCTGCAGATCGATCAGATAATTGGTGCCATAGGCAAATCCGACCTTCCGCTGCCCTTTGTTGGTCCACGCCGCGGTCGGATCGGTCAGCGATGTGACTTTTGGCGGGGCGGGCGGGTTGCCGGGCGGCATGTCGTTATCGGCATCTTCGGTCTTTGCCGTCTCGGACGCTGCCTGATCAAGCGCCGCGAGGTATTCGCGCACCGGCCGGGTGAGCTTCTCGGTCTCCGGCCAGGCTGTGAGCTTGCCATCGACTTTGCGGCCGGCGCTGGCGTCGGCCTCGATCACAGTGAGGTCGATGGCAAAGCCTTCGCCGCCGACCAGTGCTGCCCGCATGCACCGCGCCACAACCTCTTCGAACAGGCGACGGAACAGCGCACTCTCGCGAAAGCGGCCATGCCGGTTCTTGAAAAAGGTGGAGTGATCCGGGACCGCACCTTCGAGCTCCAAGCGACAAAACCATTGATATGCAAGATTGAGGTGCGTCTCGTCGCACAATCGCCGCTCGGATCGCAGACCATAGCAGTAGCCGACCAGCAGCATTCGGATCATCAGCTCGGGATCACTCGAGGGCCGCCCCGTATGACTGTAGAACGGTGCAGCTCGCGCCGCAGACCGCTCAAATCGAGGACAGCATCGATCTTTCTCAGTAGAAGATCGACTGGAACCCAGTCATCCAACCGAAATTCGTAGAACAGACGCTCTGGCAGCGCGCTCTTGTCCCATCATCCCCCGGTCCCCCAACCGTTTGATGGTCAACGACATAATACCAGCCCAGACCGCTCTATTGGACGAGTTTTAGAACATCGGGTAATGGTCGGTGGTTCTTCCCCGGAAGCCGATAGGATCGGCTCCGTCATTGCAAGGGGAGACCGAAGATGGAGTATTTCGCCGGCCTGGATGTCTCAATGGCAGAGACCCACATCTGCGTCATCACCCGAGACGGCGTTGTCGTGCACCAGGTGAAGGTGCCCTCTACACCTGCCGATATCGCAGCCGCGCTCGCACGACTACCTGCCTGTCGGCGGCTGTTGTTCGAAACAGGCCGGATGGCGCCGATGCTCTATCACAGTTTGAGCCGGCGAGGATTACCCGTGGTCTGCGTCGAGAGCCGGCAAGCCCATCAGGCGCTGAAGTCGTTAGCGACGCACAAGACCGACCGCAACGATGCACGCGGCTTGGCGCATCTCGCCCGCACCGGCTTCTTCAAACCCATTCATGTGAAGTCACTGCCGGCAAGATGCTGTACGGTCGCTGATCATCGCTCGCAAGAAGCTGGTCGGCCAACGGGTCACCCTCGAGAACCAGATCCGCGGCCTTGCCGTGGTGTTCGGCATCCGGCTGCCCCGCGCGCTGAGCCCCGGCTTCATCAGGCAGGCGCTCCGGGCCAGCGAGGGCATCGCCGGCCTGTCTGCCGCCATGCGGGGTCTGATTGCGGCGCGGGCCGCCGTGCTTGCCGCCGTCGTGGCGATCGACGCGGACATTAGGCGGATGGTCAGGGCATCCGACGCTTGCCGCCGGCTAATGCGCATTCCTGGCGTCGGCCAACTCACCGCACTCGCCTTCACCGCCGCCGTCGACGATCCGGGACGCTTCCCGCGATCTCGTGACATTGGGGCTTATCTCGGCTTGGTGCCCCGGCGCTATCAGTCCGGCGAGATTGACTACACTGGCAGCATCTCGAAGTGCGGCGATCGGCGGGTGCGTACACTCTTGTATGAGGCCGCAAACGTCATGCTGACGCGCTACAAGGGGCCGCTAAAGCTCAAAGACTGGGCATTGGCGATCGGCGAACGATCGACGATGCGCAAGGCGCGGATCGCGCTTGCCCGTCGTCTTGCTATCATCATGCACGCTATGCTGCGACACGGCACCGAGTTCAGGCCGGCCTAGCCAAACGGCAATTCGAACAGGAGGTCGAACCGAGCTCCCGAGCGGAGCGACGCCCGAGGGAGGGAGTAGATGACGGCGTGGATACTGTAGCATGTGGTCTTTTTGGCCGACTGCGATTTCAACCGAGCCGCGCTGCACCCAGCTAACCCCATCAAGTGCCAATGAGCACGGAGAGAACGTAGACACCCACGGCCGTCGACACCGCTCACAACCGAGCCGCCGTCCATTGACCCATTAGAGAACGGTATTCAACACTTTCGGGAAATTTGCTTGAGCCAGTCCAATCAAGGGGTTAGCTTCCCGTAACCTATGACCGAAACGCACCCGCAACCGCCGCATCGGCTATGCCCGCGTTGTCTAATCGCGCCTTCCCAGTCAAGCTGTTAATTTCGTTTGCGCTTGTCCTCGGCTGACGCTCTGCCGGTTCGCGGCGTGGAGCGGTCAAGTCCCGAAGCCGCGAAGCGGTGCGGTGCATTTTCCGTTCGGCGGCGGACCGGGGCGGCCGGGAAAGTAGAGGGAGAGGCTTGATAAACGGGGATAACGGGATGTCGCCAGCAGTTCGATGGATAAAAGCAAGGAGAAGCATCGGGAAGCCAGCGCCTGAAAACTGCCGCCAGAAATCGCCACGTCGGGTTTTCGTAGGGCAAGTCACGCCGGACGTGGTGCCGGCACCGCTCCACTCATCCGCCGGGCAAATCAGAAACGCAGGGTGACCGCGGCCATGCCACCGACCACGCCGATAGCGACGATCCCCACGGTTACGGCCGCGAGTAGGCGCGGACTAAACGCGCGTCCGACCATGGCGAGCGAGGGCACGCTTATCGGCGGCAGCACCATCAGCAGCACGGCGGCAGGGCCGACACCGACCCCCAACGACAACATTGCCTGAATGATCGGGACCTCTCCGGCCGTCGGAATCACAAAGAGCGTGCCAGCGATCGCGAAGGTAAGGATCCAGATGAGGTCGTTGCCGATCTCCGGACCCGCATGGGGGAAGAGCCAAGCGCGCGCCGCGCCGAGCAGCAAAACGAGCACGATATATTCGGGAATCAGCCGCACCGCCAATCGGGCGAGGATAGCAAGCCATCGTGCGAACGGATTGGGCCCCGGTGGTACAGGCCGAATGTCCGCCAACTGCCGCTCGGCGGCCTTCTCTTCCTCGGGCGTCCTCATCCAATTGCCCAAGAGGCCGAGACCCAGTACCGCAACGACGCCGAGCAAGAGCCGTAAGGCGGACCAGCGCCAACCGAGCACGAAGCCGATGAAGACGAGGGTGGCGGGGTTAAGGACCGAGTTGCCGAGCCAGAAGGCGATGGTGGCACCGGCCGAGGCCCCGGCCTTGCGCAGTCCGACCACCACCGGCGCCGCGCAGCAGGTGCACATCATGCCGGGCACAGCAAGCCCCGCCCCTCTGAAGACGCTGCCCGCACCCGTCCGACCCAGCCATCGCAGAATCCATTGCGATGGCAGTAGTGCCTGCACCGCCGACCCCAGCAACAAGCCAAGAACCATCGCCTGCCAGATCGCCTTGCCGTAGGTCCAGGCATAGGCGGCTGCGGCGTTCCAGGACGGCGCCGGCGGACTGGCGGCGCTGCCCATCAAGATCGAAGTGCCGATCGAATGGGTGGAGGCCGCTACGAATGCCTTGTACCAATAGGGCGTCCACTTTACGTAGAGCAGCCCCAAAATTGCGATCAGCAGAAAGACGACCCAGCCAGCGGTCATTTCCTGTTGTCGTTTGGCTCTCATTGCTTGCCCCGTTGAATGGGATTTTCTGATTAGCAACAGTCCGCGACAGAGTGCGCGCCATCTGAAAGCGGCCCAGAGCAGCGAAGCTCGACAATGTTCGCCTCTCGTATCTCTTCAAAACGGCGTTCGTCGGCCGGCTCGGTCCTGTCGGTTTGGTCATCGGTCGAGGGCGTTTTGCCACCCTGGGACGGTCTTGGCATCAAGGGTGCGCCAGGCGTCCAGCGCTTCACCGCCCTCGTGCGACCCTCGCAACCGGCGTTGCATGGATCGCGCGGTGATCGCGCGCAACAGCTCGCCGGTGATGATTACCGCAGCCGGGGTGATCACGCCGCCATGCGTGCATAGGCCAAGATGGCGGTCCGCAGCGGCGGGAACGACGGCACACCCAAGACTGCCCCGCGAGACGAATCACAAGTGAGGCATCACCATGGGGTCAGGCAGCGAAGTGGTCGGCGAATTCGGTAAATCCGTCGACCACGATGTCGGTGGCGGTGTTGGGCACGGGATCAGGCGGGCCGGCCGGTCCCCACTCTTCGGGGCGACGCACGAAGGCGGTGCGATAGCCGACACCCCGGGCCGCATCAAGGTCGAAATTGTGGCACGCCACCATCAGGATCCCACGGGGCTCGACCGCAAGAAATGCGGCCGCGCGCCGGTAGGCGTCGGGGTGCGGCTTGTAGACGCGCAGCATCTCGCACGGGATCACCGCGTCCCAATCGATGCCGTTACGGCGCGAGACATCGACGATCAGCGCCAGGTTGAGGATCGTGAACGAGACGCAGATGCGATGCCGGCGCAATCGGCGCAACGCCGCTGGAAAATCCGGCCACACATCGAGCTGGTGCCAGCGCTCGGCGATCGCTCGCCGTTCCTCGGCAGAGCCGCCGAGCCCATGCTCGTCGAACAATTCGCCCAACACGTCGCGGTGCACGTCGTCGATGTTGAAGCCGGGGTCGACCGAGTTGGTCATCCGGCGCAGCGAACGGCGGCGATGCTCGTTTGCGAGCGCATGCCAGTCGCGCTCGATACCGTGCCCGGCACCCCATGCCGCCATCGCCGCGCTCAAGCCGGCATGCCAGTCGAGCACCGTGCCGCCAGTATCAAAGGCGAGAACCTTTATTTCCTGCATGCGGTTTCTTTCAGGCACTCCTCACCCGTTGCGCACCCTCGCGGCCGGCACCATGAAGTTGCTGACGATCAGCCGCAGGCGGTCGTCCTCGTGTGCCTGCAGCATCTCGCGCAGCGCGTGGATCGCTACCCCGATCGCCGTCGCGTTCCAGAGCCAGTCGGTGAGCTGGCGGCTCGACGGTTTTGCGGTCCCGGCAGCGGCGGCTTCCAGGCAGAACGCCTTCAGATCGTCGACCGCGAAGCGCAGGATCAGCGGTGCCGAGAACCCGTCGCGCGGGCTCGGCGGCTCCTTGCCACGCAACCAGTCGGCAACGTAGCGCGCGGAGTCGCCGATCGGCAGCCCGGTCAGGCCCACGGTGCTGCGGCCGTGCTGTTCGATCCAGCGCCGATGCGCGCCCTGGAGCAGCAAGATTTCCGCCTCCAGCCGGGATGCAAGAGACTCCGCGGAGCCGTTCGCGAGCGCCACCGGCATGAACGGCGGCTGCCACGCCGAATCGGGCCGGGCGCGCGGATCGTCATCGGGAAAATCGATGATCCGCACCGGCCCGCCATCCTCGACCAGCATGCCGAGCGCAGTGAGGACCACCCGCTTCTGGAATGCCGGGTCGTTGGGCGGGCCGAATGGCCGCCCCAGCTCGAACGGTACCCATAGCGCGCGCGGCGGCTTCGTGTTCTCGGCCTGTGGCCGGATCAACACAACGGCGACGGTCGCGATGCTCTCTTCCTCGAGATAATGGCCCAGCGCGCTCACGGCGCGCGTGCAGACCGGTCAAACGGGGGCGAGGAGGACGCTATCGACGTTGTCCTGCTTCAAGCGGCCGGCGAGTTCGCGTGCATGCGGCTCCATTTGCAAGGGATCGGTCGCGCCCATGAAAGAATAATGGGTGTCGGCCATCGACCCGATCGTCCCTTCGGTCGCCAGCTCTCGCAGCCGGTCGACCGGAAAGGCGACGTTCCAGTCTTCTTGCAACCCGGTGCGGTCGAAATTGATCGAAATGTGGCTGCACAGCAGGTCTTTGGTCGGGGTCGTCGCAGGGATCGCGTGATAATGCGGGTCGCGGCCACGGAACGGCTCCTCGCCACGTACGACGAGGCCGGCCGACGAGACGATAGCGACCCGACGCTGCGACAATTCCGGGCCGGTAACCCAAGGCCGCGTTGTAAATTCGGGGCATTCGGCCTCGGCCAAGCGTTTGGCCTGGTCGGGCGGCAGGTCGGTCAGTCTGGTCACTGCACCTCTCCTCGCGTTAGTGCGTGGCGGTAGCCGCCCACGTGTCATGGCAGCTTATCACTTGTTTTAGATCGAGCAATCTAAAATGATGCGACGCGATGCGATGACGGGGCAGACCGCTACGCTGCGGCTCCGGCCATTGCTAGCTCTCCGTTTTGCGGGCCCTCCAGCACCTCGCGCTGCGGCCGCGTGCGCGCCAGGACCAAGGATGCCGAGCAGGCCGCTCACACCACCCTGGCGACGTCGTCCGGAGGACCTGTTTGTGATCGCGTCGTCTTTCTATGCCGCCTAGAGACAGGCTCGATGACGACTATCCCCCTCGGCAACGAATTTCTGGAATTCCGGATCATAGGGGGAAGTTTCCGGCGCCGCGTCGACCAGCATGCGGGCCGCGGCGCGGTTCGTCGCCGATCAATTTTCTCGATGATCTCGTCGACGAACGTCCGGATCGCCTCGAGCGGCCGCAGCTTCTCCAGCCGCGCGACGCGCAGGAGCTAAGCGAGTTCTTCCGGCCGTTGCGCTGGTACAGATGCCGCTTGCCGACGTGCTTCCGAGCGGCGGTCCCGCATCGATCAAGGGGAGTGCCGCAACCTTCAGCGTGCGACGGCGCAGCATCGGCAAACGGCGAGTTCGGTAGGCGTGGTGCAGGAAAGAAGCCGCCTTGCCCACCAAACGCCGGTGCAGGTGGCCCCAGTGCGGCGCACCTGGCGTCGCAGCTCGCGCGCGGCATCAAATGTGGTGACTTGAAGTCACAAGTCACAATTTGCTTGATGGCGTCGCTCCGGAGGACGTGGTCGATTTCGCCCCAGAAGTAGTCACCGCGGCGAAGATGACGCCGATCAACTCAAACAACCGGCTATGGCGAGTTTTGAGGACAGCGATAGCACGAACTCGTTGTCTTGCGGGGTGCGGCGGACGTCACGAAGATCCGCTGTTCGGGATGAGGCATCTGGCTCGAGTGTCATCTCCAACCTCATCTTGAGCTATCTGACATTCCTGATTCATTCCAAAGCCATGCCTTAAAAGTAGGTGCGTTGCCACGGCCACACCGCGCACCGTTCGCGGCAGCTTCAACAGCCGCTGCGAGGACGCTGACAGTCATTCGGGAGCGACCGGGCCAGCAACGCGCGCGACGCGCGGCTTGCGCAATAGCAACAGCAAGGGCGCCGCCAGAAGGGCGATGACCATCATCAATTTGAAATCATCGATATAGGCAACCATCTGCGCCTGCCTCGTCACCTCGGCATTGAGCGCAGCGATACCCGTACTCGTGCTGAGGCTGTAGGGCGCCATCAGGTAGGGTGGGTGGGCCAGCGGATTATCCGGGCGCAGATGCTCGACGAGGCGCGAATGCACGATCTGGCTGTTCTCGACGAACAAAGCCTCGAGGATCGCAATGCCGATGCTGCTGCCGATGTTGCGCGTCAGGCTGAACACGGCGGTGCCTTGGGTCAGGACCGAGCGCGGCAGAGTCGCAAAGGCGATCGTGCTCAATGGCACAAAAACAAAACCAAGCCCGAAACCCTGGACCAGCCCAGAGACGACAATCGGCTGCTCATCGATGACGAGCGTAAACCCGCTCATCTGATAAAGCGAGATAGCGGTCAGCGCCAGCCCGCTGAGGATCAGCAGGCGGATGTCGACGCGGTTGATGATCCGGCCGACCAGAAACATCGCGGCCATTGTGCCGATGCCGCGGGGTGCTATGACCAGACCGGCGGTCGCCACCGGATAGTTCATCAATTGCTGCAGCATTGTCGGCTGCAGCGCCAGGGTTGCGAACATGATGACCCCGATGAAGAACATCAGCACGTTGCCGGTGACGAAATTGGGGTCGCGCAACAGGTCGCGGTTGAGGAACGGGCGCTCGCTCGTCGTTATCGTGTGGACCACGAACAGATAGAGGGCGAGGCTGGCGACCGTCATCTCGACCCAGATCTCGGTCGAGTGGAACCAATCCTTGAGCTCGCCGCGGTCGAGCAGCATCTGCAAGGCGCCGATCGCAATGGCGAGCGCGCCAAAGCCGAAAAAATCGAAGCGCTCGCGCCGGGCATGACGGGTCTCATGAATGAAAAACAGGATACCGAGAAAGGCGATGATGCCGACCGGGAGGTTGATATAAAACACCCAGCGCCAGTTGTAATTATCGGTCAGCCAGCCGCCGAGCGCGGGGCCGGCAATCGGCCCGACCATGGCTCCGGTACCCCATACCGCCATCGCTTGGCCATGCCGCTCGGGCGGGTTGATGCGCAGCAGCACGGCTTGCGACAATGGCATCAATGCCGCGCCGCATACCCCTTGTAGCAATCGAAAAAGGACCATCTGGGCAAGGCTGTCGGCCAAGCCGCACAGCGCGGAGGCGACGGTAAAGCCGGCAACCGAGATCAGAAAGACGCGCTTGATGCCGAAGGCGCCAGCCAGCCAGCCGGTCAGCGGGGTCATGATCGCGGCGGCGACGATATAGGAGGTCAGGACCCAGGTGATCTGGTCCTGCGCCGCGGAGAGGCTGCCCTGAATATGCGGCAGCGCGACATTGGCGATCGTCGTGTCGATCGCCTGCATGATCGTCGCCAGCATGATCGAAATCGTGATGGCAGCGTGATTGACTGTAGGAGCAACACGATCGGGCGCTCCACTAACATCGTGCTCAGTACGCGGCGGATGTCGGGCAAGACTCTGGGTCTCGCCCGCCGTTGAGGCTTCGCCGACAACTCGGACCGGATCGCTCACTCTAAACTCGCGCTCGGCGCCATGCACAGAACCTCTGCCGCCCGATCCCGGCGTCCGCCTGCGCGCCGGGATCGGCCGTCTGCCTCAGGCGGCGGCGGGAGGATAGTTGGAGGGGAACAGCGCGCGCCGCGTCTCCTCGTCGACCTCTTTTTTGAAGGTGTGGCCGCTCCCCACGGCCCGCGCCTTGGTGACTGCCGGGCGTTCGTTGATCGAGTGGAACCAGCGCCTAATATTCGGGTAAGGGGCGAGCGGATCGTCGCTTCCGGGAAGCACAAAGCTAGCACGGTCGATCCAGCCCCAGGCCGAGATGTCGGCTATGGTATAGCCGGCGCCGACGATGAAGCTGCGGCCTTCGAGATGCTTGTCGAGCACGGCGTAGTGGCGCTCGGCCTCGCGCCGATAACGGTTGATCGCGTAGGGCAGCTTCTCCGGGGCCGCGCGCTGGAAATGCACGGCCTGACCGGAAAACGGGCCGAGCCCGGTGCCGATGTAGAACAACCACGAGAGCAGCTCGCCGCGATCAGCCGGCGTTCCCAGCAGCTTTCCCGTCTTTTCGGCCAGATAGAGCAGGATGGCGCTCGAATCGAACACCCGGACTTCCGCGCCGCCGGGACCGTTGGTATCGACGATGGCCGGGACCTTGCCGTTTGGGTTGATTTCGCGAAACTCCGCCGTGTGCTGCCGGCCCCTGCTCGTATCGATCGGTATGATTTCATAGAGAAGACCCGTTTCCTCGAGGAACAGCGCAACCTTCGCGGGGTTCGGTGTCGGATGATAATAGAAGCGGATCATTGCTTATTCCTCTGGTGTTCCGTTTTAGAGCGAACGATCTAGAATGCTCCGGGTTTACGGCCTCGGCAATGGCCTTGTGCACCATCAAGTTCGAGCGCGGAAATCGAGCGCTAGTCGGGGCGACGTCACATTATGTTGCCGTTGCCGTTCTGTTGCCGTCGCTCTAAAACGCAAGATATTGATAGAGGCACAATCGCAGCCCGGATAGCGGGTTCTGTGTGTGAGGCGTTTAATGGCGCGACCGAGAGAGTTCGACGAGGAGACCGCGCTGGAAGCGGCAATGAATTGCTTTTGGGCGCAGGGTTTCGAAGCGACCTCGGTTCGGGACCTCGCCGAGCAGATGGGGATTACCGGGGCCAGCCTCTACAACGCATTCGGTGACAAGCGATCGCTGTATCGCCAAGCGTTGGCTCATTACCTCATAACGAGTGTCCGCGATCGGGTTTCCCGACTGGAGCGATTGTCACCGGTATCGGCGATCCGCGCGTTTTTTGATGAGGTCATCGAGCGATCAGTGAAGGATAAACAGCGCCGCGGGTGCATGCTCGTGAACGCAGCACTCGAACTGGCACCCTATGACACAGAATTTCAGAAGATCGTCTCCGAGGAAATGGTTTTCATCGAGACATTCTTCCGCCGATGCGTCGCGGCCGGGCAGAGGGACGGCACGATCTCAGCTAATCGTCCGGCGGCCGAACTGGCCAAGCTCCTGTTGAGTGTTTTACTCGGAATTCGCGTCCTGGCGCGGACCCGTCCGCAGCGCACAGTGCTAGAGGGTGCCGCAAGTGGTCTATTTGCACTGTTGAAGACTACCCCCTAGGGGCCTTAGAGAACACAACGGACGGAATTCATGACTTAGCGTGGCGCGCAGCTCGCCAAGTTGTCATTTTGAAGATTAAGTGGCGTAGAATTTTGAGGATTATCTGGCGCGGGCAGCCAATTCGAACTTGGCCGGCAACGAAAACGGCTTGGTGGCGTCCACGACAAACATCACAAGGACGTTCAAATCTTCAAATCGCTCGCGCCGCTGCTGGAAACCTCCATTGGCGAGCCCGGAGCGCGTCCCGGCATCGACTGCCCGGCCTCGATATGCATCACGCCGCGCGGCGTCTCGGCGTCTTCAGGCTCAGTTCGCCGCTGAGCACATAGAACGTTTCGGAGCCTGGATGCGTATGTACCGACGTTTTTGTAAAGGCTTACCTCGTCGCCTCAGCGCCAATAGCGGACCCGCAGGCTACCAGCGATGCCGCGGCCGAGTTGTCACTCAAGCCGCGTTACGGCGAGCGCAAAAGCAAGACACCGGTATGGGCTGATCAGCGCGCGCGGCGGCGAAGTCCACGCGCTGTCTGATCAGCGCGGCCTCCGCAACCTCGCCGCGCCGCTGGAGGCAGTCTAGCAGCCCGCGCAGGGCCCACAAATTGTCGGGATGTATCTGGGCGCGTGGCAATGTTCCGCCGAGGCCGAGATCCTCCCGATAGATGGCCTCGGCCTCTGCCGTTTGCCCCTGCTCTAGGAGAAGCGCACCGAGCGCATGGCGGATTGGCTGCATCCAGCCCCAAGGCTCGTCGTAGGGTAAAGCGTCCTCCAGCGCGATCGCGGCGCGCAGATGGGTGAAGGCTGCGTCGTGCTCGCCGCGGCGGTAGGCGATCTCGCCTTCCAACATCTCCTCGGCCACCGCCAGCAATTGGACGCAAGTCGCATTGTGCAGGTACCGCAACGAGGGCACCCGTTTCGCGGCCTCGCGAAATAGTACCTGTTCCGCTTCTGCCGCCGGGACCTCGCCCAGCGCGGCGTGGGCAACACCCTTGGCGTAATGGATCATCGCCGTGGTGTTGGAATAAAGGTCACGGTCGGCCGGCAGATCCTGCGCGACGATCTCGTGCCATTTGCCGAAGCGGATCAGCACATGTTGTCGGATCGAAGCATAGCTCTCGAAGAAATCGGCCATCGGCGGTGAAGGGATGCGCAGCATCTCCTCGGGCATCGTTTCGATCAGCTCATTGGCGGCAGCGATGGCGGGGGCGTATTGGCCCAGGAACATCGCCCCGTAAGCGGCGAAGTGGTAATTGTGGACCCGGTAGCCCGAATAGAAATTCATCGGACCGGTGCGGTCGTAGAACTTACGGTCGGCGACGATCGCCTTCTGATTCCAGAGCATCGCGTCTCGGTAATGGCCACATTGTATGTCGATATGGGTGGGCATGTGCGTCAGGTGTCCCATGTCGGGCGCCAATTCGCGCAATCGGTCGCCAGTTGCCAGCGCCACCTCCGGATGCGACGACATTTCCATCAAGTGGACGTGTAGATGCAAAAGACCGGGATGATTCATGGCCCCGGGCAGATCGCGAAGCGCGGACTCGAGCACCTCGCGCGCCTCGAGCGTGCCGGCGTCAGGCGCCGGCTCGCCGGTACGCAGGTCCCACATGCGCCAAGGTGTGCGGTTGAGGATCGCTTCGGCGAAGATTGCGCGAACATCCAGGTCGTCGGGGTGCGCCTGATGCGCGAGGCGCATGGCGTCGGCAAAGGCATCATTCCATGGGCGCTGATCGTCGATCGGATCGCGTTGTGGATAGCGAGCCGGCAAGGCCTCAATTAGTGCGCGTTCTGGCGCCGTAACACGGTCGCAGACGGCGAGCGCGGCGCGGGCGGAATCATGTGCGCGCGCGAGCGCCGCGGCCTTACTGGCGGGGTCTTGCAGTTCCCAGGGGTAGTTGTAGTTGGGTCCAGCGGCGTAGCCGATACCCCAATGCGCCATCGCGCAGCTCGGATCGATCTCCAGCGCTTTCTCGAAGCAGCGGACAGCCTCTTCATGATGGTAGCCAAAACACCAGTTGAGGCCACGGTCGAACCAGCGCTGCGCATCCGCCGAAGCGGTCGTCACTTTCCGGGAGTACGAGCCGACATCATAAGGATAGTCCATGTTGCCCCTGTCCGTCTCTACGAGTCGATCCGCGAACTCCGCAGCATCGGGCGTTGTCGTTGTCTACTCAAGCGCGAAGCCGCAACTTGCCATGAAACCACGAATCAGCTAGCGACCGATCTGGGTGGTCGGTTGCCATCGCGGAGCAGACGCTCGGCTGATAACGGCGGCCGAGCGCCCAAGGCCGAGCCTGAGGTCACGAAGAAGGTCTCTTAATGGGATGGACTGGCTGCTTTCCCAGCTGGGCTAGCCTTTGAGGGCTAGCAGCGTCGAGCAGGAGAAGCAGCCATAAAGGCCCGAATGGACTCCCAAATGTCGTCACCGGTGATCATCTGCTGGGATCATGCGTTTCTCGCTGTCGCCATTCCAGGCCGGTAGCAGGTGACCGAGAGTAACTGTTGGCGCCGCCCCTTGTTGATGCGGGTGACGCCGCTGTAGGGTACCAAGGTCCAAAGGGAGGTCGGGCATGGCGGGAGAGAGCGCTCATTTCGAGTTGCGGCAGCGGCCGCCAACGCCAGCGATCCGACCGTTCGAATTGCCGCCGCGCATGCAGCCGATGCTCGACCGCGCTAAAACGGGGCTCGCGGAGCCGTTTCATGGCATCGGCACTGGCCCGGACGGCACGATCGCGCCGGGGATCTTCACGACCGGCAAGACCGGTGTTTCGCTGGCGCCGCTCGTCGCGGCGGCGTGCGCCTTTCTCGCCAGCCTTCCGGCGCCGCAGCGTCAGGCGGCGACGAGGTTCGCGATTGGCGATGACGCCTGGCGGCAATGGTCCAACATTCACCCTTGGCTGATGCGCCACGGTGTCTGCCTGGCCGATCTCGGCCACGACCAGCGCGAAGCCGCGCTCGGCCTAATGCGTGAAAGCCTCAGCGCCGCCGGCTACCAGCTCGCCCGCGATGTCATGCGGCTTAATGAACACGCGCTCGAAATCACCGGCAAGCCCGAGGAATACAGCGAGTGGTTCTATTGGGTCAGTATCTTCGGCACGCCGTCGGCGGATGACCCGTGGGGCTTCCAGATCGACGGCCACCACCTCAACCTCAACGTCTTTGTGCTAGGCGACCAGCTTGTCATGACGCCGACCTTCGTGGGGTCGGAGCCGGTCTTGGCGCGCTTTGGCAAATACAAGGGAACGCGGGTCTTCGCCGCGGAGGAGGAAGCCGGCTACGCGCTGATGGATGCCTTGTCGGATGTCGAGCGGCAGCAGGCGACGATAGGCCACGACCTGCCAGGCGAGCTGTCAGCCGCCGCATTTCAGGACAATCGCCGCATCGAGCCGGCCGGCATCCGCTATGCCGACCTGCCGCGAGAAGGCCGCGAGCGCCTCGAAGCATTGCTCGGCGTCTATACCGGCCGCATTAGGCCGGGCCATGCCGAGGTTCGCTGGGCCGAGGTGAAGCGCCATCTCGACGCGACTCATTTCGCCTGGATCGGCCCGGTCGAAGACCATAGCCCGTTCTATTACCGGATCCTCTCGCCGATAATCCTCGTCGAGTTCGACCACCAGTCGGGCATCGTCTACGACAACGACGAGCCGTCGCGCGACCACATCCATACCGTCGTGCGCACGCCGAATGGCAACGATTACGGCCGCGATCTCCTGCGCCAGCATTATGCCCAGCACGACCACGCCGCGTTAGCGCACGCACATGTACACGCGACCGGCATGCCGCGTCATCACTGAATACCCTTTAGATGATCGCTGGCGCTTCGGTTTATCCGTTGCCTACTGTCGTCGCGCCGCTGGCCTTCGGCCGCCCCTAAAGCTCGATCTGGCTAGCCTCAGCAAGGGGGCAACCGCGGCCAGTCCTCCTGCCTCGGCGCTGAGATTTTGCTAGTGATAACGTCCGTTATCACTAGCAAAATCTGTGGTAGGGAAGGGCCCATGCCACCCCCGGACGACCAGCTCCCCGCCATCATCGAACAACCCGCGACCCCGGCGCCGGCGGCCGACACCTATATAGTGCCGGCGCTGATCACGGACGCCGGCGGCGAGCAGGCCGCCTGGCGCTATGTCGAATTCTTCACCGCCACATCAACAACGACCACACGCGCCGGGCCTATGCGCGCGCCTGCAGCGGGTTTTTCGCCTGGTGCAAAAACCGCGGACTGCCGCTCGCCAGCATTCGACCGTTCGACGTCGCTGCATGGGTGAAAGAACTTCAGGAGAAACATGGGGCGGCGGGTGTGAAGCAGTAGCTCGCTGCGGTGCGCATGCTGTTCGATTGGCTGGTAACCGGCCAGGTGGTGCCGATGAACCCGGCGGCCGCCGTGCGCGGCCCGAAGCACGTGGTCAAGACTGGCAAGACACCGGTGCTCGAGGGTGAAGAGTGGCGCCGGCTTCTTGATGCAATTCCGACCGAGACGTTGCGCGATCTGCGCGACCGTGCCCTCATCGCGACGCTCACCTATTCTTTCGCGCGGATTACCGCGGCGCTGAAAATGAAGGTCGAGGATCTGCGGCCGCGCGGCGCCGGATGGACGGTGCGGCTGCATGAAAAAGGCGGC
>DATJLK010000033.1:0-14269 GCA_035509615.1 Allostellaceae bacterium | reverse complement strand
TGGTCGGCCTCTGCTGACACGGGTTGGGAGGCGAGTTCGCGATAACGCAGGCGCTGCTTTTCGCGCCACGCGGTTCGCTCGGCATCGTCAATCATGCCGTCGTGGTTGGTGTCGATCCGGTCGAAGCGGGCCCGAAAGAGTCGGTCCCGCTCGCTGTCCGGCAGTGCAGCGAGCCGATCATAATAGGCTTTGCGGGCGTCGAGGTCGGCTTTCTCGGCCGCCGACAGACCCGGCGCCGCCAGCGCCCGCGCCAACCGTTCCTGGCGTTCAGCGATGTCGCGGAGGCGGAACTCCCGGTATTCCTCAAAGGTGATCAGTTGCGGTGCAACCTGTCGCGGCGGTGGATCGACGGCGGTACCGGCAGCAGGTCGAGCGATGACCGGCTGTGAATTCGGCACCGCCGTGGTGCGCTGCGCTGTCGCCGGCAAGTGCCACAATGCGGCGCCAACAAGGGCGGACGCGGCGGCAATCAAGGCCCATCGTCTCACGGCTGGTCTCCTGTCGTTTGTTCATGTCATGTTCACTATAGAACAAAACATGATTTTATTGACAAGAGTTTTCTTCGCGCCAACCGCGGATTTGTGTCTCCTGCGCCGGCGGGTTAAGCCGCAAATCCGGTGAAGCAACCGGGCAGACGTTTGATATCCTGGATCAATTCGCGCGGCAGGTGCCCGGGCGCGGCCGGGTTGGCGCGTGCGTTGATCGCGTCGACAAGTCCGCCAAATCGCTCCGCAATGGCCTTGCAGATTTCGTCCCAGCGGCCGACTGCAGCGAACAGGTGGACGACGTCGTCCGGTACCGCCCCGGCCATTTCCGCCCACCGGCCTTGGCGCGCCATTGCGTTGAGCTTGTGACCGAGATCCTCGAGACCATGCAACGCCAGGACCGGATAATAAGCCGGTGTCGAGCCGTAAAACGCAACGCGCTGGCGGACCCATTCGAACATCCGCGCGACGGTGGCGTCATCGCGGCCGGTAGCGAGAAAGCCGCCGCCCGAAATCTCGAAATTCTCCCGCCGGCGACCGGCCTTGGCGAGCCCGGCGGCGAGCCGCGGCATGACCGCCTCCTCGATATAGCGCCGGGTGCAAAACCCGTGCAGCTTGACGCCGTCGCACTCCTCGCCCGCGACCCGCAGCATCGCCGGGCCGACCGCGGCGATCATCACCGCCGGCGGCGACACGTCGATCGGCTCGGGCGTAAAGTTCGGCGTCATCAGCGTAAAGCGGTAATGCTCGCCTTCATAGGAGAGCCGTTCACCGGTCTGCCAGCAGCGCCAGATCGCGCGCAACGCCTGGACATATTCGCGCATCCGCGGCGCCGGCGGCGTCCATGGCACCGAAAACCGCCGCTCGTTATGGGCCCGCACCTGCGAGCCCAGACCGACGACAAACCGGCCGCCGGTGGCGCCGGCGAGATCCCAGCCGACCTCAGCCACCGCCATCGGCGAGCGGGCAAACGCGATCGCGACCCCGGTGTGCAGCTCGATACGTTCGGTGACCGTGCCGGCGATTGCCAATGCCAGAAACGGGTCGTGCTTGTTCTCGGTCGCGATGACGCCGTCATAACCATCGGCCTCGATGTCACGCGCCGCCGTTGCCACCGCGCACAGATTTTCCTGCGGCAATGTCGTGAATACCCGCATCGCGTCCCTCCCGGCTATGCCGCCCGCCGTCTCTACCGCCCGCCGTCTCTACCGCCCGTCTCAACCGGTTGGGCCGCGGGCGCCGAAGATTGCCGTGCCGACGCGTACATGGGTGGCGCCAAACCGGATCGCGGTTTCGAAATCCGCACTCATCCCCATGCTCAGCAATTCGAGCCCGCTTCGCCGCGCGATCTCGCGCAGCAGCGCGAAATGTGGCGCCGGCGCTTCGTCGACCGGCGGTACGCCCATCAGCCCGACGATCGGCAGACCGAGCCGGTCGCGGCATTCGATGACAAAGGCGTCAGCCGCCTCCGGCAATACCCCAGATTTCTGCGGCTCCTCGCCGGTGTTGACTTCGATCAGGCAAGGCAGGCGGCGGCCGGTCCGCTCCATTTCGCGGGCGAGGGCGACCGCAAGGCGCGGCCGGTCGACGGTCTCGATCACATCGAACAACGCCACCGCATCCCTGACCTTGTTGGTCTGCAACGGACCGATCAAGTGCAGCGCCAGATCGGGGAACGCCTCGCGCAGTGCCGGATATTTCGCCTCCGCCTCCTGGACGCGGTTTTCGCCAAAGACCCGATGACCGGCGGCTAGCGCCTCGCGCACCGCCGCCGCAGGGTGGGTCTTGCTGACCGCCACCAATGCCACACTGCCGGCCGGGCGATCCGCCTGCCGCGTCGCCGCATCGATCCGGGCCTGCACCGCGGCGAGATTTCCCGCGACAACCCCTTCGATGACCTCTTCCATATCAGCTCCGTTCCTGGCAAAAGCCTGAGACGCCCGCTCCGGCCGCGGGCGAGGCCTCTTGCCGGGGGATCGCCGGATGTCCGCTGATCATTACCGTTTTTCAGCACTGGTTGCCGCAACTCTTTCATTGCTGCTGTTTGCGTGCAGTTCCGCCCCGCCGGATCCGCCGGTCAGCGCGTCGCCCGGATCGGGAGGCTCGCCGCAGGATGCCGCGAACGTCAAGACGGCGGCGGACAAGATCGGCGACATCGATACCGAGGCAACGATCTGGACCGTGCTCGGCCTCGCCAAAAAGCCGTCGCAACACGAGCCCGGGCCGCATACCGGCAACACCGTGAGCCCGATCTTGTGGCAGGCGGCGCTCGACACGTTGAATTTTACCAAGTTCAGCACCGAGGACCCGCTGACCGGCGAACTCGTCACCGAATGGTACTCGCCAAAAGACAAGCCCAACGACCGCTACAAGATCGACGTCTTTGTGCTGGCCCGCACCCTGCGGTCGGATGCCGTGGCGGTGACCGTCGATCGCCAGGAACGCACCGCGACCGGCGACTGGAAGGAAACCACGATCGCGCGCAAGGTCGAGGACGATCTCGAAACCGCAATCCTGCGGCGCGCGGGCGAGCTTAAACGCCAGTGGATGAAGGCCTACGCCGCCGAATGAGCGTGCCGCGAGCGCCGTGGCGCCGCGCTCGCACAGCCCGGGATAGCAGCGGCAAATCGTTCAGAACCGCAAACATTCGGTTCAGGGTTGCGGGATCGCGACAGCCGATCGCACACTATATCTGGCAAGATCGAGACCGACGCCACAGGCGGCATGCCCAAATCATGCCCGGGCCATTGCGGAAAGACCTACAACAGTGATGTCGCGCTACAACTTCCGGGAAACCGAAACAAAATGGCAGCGGGTGTGGCGCGAGCGGCGGCTGTTCGAGGTCGCGGCCAAACCCGATACGCCGAAATATTATGTGCTCGAAATGTTCCCGTACCCATCGGGAAAGCTGCATGTCGGGCATGTCCGCAACTACACGATGGGAGATCTTGTCGCCCGTTATCGCCGCGCGCAGGGCTATAATGTGCTGCACCCGATGGGCTGGGACGCGTTCGGGTTGCCGGCCGAGAATGCGGCGATCGCCGAGAATGTTCACCCGGCGATCTGGACCCGCCAGAACATCGCGACGATGCGGGCCCAGCTGCAGCGCATGGGCTTCGCCTATGACTGGTCGCGCGAGGTCGCAACTTGCGAGCCCGAATATTATCGCCACGAACAGAAGATGTTTCTCGATTTTCTCGCGGCCGGGCTCGCCTACCGCAAGCAGTCCTGGGTCAATTGGGATCCGGTCGAGAACACCGTTCTGGCCAACGAGCAGGTGATCGACGGGCGCGGCTGGCGCTCCGGCGCCGTCGTCGAAAAGCGCTTGTTGTCACAATGGTTTTTGCGCATCACCGCCTTTACCGAGGAGTTGCTGGAGGCGATCCAGGGTCTCGACCGCTGGCCCGAGCGCGTGCGGCTGATGCAGGAGAACTGGATTGGCCGCTCGGACGGCGCCCGGGTGTTTTTCGATATCGCGTCCCCAAGCCCTGCCACGCTTGCCGACAACGGCAAGACGGCCGCGATCGAGGTGTTCACGACCCGCCCGGACACGCTGTTTGGCGCATCGTTTGTGGCGCTGTCGCCCAATCATCCGCTGGCCCAGCGGCTTGCCGGGGACGATGTCGGACTCGCCGGATTCATCGCCGAATGCAACCGCATGGGCACCAGCGAGGCGGTGATCGAAGCCGCTGAAAAGCGCGGTTATGCGACCGGTCTGGCAGCCGTCCACCCGTTCGATGCAAACCGCCGGGTGCCGGTCTATGTCGCCAATTTCGTGCTGATGGAATACGGCACCGGCGCGATTTTTGGCTGCCCGGCGCATGACCAGCGCGACCTCGATTTTGCCCGCAAATACGCGTTGCCGGTGATCCCGGTGGTGTTGCCGCCGGGCGCCGACCCGGCCGATTTCCGGATCGGCGAGACCGCCTATGTCGAGGACGGCACGCTGTTCAATTCGGCCTTTCTCGACGGGCTTGCGGTAGCGGAGGCAAAACGCGTCGCCGGCGAGCGGCTCGAAGCCGCCGGGCGCGGCGAGCGCACGGTCGCCTATCGCCTGCGCGACTGGGGGGTTTCGCGGCAGCGCTACTGGGGCTGCCCGATCCCGGTCATCCACTGCCGGGCATGCGGCATTGTTCCGGTGCCGGAGAGCGATCTGCCGGTGCGGTTGCCGGAGGATGTCAGCTTTGCCCTGCCGGGCAATCCGCTCGCCCATCATCCGAGTTGGAAATACGTCGCCTGTCCGCACTGCGGCAGCCCGGCGGAGCGCGAAACCGACACTTTTGACACTTTCTTCGAGTCGTCCTGGTATTTCCTGCGGTTCTGTTCGGCACGCGACGAGCGCGCCTTTGCCCGCGACGCCGTCGACTACTGGATGCCGGTCGACCAATATATCGGCGGGGTCGAACACGCCGTACTGCACCTGCTCTATTCGCGCTTTTTTACCCGGGCGCTGAAGCAATGCGGCTATCTCGATCTCGATGAGCCATTTGCCGGGCTGTTCACCCAAGGCATGGTGTGCCACCAGACCTATCGCAGCGAGGATGGCGACTGGCTCTTTCCGGAGGAGGTCGAGCGCGACCCCGACGGCGCTGTTGTCACGCCCGGCGGTCAGGCGGTGGTGGTCGGCCGTACCGAGAAGATGTCCAAGTCGAAAAAGAACGTCGTCGGTCTTGATGCGATCGTCGAGACCTACGGCGCCGATACCGCGCGGCTTTATCTGATGTCGGACAGCCCGCCCGAGCGCGACCTCGAATGGACCGATACCGGCATCGAGGGCATCTGGCGCTATGTCAACCGGCTGTGGCGCATGGTCAGCGAGCCGGCGGTCGCACTGCCGCCGCCGGGTACCGCGGTATCGGGCGAACTGCCGGCCGAAATCGCCGGTTTGCGCCACGCGGTTCACCGCACGATCGCCGCGGTCAGTGACGACCTCGACAAATTCCGCTTCAACCGCGCCGTCGCGCGCATCCGCGAGTTGACCAATATGGTCGAGGAATTGCCGGCACCGGCCCTTGCCGCGGCACCGGCGGCGCCCGCGGTGTTGCGCGAGGCGCTCGAAACCCTGGCGCGGCTATTGGGGCCGATGATGCCGCATCTGGCCGAGGAGATGTGGCAGACGCTGGGCGGCAAAGGCCTCGTCGCCAAGCAGCCCTGGCCGGTGGCTGATCCCGATTTGGCGCGCGAGGAACAGGTGACGATTGCGGTGCAGGTCAACGGCAAATTGCGCGCGACGCTCGAATTTCCGCGCGATAGCGCCAGCGGTTCGGTCGAGAGCGCGGCATTGCAATTGCCGCAGGTTGCGCGCTGGCTCGACGGCCGGCCGCCGCGCAAGGTGATCGTCGTGCCAAACCGGATCGTCAGCATCGTCGCCTGACATGCCGCGGCGGCGCGCTGCCCTGGCGCTGATCGTGGCGCTCGCCCTGCCGCCGCTCTCCGGGTGCGGCTGGGAGCGGCTTTACGCCGATCCGCAGACCGGGCCGGCGGATGCTGAACTGCGTGCGATCAAGGTCTTGCCGATCAGCGACCGGATCGGTCAGCGGCTCGAAATGGCCTTGCGCAATTCGCTCAATCCAAAGGGGATACCGACGCCGGACCGCTATACGCTGAGCACGACACTCTCTTATTCGCTCAGCAGTCTCGGCATCCAATCGCAGGGTACCGCCACCCTCGGCCAGATCGACCTGCGCAGTACCAGCACTCTGAGCGAGAACCGCACCGGGCAACGTCTGCTGACGATCTCGCTGCACGAGCAGAACACGTTCGAGCTGAACCCCAACCAATATTCGACGGTGGTTGCCGAACAGGACGCCGGAACCCGCACCGTCGCCGAACTGAACCGGGAAATCGTGCTGCGTCTTGCCTTGTTCATGGAGCATTGGCGGACCCAGCAGGCAGCGGCAAAAGCCGAGGCTCTGCCGTGAAGCTGGCGCCGGCACGGGTGGCCGCCTTTGTGCAACGCCCCGACCCCGAGATTCGCGCGGTGTTGCTTTACGGGCCCGATGCGGGTCTGGTGCGCGAGCGAGCCGATGCTCTCACGCGCAGCGTCTGCGCCGATCTCGCCGACCCGTTCCGCATCGCCGATCTGAATGCAAGCACCCTTGCCGCCGATCCGGCGCGGCTTGCCGATGAGGCGGCGCAGCTTTGTCTTGTCGGCGGCCGCCGGGTGGTGCGGGTGCGCGGCGCCGTCGACAGTCTCTCGCGCATCTTTGCCGGGTTCCTGGCGGAGCTGCCGGGTGAGGCGCTGGTCGTCGTCGAGGCGGCAGAGCTGGCCGCGGCCTCGGCGCTGCGGCGCGCTTTTGAAGGACCGCGGCACAGTGTGGCGATCGGCTGCTATCCGGATGCGCCGCGCGACCGCGCCGCGGTGATCCGCGAAACGCTGATGGCGCATCGCGTCACCGCCAGCCGCGACGCCAGCCAGTTCCTGGTCGACCATTTGGGCGAAGATCGTCTATTGACCCGCTCCGAACTCGACAAGCTGGCACTTTATGTCGGCGACGGCGGACGGGTCGAACTCGAGGACGCGATCGTGTCGGTCAGCGATACCGCGGCGCTCGAACTCGACGACGCCGTGATGGCCGCCGCCGAGGGGGATACCGCACGGCTCGACCGGATCCTCGACCGGGTCTTCCAGGAGGGCGAGTCGCCGGTGACGGTGGTGCGGGCGGTGTTGCGCCACCTGCACCGGCTGCATGCGATGGCGGCGCGGATCGCCGCCGGGTCGTCGATCGAGGAGGTCGTGCGCGGCGCGCGTCCGCCGATCTTTTTCAAGCACCAGGACGGTTTCAGGCGCCAGCTCGCACAATGGCGCGAGCCAGGGTTGCGGGTGGCGCTGGATCACCTCGCGACCAGCGAAATCCAGATGAAGACTACCGGGTTTCCCGGGGAAACCCTGTGTCGCGAGGCGCTGGCGGCGGTAGGCCAAATGGCAAGACAACAGCCGGATCGTTAAAATCGTCACAGCTACCTGCGATTACCTGGACCCGGCCCCGGCGCTGCTATACCTCGGTTTTGGCGCCGGTCCGCGCGGCAATCAGGCGATAATGCTCGATACGGCGGTGTTTGGCGAAATTGAACACGGTGCGCCGCAGATAGTCACCGAGATCAAGATCGAGGTCGACGGCGATGATCTCGTCGTCTTCGCTCACGGTCCGGGCTGCGATCTCGCCGGTCGGCGCCACGATTGCCGAGCCGCCGATCATTGCGAACCCGTCTTCGGCGCCGCATTTGGCCGCCGCCAACACCCAGGCGGCATTCTGATAGGCCCCGGCCTGCAGCGACAACAAGTGATGGAACATCCGCAAGTGTTCCGGCTCGTGGTGATGAATATTCAGGCTCGGCGTGTTGTAGCCGAGCGCCACGATTTCGACACCCTGCAACCCCATCACGCGATAGGTTTCGGGCCAGCGTCGGTCATTGCAGATGCACATGCCGACGACCGCATCGAACGCGCGCCAGACATTGAAGCCCTCGTTGCCGACATCAAAATAGCGCTTTTCGAGATGCTGAAACGGCGCCTGCGGCAAATGCTCGGCATGACCAGGCAGGTGGATCTTGCGATAACGCCCGACAATCCGGCCGTCGCGTTCGACGAGGATCGCGGTGTTGTAGTGGCGCACCTCACCCTTTTCTTGGGTGAGTTCGGCATAACCGAGATAAAACCCGACCCCGAGCGTCTTGGCCAAATCGAACAAGGGCCGGGTCGCGGCATTTGGCATCTCGCGTTCGAAAAACCGGTCGATCTCGGTCTGATCGGTCATCCACCACCGCGGAAAAAAGGTGGTCAATGCCAGTTCCGGAAACACGACAAAGCGGGCGCCGCGACCATGCGCCTCGCGCATCAGCGCCGTCAGCCGCGCCACCACCGCAGCACGGTCGTCGGCGCGATGGATCGGCCCGAGTTGGGCAACCGCAGCGTTCAGACGTCGCGCCATGCCTTGGCTCTCCCGAATTCGTCGGCAGCCCCATCCCTACATCGCCGCCGGCGTTTTGTCATCTGCGCCCCGGGATGATCACCAAGGTTGCGGCGCGGCGCGTGCGCATTTTGCAGCAGGTCGCCCTCAGCGTTTACCGAGTTATCATCTTGACCGCAGGACTCATCTTGACCGTGGAACCAGCGGCCGACCCTGTGCCGGATGACACCGGCTGCTGCTACCTATCTCATTGACAGAATGAGACAGACGCGACGCTGCAAAAGCGCGGCAGTCGTGGCACTGAGACAGTGATAGACGAATTAACCATTATTACGCAAAGATTAACCATCAATTTTGCGGAGTATTCCACCCGCCCGGGATAGGTTTGGCCATCGACAGCGTTGACCGACCGTTCAGGGGAGCAGGGACATGTCGCACAGCGAATTCGAGGCACAGGTTGCTGCGTTCATCAATTTACACGGGGTAACCCGGTGTCCGACCGCCTGTCTCGTGCGGACCCAGGCGACAATCGATCAAGCCGATCGCGAAGCATTGCAACGGCGCGCCGTCGAAGAGGAAACGCGCCGCAAACGTCGCCGCAACCCAATGGCGCTGTCTTTCGGCCGCAAGCCGTCGCAGCCGGCTGAATAACCGGTTACTGGATACGCCGCATTGCGCAGCAATATCGAGCAGTTTTCTGGAACCTGCCCTTTAGCCCCGGCGATGTCATCGTCACGGCGCTCTGTTGCACCATGGTGGCTTTTTATCAGGCACTGTTGAAGCCGGGGCTGACGCGGCTGATGACCGGCGCGATGCTGGATGATGGCGCGTTCAGGGTTTGACAAGATGTGCCCGACCATTGGCCGCGATGTTTAACAATTAACAGCCTGGCGCGGCACTTGCCTTTCGTCCGCGAGCAGCAGCCCTGGTCATCCGCGAGCAGCAGCTTTGGCGGGAGCCCAAGCGTCGCAGTGCACCTGCGCTGGCGCGACGCGTGCTTATTTAAATAGGCAGAGCTGTTCGACGAACCGGGCCGCGCTGGCGCTTGATCGGTGCAACACTCCTCCAGCCCGCTGTACTTGCTCTCCCGGATTGTTTAATTGTTCTAATTCTAGAATGTCCTGAGTATTAACTACCCTGCATTCACTGCATACGACTCGCTAAAGACGCGATGGTATGTTCATTGCGCCTGTAGCAAGGCTGCCTGTCGCGGCGGCGGCAGCGCGAAAAATATGGGAGCTCCCTATGGCGATGTTGAAAAACTCCAGAACCGAAGAAAATCTGAAGGTCGCGTTTTCCGCCGAGTCCCAGGCCAATCGACGGTATCTGTATTTTGCCCAGAAGGCCGACAGCGAAGGTCACAGCGCCGCCTCGGCGGTGTTTCGCTCGGTCGCCGAAGGCGAGACCGGCCACGCTTTGGGCCTTATGGAATACCTCGAAGAGGTCGGCGATCCGCTGACCGGCAAGCCGATCGGCCCGACGACTGACAACCTCGTTTCGGCGGTCGCCGGCGAGACCCACGAAGTCACCGACCTATATCCGGGCATGGCCCGCACCGCCCGCGAAGAGGGCTTTGACGAGATCGCCGAGTGGTTTGAAACCCTTGCCAAGGCCGAAAAGTCGCATGCCGGCCGCTTCCAGCGGGTGCTCGATCAACTCGACTAGAACCGGGGTTGCCGCAGGCGCCGAGGGGGTATCGGAAGCCACGCTTCCGGACCCCTTCGCACGCCCCGGCCTCAACCGACTAAGGCAATGCGAGACGACCGATGAACAAAGGCGGTCTGGGCGCGCCCACCCGGCACGTGATCCCGTGGCAGGATCCCGATTACACCGATCGCGCGAAAACCGAAGCAGAAATGCAGCGGGTCTTTGACATCTGTCAAGGCTGCCGGCGGTGCTTCAATCTGTGCGACTCGTTTCCCCGGCTGTTCGACCTGATCGATGCTTCGCCGACCGGCGAGATCGATGGCGTGGCTCGCGCCGACTACCGCAAGATCGTCGATGCGTGCACGCTTTGCGACATGTGCTACATGACCAAATGCCCATACGTGCCGCCGCACGAGTACAATCTCGACTTTCCCCATCTGATGCTGCGCTACCGGGCGGTCGAACTCCAGGAGGGGCGGGTTTCACGGCGTCATCGCCAACTGACCAATACCGACCGCAATGGCAAATTGGGCGGTGCCGTGGCGCCGCTCGCCAACTGGGCGAGCAACCGCAACAATCGGCTGCCCCGCTCGCTGATGGAAAAAGCGGTCGGCATCGATCGCCGGGCGGCATTGCCGGCTTATCGGGGGCGCAGTTTCATGAGGCGTGCGAGGAAAGCCGCGCCCGTCGATTCAAGCGCACCCGCGGCTGGGCGCAAGGCGGTCCTCTACGCCACCTGTTTTGTCAATTTCAACAATCCGAGCATCGGCGAGGCGACCCGGGCGGTGCTGGCGCGCAACGGGGTCGATACCGCGGTGGCCTATCCGCGCTGTTGCGCGATGCCGCAACTCGAACAGGGCGATCTTGCCGCGGTCGCGACCTCGGCGCGCAAGGTCGCGACGGCGTTGTCGCCGTGGATCGACAAGGGCTACGACATCATCGCGCTGGTCCCGTCCTGCGCATTGATGCTCAAATTCGAATGGCCGCTTATCCTGCCGGACGATATTGCCGTCAGAAAGCTCGCCTCCGCGACCTTCGACGTCAGTGAATATCTCGTCGACATCGCCCGCAAGGAGGGGCTTGCCCCCGGCATGACGCCGCTCGAGGGCGGGGTCACCGTCCATCTCGCCTGCCATGCCCGTGCCCAGAATATGGGTCAGAAGGCGGCGGAAATGTTGCGGCTGCTGCCCGACACCAAAGTGTCGGTAATCGAGCGATGCTCTGGGCATGGCGGGTCCTGGGGCGTCCTCAACGAAAATTTCGAGACGGCGGTAAAGATCGGCAAGCCGGTGGCGCGCCAAGCGCTGAGAAATGCAACGCGGTTCGTGGCCTCCGAATGCCCGCTCGCCGGTATGCATATCGCTCAGGAGTTGGAGATCGAGGCTGGGACCGAGGCGCTACCTCAGCGTCAGCTGCATCCGATCGAATTGGTCGCCCGCGCTTATGGCATTCCGGGCGATTGGTCAGGCAAAGAGGCGAGGAGCCGATGACCGAGGGATTTTCACAGCAACCGCGTCAGTTGACGCGTGACGATTTCCTGCCGCCTGCCGCGTATCAGCCGGTGCGGCGCGAGCAGCGCCGACGGCTCAGCGAGCTGAAGCGTCAGCGCCAGGTCGAAATCGGCCCGTTCGCGATCATTCATTTCGAGAATTTAGAGACCGTACGGCAGCAGATCCAGGAGATGCTCTATATCGAGAAGGGCGGCGATGCTCAGCTCGCAGAGGAGCTCGAAGCCTACGGTCCGCTGATCCCGCAGGGGGCGGACCTCGTCGCCACAGCGATGTTCGAGATCGACGATCCGGTGCGCCGCGGCGCGGAGCTGATGCGCATCGGTGGGATCGAAAACCACGCTTACATCGATGTCGACGGGCATCGGGTGCGCAGCGAGCCCGACCCGACGCGCGAAAACACGAGCGCGGAGGGCAAGGCCTCGGCGGTGCAATTCCTCAAATTTACATTCGCCCCCGACCTGATTGCCCGGTTCAAGACGCCGGGCGCGCAGATTGTCGTCGGCTTCGACCATCCGAATTACGCTCACATGGTCGCGCTGTCCGATTTGGGGCGTGCGGCACTGGCGCGAGATTTCGACTGATTGCCAGGCGGCGCGCCAATGAGCGGCGGCGATCCCCACGGCTACGGTCGTGCAAGATTTAAAAGCGGCTGCAGCGCCGGCTAGACCATGATCGGGGCGCTTGGCGCTCCGATCCGATCCGATCCGTGAATCATGGTCTCCCCCTTGGCATCGAGAGCCGCCCTGTCATCCGACTTTTGCTCCCACAGATCCGGGCGGGTGGCCGCCTGCGCTCGGCTCCCGGTGGTCACCCATATGCGCCGCGCTTGGTACCGGGGACGAGTGATCCGTGGTGTCGGCGAGGGCAAGCGTACGGTCTGGAAAACAGCGGCTGCATGTGCCACGCTGCGCCGGGACAATCGGAGGTATGCCATGAGCCAGTTAGAGACCGCCAGCAACAACGTCGCGGCGGGCACGGCGAAAGCCTTGTCGGCCTATGTGCCGCCGCTCGAGCGCACGCAAGGGCAGCCGCCGCCGATCGCAGCGCATGGCGGGCTGTCCTACATGGCGTTCGACCAGGACGGCGACGCGGGAACCGCCGAGGCGCTCCGGGACGCACTCGCGGAGATCGCCGAGGGCGAGGGCCGGCGCGTTACCGAGATGATCGCCACGGCGCCGCCCGGCGCGATCAAGACCAAATGGGGCATCGCGTTCCGCGATTACGACGAGTGCGTGAACTACATCCGCCAGTCGAACAGCCTCAAAGCACCGCCGGGCGGCGTGGCGCTGCCGCTGCCCTACACCGTCTACGAGCGGCCGAGCTATTCCGTGGTGCCGTCCAACGCCATCTGGCGGGACCCCGAGCGCACCGAGGTCGCAGCGATCCTGCGCACCAACGACCAGGGCAACCGTCGGCGCGACCTCTATTTCCCGCAGGTGCTGCGCGATGCGCGGCGCATCGGCGAGTACTACCCAGGCCTCTCGCCCAGCAGCCCCGAATGCATGGACCGGCTTGGCCTGTCGCTGGCGCATCTCGAGTCCAAATGCACGAACATCTATGATTCGGCCGAGGTGCGGCGTGTGTACTACCCGGAAATCGAGAAGCTGCTGCTCGAATTCTTCCCGGATGCGACGGACGCGCTGGTCTACAATCACGACGTCTTTGACAAGGACTACCAGGGCGACCGCACCGAAGACCAGGACGGCTTGAACCCGGGTGTGAACGCCAATTACGCCAACCTCGTGCACAACGACCTGAACGATAACAGCGGTCGCGTGCGCTGCCGCGAACTGCTCACCCGGAACCTGCGGAACTTCGGGCGCACCCAGCACTACACCGAGGAAGAAGCCGACGCCAAGATGTCGCGGCGGTTCGTGTCGATCAATCTCGCCAAGCCGATCGAGACGATCGAGCAGTTCCCGTTTGTGCTCTGCGCTTGGCCGTCTTTCGCCGACCAGCCCTACATTACCAACTACCGGATCTATGACGACCGCGTCGGCGAGACCACCCGCTTCACCTATCGCCCCGACCACGAATGGTACTGGTTTCCGCGGCAGAAGCCGACCGAGGTCTCGATGCTCAAATGCTATGATTCGGTGACCGACGGCTCTGTCTCGCGCTGGTCCTTCCACACCGCCTGTGTCGACCCGACCGCACCCGCCAATGCGCGCTGCCGCAAAAATGTCGTGGTCCGGTCCTTCGTCTTCTTCTAGACCATGATCGTATCGGATGGGAGCGCCTGGGGTTCCATCCGGCCGCAGCGACCGACGGCTCTGTTCGCCAAACAGGCCGACAAGGCCGGGGTTCTGCCGCGCCGAAAGGGCTGATCCCGATCTGGCAAGACCATGATCCTATCGGATCGCAGCGCCTGGCGCTCCGATCCGATAGGTGAATCATGGCCTCACCCTTGGAAGCGAGGGCAGGATTCACGCATGAAATGGCAGCTCTGTTTCCATTTCATGCGATCCTGCTCCAGGCGGTTCCAGCGCGGAATGCGGTCCGTGAAGGCTTTGGAGCATCGTCGGGCGTACATACCGCTAGTGGATCGAATCTGACACTTGGTGCCCGCGATTGCCGGCGGCGATGATTTTATCGGGCTCTGCGGTCCAGACGAAG
Source organism: Allostellaceae bacterium (assembly GCA_035509615.1). Classification (GTDB taxonomy): domain Bacteria; phylum Pseudomonadota; class Alphaproteobacteria; order ATCC43930; family CGMCC-115725; genus AP-15. Next base: position 100 of record DATJLK010000033.1, on the reverse strand, counting down.
GGCTTGGGCTCATGGTTGGCCTCGGCGATGCAGCGGTTGATGGCGGTCTGGAGCTCGCCGACGGAGCCGAAGACGCCCCGTTTGAGGCGGCGCCTGGTGA
>DATJLK010000032.1:0-6486 GCA_035509615.1 Allostellaceae bacterium | reverse complement strand
GGGCCGAGCCTGGCACATCCGCTGGGCACCGACGATCTAGGCCAGGACCTGCTTGCGCGCATGATCTACGGCGGCCGCATCTCGATATCGGTCGGCGTCGCGGCGATGCTGGTCGCCGTCATCGTTGGCGTCCTGATCGGTGCGATCGCCGGCACCGCGCGCAGCGTTGTCGATATGGCGCTGATGTGGCTCTGCGACCTGTTCCTGTCCTTGCCGCTACTACCGTTGTTGCTGCTGATCATTTACCTGTTCGAGGCGTCGCTGCGCAAAGTGGTCGGTCAACAACTGGGCACGTTCATCCTGATCGTCGCCGTGATCGGCGGTTTTCGTTGGATGTCGATCGCCCGGCTGGTACGCGCTCAATTCTTCTCATTGCGCGAAAAGGAGTTCGTCGAGGCCGCGCGCGCGCTCGGCGCCTCGACCTTGCGCCAGGTCGTGCATCACATCCTGCCGAATGCGGTCGGCCCGGTGATCGTCGCCGGCACGATCGAGGTGGCGAACGCGATCATCGCCGAGTCGACACTGTCGTTTCTCGGCCTCGGCTTTCCGCCCGACATTCCAAGCTGGGGTCGCATCCTCTATGACGCAAAGGATTATCTCGATGTGGCGCCGCATTGGGCGCTGGCTGCCGGCGGTGCGATCTTTGTGACGGTGATGACGATCAATTACATCGGCGACGGGCTGCGCGATGCGCTCGACCCGCGCCGCGTCATCTGACGCCAGGGACGGTTTCGTGGCCGAAACGCTGCTCGAGATCTCCGGGCTTAAGACCTATTTCAAGACGGACGACGGTATGGTCCGCGCGGTCGACGGCGTCGACCTGACGATCGGGCGCGGCGAAACGCTTGGCGTTGTCGGCGAGTCCGGATGCGGCAAGACGGTCACGGCGATGACCGTGCTGAAGTTGATCGCGATGCCGCCGGGCATGATCGTCGCCGGCCGCATCATGTGGAAGGGACGCGATCTTGTCCCGCTCGATCCGAGGGAGATGCAGCGGGTCCGCAGCCGGGAGATCGGCATCGTCTTTCAGGAGCCGACGACCTCGCTCAACCCGGTCTACACCGTCGGGGACCAGATCGCCGAGGTCGTTCGCCTGCATCACGGCCTCGGCCGCCGAGAGGCGATGGACCGGGTGGTCGAGATGCTCCGTCTCGTCCACATACCGGCGGCAGAGCAGCGCGCACGCGACTATCCGCACCAGCTCTCGGGCGGAATGCGCCAGCGGGTGATGATCGCGATGGCTCTCATCTGCGGTCCCGAACTGCTGATCGCCGATGAACCCACGACCGCACTCGATGTGACGATCCAGGCGCAGATCCTCGACCTGTTGGGCGAGATGAAGTCACGCTTCGGCATGGCGATCATGCTGATCACCCATGCGATGGGCGTCGTCGCCGAGACGGCCCAGCGGGTTGCAGTCATGTATGCCGGCCAGGTGGTCGAGGAGGCGCAGGTTGACGACCTCTTCGCCCGGCCGTTGCACCCCTACACCCAGGGACTGATCCGTTCGATCCCGCGCCTCGGCAGGATGAAGGGGGAAAAGGGCCGGCTACCGGCGATCGCGGGATCGGTGCCGAGCCTCTTGCACCCGCCGCCGGGCTGCCGCTTTGCCCCGCGCTGCGCGCTGGCGATGCCGGCCTGCACCCGCCAGACGCCGGCGTTACGCACGATCGAGGGCGACCACAAGGTCGCCTGCATTCGTCACTGATCGGACGAGGTTTCCCACTGTGAGCGAACCGCTGCTCCGGGTGAGCCACCTGGTGAAGACCTTTCCGGTACGGGGCAGTGTGTTTTCCGGCAGCAAAGAGCAGGTGCATGCCGTCGACGACGTCAGTTTTACTATCGGCGCCGGTGAGACGCTGGGGCTGGTCGGCGAATCCGGCTGCGGCAAATCGACCACCGGGCGCTGCATCCTGCGACTGATCGAGCCGACCTCGGGTGAGGTTTCGCTTGAAGGCCGCAGCATCGCCGGGTTCGAAGGCAAGGCGCTCGGTGTGCTTCGCCGTCATATGCAGATCATCTTTCAGGACCCGTTCGCCTCGTTGAACCCTCGGATGACGGTCGGCGCGATCATCGGCGAGGCGCTGACGATCCACAAGCTCGCCCCGACGCGCGCCGCGTTCGAGAACCGCATCATCGAGCTGTTGGCGCTGGTCGGTCTCAATGCCGACCATATCCGGCGCTATCCGCATGAGTTCTCCGGCGGCCAGCGCCAGCGCATCGGCATCGCCCGTGCGCTCGCCGTATCACCGAAATTGATCGTCTGCGACGAGCCGGTCTCCGCGCTCGACGTCTCGATCCAGGCGCAGATCGTCAACCTGCTGGCCGACCTCCAGGACCAATTCGGGCTGGCCTATCTGTTCATCGCCCACGATCTGGCGGTGGTACAACACATCAGCACGCGGGTCGCGGTCATGTATCTCGGCCGCATCGTCGAGCTGGCGCCGGTCCATGAACTCTACAAAAATCCCCGGCACCCCTATACCGAGGCGCTGCTATCCGCGGTGCCGATCCCCGATCCGACAGCGCGCCGGCAGCGCATCCAGCTCAAAGGCGAGATCCCCGATCCGATCCGGCCGCCGCCGGGATGTCACTTTCACACGCGCTGCCCGATCCGCCAGTTGCCGCTATGCAGCACCGCGAAGCCGCCGCTGAAAGAGACCGCGGACGGTCACTGGGTCGCCTGCCATCTGCGCTCCTAGTCTAATGCGATGAAATGAGGCCCGAGGAGAAGCGGCGCCGGGTGGATCAGACTGCCCTCAATTTGAAGGGACCACGCAGAAAGCTGCATCTTGCTGATCGGCCTCGACACCGGGCACCAGAACCTCGCGCTGACGACCCGACTGAGCGGCGCCGGGCACCCGAAACGTCGATCTCTCGAGACGGGGAATTGGCGTTTCCGTTGGCGCCGGCCGCTGCGGGACCCAGGCATAGGGTGCGCGATAGGCCCGGTACACCATATTGAGCCCGCGCTTGCCCCAATAAGGGCTGATGTATTCCCAGACCAGCTCGTGGTCTCGGGTGACTTCGAAGATTCGGCCATCCGATCCCTCGGTGATCAGTGTATTGCCGTTGGGCAAGCGCTGAGCGCTGCTGATGAACGGGCTGTAAAAACGCGAAGCATCGAGCGGCATCACAAAACCTGCTTCGGTCGGGGTATATTGCCAGACAATCCCAAGTGAAACCGGATCGATCTCCAGCACCCGCGAGTAATCCCGTCGGGCGTTCTGGCGGCCGGTCGGCGCGGCCGGGTTGGGCTTGCCATAACCCGCCCAGCCGCCATTGTCGAACATCAGCAGATTACCCTCGCCCGGCAGGCCGCGCGGAATGATATGGGCATGGTGCAGACCAATGATCCAACCCAGTTTGCGCTCGGCTTCGCTGCCGTCATAGTCGGGGCCAAGGCGCCAGGCGACATTGCCGGTCTTTCTGTCGATAATCGCGACAATATTCGCCTCCCGCGAATCCCAGATGATGTTGTCGGGATGAAAGCGGAGGTCGCCGGCGTCGAAATGCCGGTTCGGACCGACCAATGACGCCGAATTGATATGCAGCCAGTCACCGACCACGCCGCCCGACAATTTCCTCAGATTGGGCTCGCGGGACAGGACTGTCTTTGCCGCGTCAGTAAAACCCAACTCTTCGAAATGTTCGTGGGCGCGCCATGACCATAGGATGTCTCCCTCCCAGCTGACCTCGACGAGCTTGTCATCGAGCAGCGGCTGTTCTGAAATTATTGGATTTCGTACATCTTCGTGCACCAGCAGCAATGTCTTGCCGCGATCGTTCATTGGCGTCTGGCCCGGCGCATAATATCCGACGGGACTGCCCTCGCGCTGAAAGTCGTGATGCTGGCGTGCATACCAGCGTGGCTCTTGTCCGGGATCGGCGATGTATTCGAGCCGGCTGAACCGCCAGACGATATTGCCCTTCCAATCGACCTGGACCAGATCGGTCTGATCCTGGTAACTGTGATCAGGGTGCCGGAGCCCGGTGCTGCCAAACACTTGGCCATCCGGCAGCAACTTGTTGGGAAAGCCCAGCAGACCCTTCCACAATTGGACTTCCGCGCCATTCATGTCGATCAGCAAGGCGCCGAGGTCGGCGGCCGGGAAAATCGTATATCCATTCCACGCCTTGGCCGGATCGTACAACGTGACGCCCGTCGGATAGACTGTCGGATGACCCATCCTTTCTTCCACTCCTCGTTCCCAGCAGCCGATACATAATTGCCGATCGCTCGCTGTTTCGCGGATCACCAGAAGATTTCCGCGCTCGGACTGTATCAAGCCGCCGCCGCGCTGCGTTATTCGAGCTCTTTTCGCTCCTTTTATCGGCAAAATACAGCACCGCCGATTGATCAGCGGGTCTGGTCTGATGCTCGCAGTATGATCCGGACAGACGCTTACCCAACTCTTTTTTCTGCCGACCCTGCCATGGCCCGTGCAAGGACGGCGGTCCAGGGCCCGCCCTGGCATGAACAAGGGGTGGCAAGCGGCCTGCCGGTTTGCCCTGTGCGCCGCTGTCGCGGGCATGACGAAAACGGGGCATAGGGACTAAATCTCGGAACCTTACCGCGAGCGGAGCTGGCGATCGCCGCCAATGCGCCTTTGGCGCTTGCCGCCTTGGCGATGACGGCTTTTGGCATCTCCGGCTCGCCGCCTTGCGCCGCCCGCGTTTTTCAAACAGCATGCTGACTGAGTCCACCGCCGCAACCGGAGAAGCCGATGGTCAGCAAGGACGAGTTGAAACGCGCTGTCTGCGAGGCAATCGACCGCCGTGCCGACGCGATCATTGATCTTGGCGAAACCATCCTGCGGCACCCCGAAACCGGCTTTAATGAAGCCAAAACCGCAGCACTCGTGGCCCGGCAAATGGCGGCGCTCGGCCTGAGGCCGCGCACCGGTCTGGCGCTGACCGGGGTCCAGGGCCGGCTTTCACGCGGGATGGGCGGCCCGCGGGTTGCGCTGATCGCCGAACTCGACAGTCTGCGCACCTCCGACCACCCGCTCGCCGATCCGGTGACTGGCGCCGCCCATAGCTGTGGCCACAACGCCCAGATCGCGGGAATGCTCGGCGCCGCGATCGGGTTGACCGAGAGCGGCATAACCGAGCACCTCGCCGGTGAAATCGTGTTCTTTGCCGTGCCGGCCGAGGAATTTATCGATGTCGAGGAGCGGCTCGGCCGCGTCGCCCGTGGCGAGATCGAATTCATGCTCGGCAAGCAGGAACTCGTCGCCAAAGGTCATTTCGACGATATCGACATGGCGATGATGATCCACACCGGCTCCGCCAGTGCCGGCAAGGCGCGCTCGGCCATCGCCGATTCCTCGAACGGCGCGCTTGTCAAACAGATCCGCTTTGTCGGGCGGGCGGCCCATGCCGGGGGCGCGCCGCAGCTCGGCATCAACGCCCTCAATGCCGCGGTGATAGCGATGAACGCGATCGCAGCGCATCGCGAGACCTTTTGGGAAAAGGATACGATCCGCATTCATCCGATCATCACCAAGGGCGGCGATGCCGTCAGTGTCGTCCCGGCCGAAGTCACGATGGAGACGTTTGTCCGCGGCGGCTCGCTCGAAGCGATCCTCGACGCCAACCGCAAGGTCGATCGCTGCCTGCGCGCCGGGGCGATGGCGATGGGTGCCGAGGTCGAAATCCAGACCATCCCCGGCTATCTGCCGCAGCGCAACGACAAGCGGTTCGGGCGGGTCTTTGGCGACAATGTCGAGGCGATTTTCGGACCGGATACTTTTCAAAACAGCGGTCACCGGACCGGGTCGACCGATATGGGCGATCTTGCGCATCTGATGCCGGTGATCCATCCCTATGTCGTTGCCGCCGAAGGCCACGCCCATGCTGCCGACTGGCGCATCAACGAGCCGCAGCACGGCTATGTGACGCCGGCCAAGCTTTTGGCGATGACCGCGATCGACCTGCTGTACGGCGACGCTGCCCCGGCCTGCGAGATCCTCGACAAATTCGAACCGGCGATGACCAAGGACGCCTATCTCGCGCTGCAGCGGGGCTTGTTCAAAAAAGAACGCTACGCCGCCGCGACAGCCTGACCACCCGTCAAGCAGCGGCGCCCTTTGCTCCTTCACGGCGATGACATGGCCGCCACGGCGGGATCGTCGGGTTGACCGGCGCGGCGATCGGCCCCGGGGATTGGGCCGGATCATTTGCCGGCCGTTTTTCGTCACTGTCGGCCGACGGACTGCGCGCGGCGCCGGTTAGGCGACCAGCACCGATTTGAGCTTGGCGACCGCACTGCCGGGGCTGGTCAGGACCGGCCGGCCCAGTCTGGCGCTCGCCGCGGCAGCGGCCCGCGAGGTCGAGAAATGCGCCAGCAATACCGCGTCGCAATCGCCAAAACGCGGCGCCGCCGCAGCGACAAGCCGGTCATGGGCATCGCCGTCGCCGGCCTTGAGCGCCGCCATCGCCCCCGGTACGCAATAGGTCTCGATCGTCGCCGCCGCGCCATGC
>DATJLK010000031.1:0-6419 GCA_035509615.1 Allostellaceae bacterium | reverse complement strand
ATGCTCGTCACTGTCGGCAGGAGCACCACAAATCCAGCATGGTCGGGAAGTGGGCTCTTTCATGTCGGCAACCGCGAAATCGTACTCTGACTGACATTATAGCTCCGCGCGACGCTGCGTTGCGTCTCGCCCGCTTCGAGGCGGTTGCGGGCCTCTTTCTGCCGATGCGGCGTGAGGATCGGCTTGCGGCCGAATTTGACGCCGTTGGCCTTCGCGTCGGCGCGGCCGCGCGCGGTGCGTTCGAGGATGTGGCGGCGTTCGAGCTTCGCCGCCACACCGAGGATGGCGAAGATGATCTCGGCGAAGTCCGAGGTCGTATCGAGGAACGGTTCGGTCAGTGACCGAATACCGACCCCGGCGCGTTGCATGTCGCGGGCCATTACCAGAAGGTCGGTTGTGTCGCGCGAAAGGCGGTCAACGGCCGGGGTGATGACAACATCGCCGGGGTCGAGGGCCTTTATCAGCTTTTGAAGCTGCGGCCGGTCGGCCGTGGTGCCGGTGATCTTCTCATGGAACACCTTTTCGCACCCCGCCGCTTTCAGTTGGCGCACCTGTCCGGTTTCATCTTGTGCGGCCGTGGAGACGCGGGCGTAACCGTAAATCATGCCTCCCGTTCTGCGCCAGATTTATGCACCAAGAAAGGCCAATCGTTTCAAGGTTCTGATTTTGGTGCGAAAGTCTTGAATGGCCAGCGCGATCGAAAGCTGATTGTCGACGACTGCATCAAAGCAAGCCGAGGGCGCCAAGAGCACCGCCAACGAGGATCAACCATATGGGATTGAGCCGCGTCGCCAACATGATTGCGGCCGCGGCGGTCGTGACGGCAACGGCCCGCCAGCTAGTGTCCGCCGCACGCGCCATCACCACGCCACTGGCGATGACCAGCCCCATGACGACGGGAACCAGGCCGAGATGAACGATCCGCTGCCACGACGTGTCGCGGAACCGATACCAGATGCGATAAGCGCCGAAATACATCGTACAGGGGGGTCCCAAGGTGGCAAATGCGCTCGCTACGGCACCCGGAAACCCCCAGACCTTCCACCCGACGAAACTCATCATCAGGATCATGTTCGGCCCGGGGATCGACTGCGCGATCGCAAAAAGGTCGGCGAATTCCCGGTTGGTCATCCAGGCATGGGTGCTGACGACGAAGTTACGGACGTCCGGCAGAACAGTCGGAAAGCCGCCAAAACTGATCGACGAGACCAGTGCAAGATGAGCGGTTAGCGCGATCGGAGCGGACGGGTCGCTCATCGTGCTCTCGCAGCTTCGATGCCGGCAACGGCAATGCCGAGCGGCACCAGGCTGAACAAAACGACAAGAAGCGGCAGTCTGGCAAAGGCGATGAGGGTGAACGCCAGCCCAGCAAACAGTAAGGCCGACGGCCGGCGACGATGCGGCATCAAGAGCCTAATGCCGGTTGCAATCAGAAGACCGGCGGCGGTCGCTGCAATCCCGCCGAGGATGTTCCGCAAAACCGGCAGGTGTGCGTATTTCAGGCATAGCAGACCAAGGGAAAGGCCAATCATCCACGGGATGAGGAGGAAGCCGCCAAGCGCGGCGAGTGTGCCGATCGCGCCGCGCATCCTCGCCCCAATGCAAACGGCAATGCCGACGACGTTCGGCCCGGGCATAAATTGGCAAAGACTTACGATGTCGGCAAATTCCCGGTCGCCGATCCAGCGGCGTTTCTCGACTGCAATGCGTCGCGCCCAAACAATTCCGCCGCCCCCGCCGACACCGCAAAGCGATACGATAAGAAACGCGGAGAACAAAGCGGTAAGGGAAGCTGCCGGCGCAAGTTCCTGGTCTTGCGCTATCTCAGCCATTTAGGCCCTCACGCGTGCCCATGCCGGTGACGGTGATGCAGGTCCGGATAATGCGGGTGCTTGTGCGAAAGGTGCGGGTGTCGGTGCCAGTGGCTATGGGGCTGTCCGACCGGATCGCTCGTTGCGTGATCGTGCTGGTGATGGATGTCATGCACGTGCCGATGCTCGTGTTCGAGCGGCTCGTGCAGGTGCTCGTGCTCGTGTGCTTCGGCCAGGTGCAGATAGACGCCAATCCCCATGAGCAATGCCGCGCCGATCAACGCTGGGGTTGGCATTTCGCCAAACAATGGGAGCGCAAGGACAGCGCCAATAAAAGGAGCCGTCGAAAAATAGGCGCCGGTACGCGCGGCTCCCAGGTGGCGAAGCCCGAGCACAAAGAGCGCCAAACTGACGCCGTAGCCAAGGAAGCCGACCGCGGGCCGCGGCGGCAATCGTTGTGAGGCCCGGCAACGGCGCAGCACGAGCGAGCGCAAGCGCAAAATTGACCGTGCCGGCGGCCAATCCCTTGATCATCGCGATCTGCAGAGGATCGGCAGCGCTGAGCTTGCGGGTGAGATTGTTGTCGATGCCCCAGGATACACAGGCAAGGACGATCACCGCGCTGCCCCAATTGAGCCGCGAGTCGGCGCCCGCGGCTGGCCAGGAGAGGAGGATCGCGCCGGCAAGGATAGCCATAGCGCCGGCGAAAATGCGGCGATCGACATTTTCTCGAAAAACAAGCCAGGCGATCGCCATTGTGGCGAGGCCTTCGGTATTGAGCAGCAAGGAGCCGGCCGCCGCAGGCGTAAGCGTCAACCCCCACATCAGTAGCGCTGGCCCGAGAACCCCGCCAAACAGAACGATCGCGGCAAGCCAGGGCAAATCTCGGCCACGCAACGGCGCCTCGGATCGCCCGAGGCCAAGAGAGCGGCCACCCGCCATAACCAACGCAAGGCCTGTTCCAGAGCCGAGATAAAGTAACCCGGCCAACATCAGTGGATCAGCAATGCCGAGGAGCAGTTTTGCGATCGGAGCGCTTGCGCCAAAGAGGAATGCCGAGACGAGCGCCAGCAGCGGTCCACTGCGGAGGCGGTTATCGGGCAGAGACTGGCTCATCAGGATGACTGCCGAAGTCGTGAAAACCCAGCTTCTTATACGCCCGGGAGATTCGCGCTACGCGCGGCGGGGAGGTAGCGATAAAGCGTTGCCGGGGACACGCCAAGGCGATGCGCAATCTGCGTCACTCCGATATCGGGATTGGCGAGCAAGGCCCGCGCGGCGTCAAGGTCGTCCTCGGTCAGCTTTGCCGGCCGACCTCCGGTGCGGCCAAGGCGGCGAGCAGCGGCGAGGCCTGCCTGTGTGCGCTCCCGGATCAGACTCCGCTCGAATTCTGCAAGTGCCCCAAACATGTGAAACACCAGCCGCCCCTGTGCCGTTGTCGTGTCGAGGGCTTCGGTCAGACTGCGAAACCCGATGCCGCGTACCCGCAGGTTTTCGACGGTTTCGATCAACTGCTTCATCGAGCGCGCCAGCCTATCCAGCTTCCAAACGATCAGCGTGTCACCGCTGCGCGCGAATTCGAGCGCGTCATGCAAAGCTGGGCGGTCTGTAACCGCACCCGACATCTGCTCGGTGAAAATCTTTTGGCACCCGGCGTCGGTCAGCGCATCACGCTGCAAGGCAAGGTTCTGGTCGACGGTCGAAACCCGCGCATACCCGATCAGCATCGCTTTCGGCGTAATGTCGCCGGCATCCGATGATCGCGCTCGCGTGACCTTCTTCGCGGCAGGGCGCCGTAGCTTTACCCGCACGGCCGCGCGGGTGGTCTTTCTCCGTTTAGTCGCCATAGCTCCTATCGAAACTCAACCGGACACTCTGACCTTTTGCGAGGCTGAAATCAAGAGTGCGTTTTGAGAGAGGCTTAACCCGCTTTTCACACTGACTTTTCGATTTCGCCAGTTTCTCTCAAAAACGAACCTTTTTTAGAGGTGATTCAGGCGATGCATATTTTTTGACTGCTGCACGCCGAGCGTAATCCGCGGTCAGGCAGACAGCATCGCGTCGGCGATCTTTTCGGCGGTCATCAGGGTCGGGAAATTGGTGTTGGCGCACGGCACGCACGGAAACAGCGAGGCGTCGACGACGCGCAGACCGGCGACACCGCGCACCCGGCCGGCGTTGTCGGTGACCGCCATCGGGTCGTCCTCGGCACCCATCCGGCAGGTGCAGGTCGCGTGCCAGATGCCGATCGTGCTTTTGCGGATGAAATCTTCGAGCGCGTCGTCATCCTGCATCAGCTGGTCAAAGCGATAGCCTTCGACGATGACCTTCTCGATCATCAGCCGGCGCAGCCAGGCCGGGCCATCAAGCAGCTTGGCAACGATATCGGTGATGCGCTTGTTGCGGGCATTGACGACGCCGATCTTGCGCACCTTTTCGGTATAGCTCGCCGGAAACGGGTCGCTCGTCGCCGCCTGCAGCGCCGCCCCGATCTGCATCGCGCCCAGCCGGCGGAATGCGTCCATCAGCCGCTCGAGATCGCGCCGGTCGGATAACAGATTGAATTCGACGACCGGCTCGGCCCGCCAGTCGCGCGAGGCGAGCCTGACCTGACCGGTCTCCGAGAACGTCTTGTACACCGCGGCCAGCAATGACGCGATCTGCTCGCCGACCGCATGCCAGGCCGATTTGCTGACGCTCGCGACGAACATGTCGCCCGCCGGGGCGTCGCCGATCCCCGACGAATAGCGCAACGCCAACAAGATATGCCGGCGGGTCATGTTGTTGAGCCGCGCGTCGGGCTTGATAAACGACGAGACCGAGATCGACGGGTGGTCCATCAGCCGTTGCCCGACCCCCGGCACATGGGCCACGACCTCGATCCCGAGATCGCGCAGATGTCCGGCGGGCCCGATGCCGGCGCGCAGCAGATGCGTCGGCGAATGGATTGCCCCCGATGACACGATCACTTCGCCCCGGGATTCGTTGACGCGGAATTCGGTTTCCTTGCCGGCGACCAGCGCCTTGACGCCGACGCAGCGGGTGCCCTCGAACATCAGCCGGGTGACCTGGGTCAGGGGCGAGATCGTCAGATTTTTGCGCATCCGGGTCCCCGGATCGAGATAGCCGATCGCCGCCGATACCCGCCGGTCATAGAGGTTCGAGATCGTGATCGGAAAATAGCCGTCCTTGTATTCGCCGTTCTGATCGAGGATGAATTCGAACCCGGCGGCCTCAAATGCTTTTGCTACCGCCTTGGCGTGGCCGTTCCACAGATCGGGGAAGATGCGGCGCACCGGAATGCGGCCGTCCCGCCCGTGCCACGGCCCGTCAAAATCCATGTCGCGCTCGACTTTTTTGAAATAGGGCAGCACCGCCTTCCAGTTCCAGCCGGCCGCACCCCGCGCCTCCCACTCGTCGTAATCAGTCGGGGCACCGCGGTTGGCGAGTTGGCCGTTGATCGACGAGCCGCCGCCCATGACCCGCGCTTGCTCGTATTTGCGCAATGGCGGGCGGTTCTCCTCCGGCCGGTTGTGCGAAATGACTTCGGTGTGGACTTTGAGTTCGGTCCAGTGAAAGCGCGGATCGAAATAGGCGGTACCCGGATAGCTGTCGAGGATTTCGGGCGGCACCTGGCCGTGCGGCGTGTCCTGACCCGCCTCGCACAGCAGCACGTTGTTGCCGCTTTTGGCCGATAGCCGGTGAGCCATGACCGAGCCCGCCGATCCGCCACCAACGATGATGTAATCGTATTCCATCTCCCTCCCTCGCGGGGTGCTGTTGGCCGCGCAGGCCCGGCCCGTCATACGACAGGAGCGCCGCGACTTTTATCCGGTGTTGATGTAATCCAGTCGCCGACGGCCGGGTCAACCCCGGATCGCAATTCGGGACGTAATCGATGGAGCCGCTGTGAGCGCCGCCAATTCTGCCACGCCACCATCCTCACCCGGTCCCCGCGCAGGTGCCGGAGGGTCAGGATGGGGCAAGCCGCTGCAGGAGCGGTGGTTCGAGGATTTCATTCCGGGTGCCGTCTACGAATTTGGTCATGCCGAGGTCACCGCGTCCGAGATCATCGACTTTGCTCGACGCTTCGACCCGCAGCCGATGCATGTCGATCCGGAGGCCGCAGCGCGCGGCCCGTTTGACGGGCTGATCGCCAGCGGCTGGCATACGGCCGGGCTGATGATGCGGCTTTTTGTCGACAACTTTCTGCCTGGGCATGCGAGCCTCGCATCGCCGGGCATCGACGAGTTGCGCTGGACCCGCCCGGTGCGGCCCGGCGACATACTGCGCCTGCGGGTGAGCGTGGTCGAGGCGACGCGCTCGCGCTCCAAGCCCGATCGCGGCATGATCCGGACTTTGATCGAAGTCCTCAATCAAAGCGGGGACGTGGTGATGACTTTGAAACCGATGAATTTGCTGCGCTGCCGGCCGCCCCTCCCATCCGCTTCGCCGTCGGCGGCTGACGGTTAGGGCCGGCGCTGCCAGGCGAAGAAGGTTCGAGGGGGCGCTCGCCATCGTTCCCTCTCCGGCGGACGGGAGGGAGGTCGGGGAGGCGGACGCAAGCTTAACGAGGCGTGAAGGTTACCAAATGAAGATCGGCATCGT
>DATJLK010000030.1:0-3066 GCA_035509615.1 Allostellaceae bacterium | reverse complement strand
CCCGCGGCCGGGACATCGGCGCAATGCGCCCGGTAATCGGTCGGGCATGCCTGACGAATGGCGTTGCGCTGCGCTTCGCTCGCCTGCTGCGCCAGCGCCGGTCCGGCCAGCAACAAGATGGCAGCGAGCGCCGGGGCGCTGCGTCGCAGCCGATGAACGATCAAACTAAAAGGCACGTCGCGGATTCCTTTCTCGTGGCTTCACGCCGATACGGGGCTCGGCTATACGCGCATCCTTGCTGCCGCGGAAAGGGGAACGAATGGACACCGGCGACGGCGCAGGGGCCGCTTGCGAATGACCGGTGCTGCAGGCTCTGCCGGCGCCGGGCGCTACGGACCGGTGGCGCGGCACATCCACTGGCTGGTGGTCATGCTTGCGGTGATTGTCATCTCGCTTGGCTGGGCGATCGCGGCGTCACCGCTCAACACCCCGACCCGTAACGGTCTCCTGCTGGTGCATCGCTCGTTTGGTCTGATCATCCTGGCGCTGATGGCATTCCGCGCGCTGTGGCGCTGCCGGCACGCGCCGCCGCCGCTGCCGCCATCGGTTGGCCGCATCGATACCGCGTTGGCACAGCTGACCCATCTCGGTCTCTATCTGATCTTTATCGTGATGCCGTTATCCGGGTACCTGAACGCCGCAGCCGCAGGTCACAACGTCAGCTTTTTTGGTGTCTTCGAGATTCCGCAATTGCTGCCCACGAACGAGCGCGTATCGCAATGGGCGATCGCTGTCCATCTCCTCGGACAATACGCGGTCTACCTGCTCGTCGTGCTGCATGTCGCGGGGGCGCTCTATCATGCCATGATCAAACGGGACGGCGTGCTCGGACGGATGCTGCCACCCCGCGGCGGCGGTCGCCCGGGCGCCTAGTCTCGCGTCCTGAACCCGAAGTTCGGAAGTGTTTCGCCTCGCCATCTTGACAAAGGTCCGGACCCATTTCGGCTGTGGGTACCGGCCGGAGTTTATCCTCGGGCCGGCCAAGGGCTGGACCCGGTGGCCGGTATGGACGAGAGAAAACCCTGCAAACAGCTCTGACGAACTTCCGAACCAGGACACTAGCCGGGCGCGGAGGCAACGAGGTTCAGATGGGTGCGGAAATACTCGAGCGCTTCGCCGAGGCTGCGCGAGACGCGCAGCTTTTGCCGGCCGGTCTGGACGATGAACTCGGTGGGGCGGGTGGCAGAGCCGGCGGTTTTGATGATGGTGTAGACGGGCGCCTCCTGAGTATGGCGGAACACCGAAAACCGGGCGATGCCAGGGCCGTGATCGATCGCATAATCGCGCCAGACCCCGCGGATCACGTGAAGACTGTAAAGTCCAAGAAGCTGGTTCAGCTCGGTTCGGGTGAAATAGAGAGTGCGTTGGCGCGTCCGATAGTCGCCGAGGCTCAACACCGTCGCAGTCTTCCGGCTCATTGCTGCCCTTCGCTGCTTGTCACGAAAGTGAAGTGTCGGCGATTTCGCGCGCGCCGTCCAGCGGGCTTGCGTGCCGCCGGGCGGGCCCGCAGCGGTCTCGCACCGGGGCCACTCTGCGCCGAATCAGCTTGACGCGTCGTTACCCCGGGAACAAGGAAGCGGCAGCGAGGGATAGGGACCGGCGACGGAGCATGGCGTGGACGAGGTCGAGTGCGTAGTGGTTGGCGCCGGCGTGATCGGGCTTGCGGCGGCGCGGGCTCTGGCTCTTGCCGGATATGAGGTGCTGGTGATCGAGCGCGCCTGGACGATCGGCTTTGAGACGTCGTCGCGCAACAGCGAGGTCATTCACAGCGGGATCTACTATCCAAAGGACAGTCTGAAGGCAAAGACCTGCGTCGCCGGCCGAAACCGCCTTTACGCCTATTGCCGTGAGCATGCGATTGCGCACGCGCAACTCGGCAAGATCATCGTCGCCGCCGACGAGGCGGAAGTGCCGGCACTCGAAAAGATCGCCGCCGCGGCGCGCGCCAACGGCGTCGACGATGTCGAATGGCTGACCGCCTTGCAGGCGCAGCGGCTCGAACCGGAACTGCGCTGCGTGGCGGCTCTGTTGTCGCCATCGACCGGGATCATCGACAGTCATGCGCTGATGCTGGCGTTTGAGGGCGAAGCCGAGGCCGCCGGTGCGGTGATGGCGCTGCGCACTCCGATTGCCAGTGGGCAGGTCCGCGCCGATGGTTTCGAGTTGACGACGGGCGGCGACGATCCTTGCAAGCTGAGGTGCCGCTATCTCGTCAATGCCGCCGGGCTGTCCGCCCCGGCGCTGGCGCGCGCGATCGACGGCGTTCCGCCCGAGACGATCCCGCCAGCCTATTTTTGCCGCGGCGTCTATTTTACCTTGAGCGGCCGGACCCCGTTTCGGCGTCTCGTCTACCCGGTGCCGCCGGCCGGCGGCCTCGGCGTGCACATCACTCTCGATCTTGCCGGACAGGCTCGTTTTGGTCCCGATGTCGAATGGATTGCCGCGATCGACTACACCGTCGACCCGGCGCGCGGCGAGGCGTTCTATGCAGCCGTGCGGCGCTATTGGCCGGGCCTGCGTGACGGCGCCCTGCAGCCGGGCTATGCCGGGATCCGGCCCAAGATCAGCGGCCCGACCGAGTCGGCGGCCGATTTCGTCGTGCAGGGACCTGAAACCCACAGAGTGCCCGGTCTCGTCAACTTCTACGGCATCGAA
Source organism: Allostellaceae bacterium (assembly GCA_035509615.1). GTDB lineage: Bacteria > Pseudomonadota > Alphaproteobacteria > ATCC43930 > CGMCC-115725 > AP-15. The sequence continues at coordinate 411 of DATJLK010000030.1, read as the reverse complement.
TCGCCGGGGCTGACCGCATCCCTGGCGCTGGCGGATGAAGTGACGCGCCAGCTGATCCACAGCTAGCGTCGTGAACCAGAAATTCGCAACATTACTCGCCTCGCCCATCTGACGAAGGTCGGGACCCATTTCGACTGTAGGTAGGGGGCCGAGTTTATCCTCGGGCCGGCCAGGCCGGACTCGAGGCCGGTATGGACCCGGTATGGACAAGGAAAAAATCCGGAAAACAACGCTGACAAACTCTGAACCAGAACACTAGCCGCGGCTCGAGCGGGCTGGCAATCGGACCCCCGATCCCCAGATCTGGTCTACCCGCGACGTCGGCGCGCGGTGGCGGTGCGACGCGACGATGCACGGGAACGACGGCCATCGGCGGCTGGGCGGAGCAGATCATGCTGATCGGGGTCCCAA
>DATJLK010000029.1:0-34451 GCA_035509615.1 Allostellaceae bacterium | reverse complement strand
GGGCTCATAGGTTGCGGTGACGTCGAGCAATGGCTCGATGCCGGGCGGTAGGCTGTCCATGCGCAAATGCGCTACCTTGGCGATCTCGCCGATCGTCACCGAGCCCTGCGGCCCCTGCACCACGCCATCGGCGCAGCGCACCGCGGCGGGGTCGCATTGCAAGAGATGCGCGCCGATCTGGCACAGCTTGTCGCGCAATAGGCGGCTGGCACGGGCCACGGCACCACCCGACATGACCATGCTGCGCGAGGCAAAGGTGCCAAAGCCGAAAGCGGTGCTTTCGGTGTCGCCGTGGCGCACCGCGATCCGCGCCGGGTCGATGCCAAGCTCATGGTACGCGATCTGCGACAACGCGGTTTCGAGCCCCTGGCCGTGCGACTGGATGCCGACCATCAGCACCAGGCTGCCATCGGGCAGGATGCGCGCGGTGCAGCTCTCGAAACCCGGGACGATCGAGGCGCCGCGGCTGACGAACTCGGCCGCACCATGCGCGGTCTGCTCGGCAAATGACGCAAAACCGATGCCGATCAACCTGCCATCCGGCTCCCCTCGACGCTGGCGAGCGCGAACCGCCGGCAGGTCGAGCAATTCGGCGCACAGCTTGACACTTTGCGGATAATCGCCGTTGTCATAACGCATGCCGCCGACGGTCGTGAACGGCATCTGCTCGGCCCTGATCATGTTGAGCATCCGTACCTCGACCGGGTCGCGACCGACGGCGCGCGCCACCTCGTCGATCGTCCGCTCGATAGCAAAGCACGCCCCAGGGCGGCCGACGCCGCGATACGGGCCCATCGGCGCCTTGTTGGTGGCGACGGTCGCGGCACGGCATCGGTAATTTGCGATTTGATAGGGACCGGGCAGGTTGCGCGCCGCCATCGCCGCTTCCTGATAAGGTCCCTGCGGCCACAGCCCGTAAGCGCCGGCATCGACAACGATCTCGGCATCGACCCCGAGGATCTGCCCTTGGCGGTCGGCATAGGCGGTGACCTGGTAGTGGTGGTCGCGGGTGTGCGCCGAAGTCAGGAGATGCTCGGCGCGATCCTCGACCCAGCGCAGGGGATGGTCGAGTTCGAGCGCCAGGGCGGCGAGAATGATCTCTTCCGGATAGAGCCGCGCCTTCGGGCCAAACCCGCCGCCGACATCGGGGGCAACCACCCGCAGCCGGCGCAGGTCGATATCGAGGATTTCGCCGATCGCCACGCGCACGGTATGCGGTGTCTGGGTCGAGGTGTAGAGCACGATCTCGTCGAGCCGCCAGTCGCGATAGGCGAGGACGGCGCGGCCTTCGAGCGGGGCGCCCGACTGCCGGTTCATGCGGTATTCGCGATGAATCGTGATTTCAGCGGCGCGCGAGGCGGCCTCGATGTCACCACCTTCAAAAACCCGTTCGCTAAACAGATTGTCGCCCCACCCGTCGTGGACCGGATGGCGGCTGCCGCGCATGTCGCGTGGCGCAATGACGACAGCCTCGAGCACCTCGTAATCGACACCGATCGCGGCGGCGAGATCCTCGGCCTCGGCGCGGGTGGGGGCGATGCAGGCGGCAATGGCCTCGCCGACATAGCGCACTTTGTCGGTCGCAAGCGGCGGCCAGGGTGGCGCCTTGGCGCCGGCTGCCTGGGTTTGGACGCGGATCGGCTTCAGGCGCGGCAGATCGGCGGCGGTGAAAACCCGATGCTTGGCTTCAGCGGGCACCGTGATGCCACGGATGCGGGCATGCGCGTGCGGGCTGCGCAAAAACGCGATCTCCATCGTGCCCGGCAATTTGATGTCGGACACAAACTCGCCGCGGCCATTGAGATGGCGCTCATCTTCGCGGCGCAACAGCGAGGCGCCGATCCCCGATGCGTCATCCGGCATCGCCCGGTCCTCCGGCCAGCGCCGCGACGTCGCGGATCGCGGCGACGATGTTGGTGTAGCCGGTGCAACGGCAGATGTTGCCGGCGAGGCCGCGACGGATCTCGGCCTCCGAGCCGGCCTCGCCGCGCTCGATCAGATCGCGTGCGGTGATCAGCATCGCCGGCGTGCAAAAGCCGCATTGCAGGCCGTGGCGGTGGTGGAACGCCTGGCGCAGCGCCGTCATCACCGGGTCGGCGGCAAAACCCTCGATGGTGCGGATCTGGCGTCCGTCGCAGGCGACCGCCAAGGTCAGGCAGGAGCGCACCGGCTCGCCATCGACGAGGATGGTACAGGCGCCGCACACGCCATGTTCGCAACCGAGGTGAGTGCCGGTCAGGTTGCGGCGCTCGCGCAGATAATCGGCGAGCGAGGTGCGCGGCGCCACGTCGTCAGCGACGTCGACACCGTTGATGCCGAAGCGGACTGCGGTCATCGGGTCACCTGACGCAATGCACGCATCGCTGCGACCATATGCAGATTGCGCTGGTAGTCGTCAAATCGGCGGTCGGCCGCCTGCTCGAGGTCGGCGGCGACGGAACCGCGCGCCGCATCGCGATCGCCTCGACCTTCGGCCAACCCCCGCGACGCCGCCGCCAATATGATGGGCGGCCCGTTGGCGGCGCCGAGCACGATGCGATGATGGCCGCGCGCCGGGTCACTGACCGCAACCGCCAATGCTTCGGCAAACGCGCCGGCTTTGCGCGCCAGTTTGACGTAGCCCCAGCGGCTATCGACCGACAATTTCGGGATGTGCACGCTCTCGATGATCTCGTCATCAGCCAGCCTGGTGTCGTAGACCCCGATCGCGAACCCGGCGCAGTCGATCGATCGTCGGCGGTTCGGGCCGGATACGATCGCCTCGGCAGCGAGCGCCGCCAGTACCGCCGGCCATTCGGCTGCCGGGTCGGCAAGCGCCAGGCTGCCGCCGATCGTACCGCGGTTGCGGATGGCGCGACAGGCGAGTGAGGCCGCGACCCGCGGCATCAACCCGCGCGACGGGTCGGGCACACGCCGATCCTCGATCATGGCATGCGTCGTGCCGGCGCCGAGGGTCACGGCAGCATCGTCTTCGGCGACCGTCGCGATCTCCGCCAACCGGGCGATGTCGATCAGCAATGCCGGTTCCGCGATGCGCAGGTTCATCAGCGCCAGCAAGGATTGCCCGCCGGCAATGACCCGCGCGTCGCCGCCACCGCCCGCGAGCAAACCCACGGCTTCGGCGAGGCTGTGTGGACGGACGTAATCAAACGCCGGCGCTTTCATCGATCGACCTCTGCGTCGTGCTGGCAACGGCAGGGCGCAGCGAGCCGAGCCGAAGAAGCGAAAATCGATGCCATATCGATAGCAGCGGGTTACCAACGACAGACGCCGACTGCAACATCGGGGGCGGGCGCTGTCAATCGGGATCGGGTGCCGGCCCGCTATCCCGCGATTTCCAGGAAGAGCCTTGAGGCAGCGTGGTCAACGGTCCGGCGGCTGGTTCGAGACTGGTGCGGTCGAGACACCACCGGCGAAATCGGTCATCGCTCAAGTTTGTTGACGTCGGACTCGGCGGGCAGGATGCTTTCGGTCGGCGTGAGCGGAAATGGTCGGTTTGTCCCGGCGGATCGGGAGCCGAAGCACAAGGCGGGACGATCGACCGCGGCTGGCACGACAAGCGCGGGCGACAGCATGCAACCCGAGGCCGGACGAGGCGCGGCGGCAACACCACTGGCGACGCTCCAGCGCATGGCGATGCCTGATCCATTGCGGTGAAATTCGGCTTTGCGTCCTCTATCTATGAACATGGTGGATCCGCGCGCGGCGCCACATCGGCCAGCCGCGAGGACCGTGCTCAATTAAATACAGCGAATGGGGACGACAAAAAATCGCCGACTATCGTAATACCGGTCAGTAATCAGAATCAGTGCGACAGCAGAGGTCGCGAAAATGCAGGAAATCCCAAGTCGTACCCTGGGCTTTGTACTGAATGATGTCGCGCGTTTGATGCGTAAGCGGTTCGAGCAGCTGGCGCGCGCGGCAGCGCTCGGGCTGACCCGGGCGCAGGCCGCCGTGCTTGCCAATCTTGCCCGGCAGGAAGGCATCAACCAGGTGAGCCTGGCGCAGATCCTCGAGCTGGAACCGATCACGCTTGCCCGGCTGCTCGACCGGCTGCAGGCGGCGGGGCTGATCGAGCGCCGTCCGGACCCCAAGGATCGCCGCGCCCACCTGCTCTACCTGACCCAATCCGCCTATCCGCTGCTCGACCGCATTTTTTCGCTTGCCGCGGCGGTGCGTGAGGACGCCCTCGCCGGCATCCCGGAGCCGGACCGCAATCTGCTGCTCGAAATGATGGTCAGAATGCGGGTGAATTTGATCGAACAATCAACCGAGGCCGAGGCGGCCGCGGCACCGGCTGCGGCCGAGCGCACTTGTTGATCGGGCGGCTTTGACCGTGGACGCGACCGCTCTATAACCGGATGCGGTTGGCGGCGGCAGCAGCGGACCGTGTTCGCCGGTCTTGCCGATCGAGCCGCATCGGCCGACACGCGAGAGAGGAGGCCCAACCATGTCAGCGCTACGGCAAACCCGCGAATCCGGGTTCAAGACCAATCCTGACTACAAGATCACTTTTGAACCTTCGCCGCGCCGCGTGCGCGTTACCTGGAACGGCGAGACGATCGCGGACAGCATCAATGCGCATCTGCTGTTCGAAACCCGCCATCTGCCAGTTTATTACTTTCCGCGTTCGGATGTGCGGATGGATTTGTTGACGCCGACCGACCATCACACCTTCTGCCCCTATAAGGGGACGGCGTCGTACTGGACGATAGCGGCCGGCGACCGGATTTCGGAAAACGCGGTCTGGGGTTATCCCGATCCATTTGCGGAGGTCGCGGCGATCGGCGACTTTGTTGCGTTTTATTGGGACCGGGTCGACCATTGGTACGAGGAGGACGAGGAGATCTTTGTCCATCCGCGCGATCCCTATAAGCGAGTCGACGTTATTCAATCGTCGCGCCCGGTGCAGATCATCCTCGGCGGCGAAACTGTTGCCGAAAGCCGCCGCGCGCGGTTTCTGTTCGAAACCCGGCTCCCGACGCGCTACTACATCCCGCCCGAAGATGTGCGGATGGATCTGTTGGTCCCGAGCGACAAGACGACCGCATGCCCGTACAAGGGCAAGGCGCGCTATTACTCGGTCAAGATCGGCGACCGGCTGTACGAGGACATCGCCTGGAGCTATCCCGACCCGATCCCGGAATGCCCAAAGATCAAGGGCTATCTGTGCTTTTACAACGAGCATGTCGACGAGATCCGGGTCGACGGCAAGGTCGTGCCCAAGCCGGTAACGCCGTGGTCGAGGGACTGGAAAGAAAAAGCCGCAACCGTCCCCGACCAGCGCGGCCCGGTCAGTCGGCCCTAGACCATGATCGGATCGAAGCGCTTGGCGCTCCGATCCGTGAATCATAGCCTCACCCTTGGCATCGCGAGCAGGGTTCACGCATGAAATGGAAGCTCTGTTTCCATTTCATGCGATCCTGTTCTGGCGGTCGCCGTCTTTCCGGCACCGGGTTCATCTCTGGGGCCCGCGGCGGCCGAAGGCGCGCAGAAACGTGTCGACGGCCGCATCCACGAGAGTGGCGACATCCGGCCCGTCGGCGTTCTGTTCGAGGCGCAGCAGATGACGCAACTGCACCTCGCCGCGGACCAGAGCGGCGAACTGCTCGGCGGCGAGGCGTGCATCGGTAATCTCGAGCGAGCCCGCCCTTGCCGCAGCCGTTAGAAACGCTTCGATCTGGCCGAGGTTACGCTCGGGGCCGGCTCGCCAGAACACCTCGCCGAGCGCCGGAAAGCGGCCGACTTCGCCGAGAATGATGCGGTGAAGGGCCAGCGCATCGGGCGACAACAATAGCTCGAGAAACCGGCGGCCAAGCATCGCGAGCGACGTCCTCGCATTCCCGGGGTCGAGCTCGCCGGTCGAGAATTCGCTTAAGTATCGCTCGCATTCGCGCGCGATGACCGCTCCGAACAGCTCCTCCTTGCCGGCAAAGTGAGCGTATACCGTCGCCTTGGAGACGCCAGCTGCGCGGGCGATCGCGTCCATGCTGACGGCGCCAAAACCGCTCTCGAGAAACATCCGTTTTGCCGCAGCGAGGATACTCTCGGCCTTGCTGGCTGCCGATGCCTCGTTCCGCGCGCCGCGTTCAATCATCATGGCCATAGCTCCCATCCCGCGCCGCAGCTTGACAATTATTAGGGAGGGCCTAGTTTCTGCGCAACTATAGACTGAACGGTTCAGTTCAGGCGAGGAATGCGCAAGAAGCTCGTAATCGCCGCCGCCGGCCTGGCGCTCGTCATCGGCGGCTATGGCGGCTGGAATTGGTGGACCGAATGGCGGTTTTTGCAATCGACCGACGACGCATATGTCGCCAGCGACGTGTCGGTGATCAGCCCCAAGATCGAGGGCTACATCGCGCAGGTGCGCGTCGAGGATAACCAGGCGGTCAAAAAACACGACATCCTGTTCGTCATCGACGACAGCGACTTTGCCGCCAAGGTGGCGCAGGCGCAGGCCGCGGTCGCCACCGAACAGGCCGCAGTCGCGACCTTTGTCAGCCGGCTCGATCTGCAGACGGCGATGATCGCGCAGGCTGGGGCCGAACTGCAATCGGCCGAGGCCGATCTCGTCCGCACTCAACAGGACTTCAAGCGCTACGCCGCGTTGATGACGACTGATTTCGCTAGCCGGCAGCGCTACGAGCAGGCGCAAGCCGATGCCCGCAAGGCCGACGCCGAGGTGCGGAAAAACCGGGCCGCACTCGCTGCTGCGCAAAGCCAGTACGGCGTGCTTGAATCGCTGCGCCAGGAGGAGGAGGCGCGGCTGCAGCAAGCGCGCGCCAATTTGCGACTCGCCCAGAATGATCTCGATAATACGGTTATTCGCGCGCCGGTCGCCGGCATTGCCGGCAATCGCGCCGGGCAGGTCGGGCAATACGTCAAACCCGGCACCGAACTGTTGTCGCTGGTGCCGTTGCCGCGGGTCTACGTTACGGCCAATTTCAAGGAAACCCAGCTGACGCGGATGCAGCCCGGGCAGCGCGCCGAGGTGTCGGTCGATGCTTATCCCGATCATCCGCTGATGGGCAAAGTCGAGAGCTTTGCGCCGGCAAGCGGCGCCGAATTCAGCCTGTTGCCGCCCGACAATGCGACCGGGAATTTCACCAAAATCGTCCAGCGTGTGCCGGTGCGGATCGCTCTGCCGCGAAACGGCCCGCTCGCACGCCTGTTGCGGCCGGGGCTGTCGGTCACGGTCACCGTCGACACCCGCGACCCGGGCGAGGCGGTTGCAGCCGATGGCATCGTCGGTGCCGCCGAAGCAAACCCCGGCATCCATCAGGCGCCCGCATCGCGATGAGCTGGGCGCCGACGGTTCTCTGGCGGGCCGGGATCGAGCGCCGCCAGCGCCGGATCCGCACACCCGCAGCATCACCCAAACCCGCATCCTCGCCACCCTCACCGCCGTCGCCTGCCGGCGTCGTTGCCCAGCGCGAACCCACATTGCGCGACTGGGCTGGCGTACTCGCGATGGTCTGCGGGATGTTCCTGGCGATCATGGACATCCAGATCGTGACCAGTTCACTGACCCAGATCCAGGGTGGGCTGTCGGCAACCTCGGATGAAATCGGCTGGGTCCAGACCTCATATCTGATCGCCGAAGTGGTCATGATCCCGTTGTCGGGGACCTTGTCGCGGTTGCTGTCGACGCGCGTCCTGTTTGTGATCTCGGCCCTCGGCTTTACGGTCATGAGTGCGCTGTGCGCCACCGCCACCACCTTGGGCCAGATGATCGTCTATCGTGCGGCCCAAGGCTTCATCGGCGGCGCCATGGTCCCGTCGGTGTTCCCGGTCGTTTATACATTGTTCCCGCCGCGCAAGCTGGCCTCGCTGATGGTCATTATTTCCTTGATTTTAAACCTGTCGTCGACCCTCGGGCCGACGATCGGCGGATATTTGACCGATACCTTTTCCTGGCACTGGTTATTTCTTGTCAACATCATCCCCGGCACCGCCGTCGCGGTGGCGGTCTGGCTGCTGATCGATGTCGACAAGCCGGATCGCTCGCTGCTGCGTTATTTCGACGTGCCGGGTCTGATGCTGATGGCGATATTTCTCGGCTGCTTCGAATATGTGCTCGAAGAAGGTCCACGCTGGGATTGGTTCCAGGACCAGACAATCTTCGCAGCGTCAGTGATTTCTGCGAGTGCGGCGGTGCTGTTTTTTTGGCGGGTGCTGAGCTACCGTCAGCCGATCGTTGATTTGCGCGCGTTTCTCGACCGCAATTTTGCGCTCGGCACATTTTATACATTTGTCGTCGGGACCGGGCTCTACGGCGCTACCTATGTGATCCCGCTGTTTCTTGCTGAAGTACGCGGCTTCAGTAGCCTGCAGATCGGCGAGACTGTCGTTGTCACCGGTGCGGTGCAACTGTTGATATCGCCGCTGACCAACTTTCTGGCGCGAAAGATCGATCTCAGGCTGATGCTGGCGATCGGGATGGCGCTCTTTGTCGTCGCCGTCTATCTGAACGCGTTCATGACCGATCAGGCGAGTTTTGCCGAATTGCTGGTGCCGCAGGCGGTGCGCGGGGTCGCGCTGATGTTCTGCTTTCTGCCCGCCAACCTGATCGCGCTCGGCACGTTACCACCGGACAAGCTGAAGAATGCCGCCGGCCTGTACAATCTGATGCGCAATCTCGGCGGTGCCATCGCCATCGCTGCGATTGGCACAATGTTGAACGATCGGCTGCATTTTCACTGGAACCGGCTGGTCGAGGACGTTAATCCGGCACGCCCGGCGATACAGCATTTTCTCGACATGCAAGCCGGCCGATTCGGTGACATGCTGGCCGGCGATCCGAACCACGCGGCGCTGAAGGTGCTGGCCGACCTGGTTCAGCGCGAAGCAATGGTGATGAGCTTCAATGACGTTCTGCTGATGATGGGCAGCGCTTTTCTGGTTGGTCTGCCGCTGACAATGCTGTTGCGGCGACCGCGCAGCGCTGTCCGCGGCGGACATTGAGAACGCAGCGCTGTCCGCGGCGGACATTGAGAACGCGGCGCTTGACCGCGCGCGGGGAGAACGCAGCGCTTGACCGCGCGCGGGGAGAACCAGCGCTTGACCGCGCGCCGGCAAGCCGGAAGGATCGCATCGCCGACATGGCCGGTCTGGCGTTTGACCGGTTTACGGCGGAGGCGATGTCGCATTCGATCGAGCCGGTTCGTCACGCCGCCAACCGGCGGCTGATGCCGTCAGCCGTGGTGCGGCCCGCCCGCGCGCTGTCGCGCTCGCTCGGCGCGCTCGCCGCTTGGGCGCGGCTGACAAAGGGGGCGTTGCATCCCGGTGCAGCGGACACCGTTGCATCGCTGGATCGGCAAACGCGCAACCTGCTCTGGTCTGTCCTGACCGAACTGGTGTCGATGATCGGGATCTTGGACGCAGCCTGCCTGCCGCCTTGTGCAGGTCTCGCAGCACTGGCAGCACTTGCCGACCGCTTGCGCGAGCGGGTGGCGACCAGCGCGCCGCCAGCCGCTCGATTGGTCGAGGGCGCCGAGCCGCCGCAAATATTTGTTTTGGCGATCGTGCTCCACGACCTGCAGCCATGCCTCGGCCGGTGGCAACCGCGCCTTGAGCACTGGCGGCGTTTGCGCCAGCCCGTCTCTGACTGGCCACTCCTTGGATCATGCTGCGAGGATCTCGCACGCACCCGCGCGCGCCTGGTCGAGCGAGGCTGGCAATTGGGCATCGCCCTGGGCCTTTGCGGTCTCGGACGGCTGCTCCCCGAACGTCCGGCGGTGGTGCCCGAGATCATCGCGCCCGATGAACTCGCCAGGGCCGAGGACGCCGCCCCGGCGCCACTCGCCCCGGCTCTGATCGAGGCGGGCTGGCATATTTATGTGGCAGGCGCGACCCGGCTGCCGGCGCTGGGTCTGCCAGCCGGCCCCGGGGCGCTGGGCGAAGCGATCGCCGCACTCGATGCGTTTGCCGGCGAAATTCGTGCTGCGCTCAAAGGGACGCAGTGTCCGCAACGGGCCAGCGCGGCCGGGACCATCACGGTACTCGCGATTGAATTATTGAGCCAAAACCTGGAACCGTTTCTGACCGAATGGCGCCCGCGCTATCGACGCTTTGCAGCCTCGGGGCGATCGGAGGCCAAATGGCGCCGCGCCGGGGATTGTCGCGCCGCGCTGATCGCGACAAGCGAGCGCTGCCGCGCGACAATCGACGAGATCGCCCGCAAGATCGGCGCCCCGCCATTGCCGGGACCAGGCACAGCTGCAATCAAAGGTGCTGCAATCACAGGCGAAGACGAACCGCTGCGCTTGCCGCCCCCGGGGCGGGCGCCTAGACCATGATCCTATCGGATCGAAGCGCCTGGGGCATATCACCCGGCAGGACAGCACCTCTCCTTTAACGGACCGCGATCGCTCGTTGCATCGCTCACTTGGCGGTCACCACGCCGCTGATCAGATTATTGGCGTAAAGTGCGGTGAGATCGATATCACTGGCACAGCCGACCAGCGCGATCGAGCCGAGCTGTTTCAAAAGACAAGCCTCGGCCTCGCGAGCCAGGTGTTCGGCCTCCTCGACCGTTACGGCAGCAAAGCGGATCGCATCGCCAGTCCGGCGGCGAGCGACGAGCGGCAGATCGGCTGAGACAACGGTCGCAATCTTCGGGTAACCGCCCGTCGTCTGGTGGTCGGCAAGGAGCAGGATCGGCTGGCCCGAGCCAGGCACTTGAATGGCGCCGGTGGCGATCGCATCGGACACGATGTCCCAACCGGCGCGATGACGCAGCGGCGGGCCGTCGAGCCGCATCCCCATGCGGTCGGCATTTTTGGAGATGCGAAACTCGGCATCGAGAAGCGCTGCTATGGCAGCGTCGGTAAAACATTCGTGTTGCGGCCCGAGCACGACGCGGATCGGCCGGTCGCAACCCGCCGGGGGCGGCGAGGGGAGGCGCCGCTCCTTACCTTCGGACGCGACCGCGAGTGTCAGCGGCAGGACATCGCCGCGCTGCAACGCCCGCCCGTGGAGACCCCCGAGCGCGGCGCGGGTATAGGCCGAAGCGCTGCCGAGCACCAACGGAACCGCGATCCCGCCTTCGATCGCCAGATAGGCGCATATCGATTCGCGGCCAACGCGGATCTCGAAGACGTCGCCGCGCGCGAATTTCACGCTGTGCCACGACGGCACCACCCGCGCATCGGCTAATTCCAGACTGGCGCCGGCACCGGCGAGTGCCACCCGCACCGTATCAGCCGCGACCTCGAGAGTGGGGCCGCTCGCCAGGATTTCGAGAGCTGCCGCGGTTGCCGGGTTGCCGGCCAGCGCATTGCCGAGCCGCAGTGCTGTCGTATCGAGCGCGCCCGAAACCGGGACCCCCAACGCCTGAAAGCCCAGCCGGCCGAGATCCTGCACCGTCGTGTGGAGCCCGGGGCGCCGCACCTTGAGTCCGCCGGCGATCATGCGCTGATCAGTTCGCTTTCTATCGCGTAGCCGTTGCGCTCGCTTGCGTGCCGGATCTCGCTGAACGCGCCGGCGTCGATCGGTTCGAAGATGACGGCGTCACCGGCCGCGAGCAGCGATGGCGGTTCGCGGGCGGGATCGAAAAAGCGGATTGGCGTCGCTCCGATCAGATGCCATCCGCCGGGACTCGCGTAAGGATAGATCGCGGTCAGGGTGGTCGCGATCGCGATCGAGCCGGCCGGGACCCGCAAGCGCGGATCGGCTCGCCGCGGCAGGGCAAGTTCCCGCGGCAGATCTCCCAGATAGGGGAAACCAGGGAGAAACCCCAGCATGTAGACGTGATAGCGCATGCTGCTGTGCAGGTGGATGATCCTGGCGGCGGTCAGCCCGCTCGCTTGTGCCACCGCGGCAAGGTCGGGAGCGAATTCGTCGGCATAGCACACCGGAATCCGCCACAACCGCACCGCCAGGGGATGATCTTCGCTGCGGTCGATGAGGCGGGTGATCGCGCGTTCGAGTTCGGCGCGCGAGGTCGTCGACGGGTCGTAATGCAGCATCAGCGAACGGAAGGTCGGCACGGTTTCGGTCACGCCCGGCGGTGGTGCGGCTCGGATGGCGCGGTCGAGGCGCAACACTTCGCGGCTCAGCCGGCGGTCGATCGTGTCGCCAAATTCGATCGTCAACGCACGGTCGCCGACCGAGAGAAACCGCAAATTCACCTGAATTCCTTGCCACGAGCGGCGATCTCAAGCATTTAGGGATGATAAGGGTCAGGAGCCGGGCATGGCAAAGGCGATCAATCTGAATGCGGATATGGGCGAGGGTTTTGGCGCCTGGGAGATCGGCGACGATGCCTCGTTGATGAAGATCATTCGCTCGGCGAGCATCGCTTGCGGCTTTCATGCCGGCGACCCGGTGACGATGCATCGGCTCGTCGGTCTGGCGGCTGAGGCGGGGGTCAGCATCGGCGCCCATCCGGGCTTTAACGATTTATGGGGCTTTGGCCGGCGCCGCATCGATATGAACCCGCGCGAACTCGAATACATGATCGCCTATCAGATCGGCGCGCTGCAGGCGATGGCGGCCTATGTCGACCGTCGGGTGACGCATGTGAAAGTGCATGGCTCGCTCAACAATATGGCGGCGGAGAATCTCGATCTGGCATTGGCAATCGGGCGGGCGATGAAGACCGTCGATCGCGAGCTGATCTATGTAGCGCTGGCCGGGTCGCAAATGGAGAAAGCGGCCCTCGAGCTCGGCCTGCCGCTGGCGCGAGAGGGGTTTTGCGACCGGCTTTATGATGATGACGGTAATCTCACTTCCCGCAAAATACCGGGGGCGGTGCTGCACGACGCCGCCGAAATCCGGGAGCGCGTCGTCAATATGGTGGTCAATGACGAGATCGTCTCGCGCAGCGGCAGGCGGTTGAAGGTGCGGCTCGACACCCTGTGCCTGCACGGCGACGAACCATCGGCGGTGATCGCCGCGCGGGCTGTGCGTCAGGGCCTTGAAGCCGCCGGTGTCGACATCGTCACCTTGCCGGAGATGCCGCTCGGGTAGCCGCCGCGATCGCTTGTGCTGCGCGGACGACACGCCGAGTCGCCGCGGCAGGGGACAGGGGATGAACGCGCGGCGCGTCACCTTCGGGGCGTGCAACAACAAGGCTGACCCATGGAACGCGGATTTGCCGTTGTCGGTCTCGGCTATGTCGGGCTGCCGGTTGCCTTGGCGCTGGCGAGAGAATTTGCACCGGTGATCGGTTTCGATGTCTCGGCACGGCGGATTGGGGAACTGCGCGCCGGCCGCGACGTCACCGGGGAAGTGGCCGAAGCGGCGTTGTGCGGCAGCATTTTGCGTCTCACCGACGAACCCGATGCGCTCGCCGATGCGAGTTTTGTGATCGTCACCGTGCCGACCCCGATCGATGCCGAGCGCCGCCCGGATTTGCGGCCGCTAACCGAGGCTTGTCGGCTGATCGGGCCGCGCCTCGCGCGCGGAACCGTCGTCGTCTTCGAATCGACGGTCTATCCTGGGCTCACGCGCCAGGTCTGCGGGCCATTGCTGGCAGCAGCATCGGGACTTAAGCAAGGGATCGATTTCAAGCTTGGCTATTCGCCCGAACGCATCAATCCCGGCGACGCGCAGCATCGGCTCGAAACCATCGTCAAGATTGTCGCTGGCGAGGATGCCGAGACGTTGGAGCGGGTGGCGGCGGCGTATGGACGAATTGTCGCGGCCGGCCTCCACCGCGCCTCGTCGATCGAGGTCGCCGAGGCTGCCAAGGTCATCGAAAATACCCAGCGCGACCTCAACATCGCGCTGATGAACGAATTGGCCATCATCTTCGACCGGCTCGGGCTGCCAACTCGCGAGGTCTTGGCCGCCGCCGCCACGAAATGGAATTTCCTGCGGTTTACGCCGGGTCTTGTCGGTGGTCATTGCATCGGTGTCGACCCGTATTATTTGACCGCGCGAGCCGAGGCGGCCGGCTACTTCCCGCAGGTGATCCTTTCGGGCCGCCGCATCAATGACGGGATGGGCGGGTTTATCGCCCAGCGTCTTGTCAAATTGCTGATTGCCGCCGAACGGCCGGTCAAAGGTGCGCGGATCGGCATTGTCGGCCTCACCTTCAAAGAGAACGTGTCCGATTTGCGCAACAGCCGGGTGCCGGACATCGTGGCCGAATTGCGCGAGTTCGGCATCGCCGCGCTGGTTGCCGACCCGCTTGCCGACGCTGGCGATGCGCGCCGGGAATATGACATCGACCTGCTGCCGCTCGATCATCTCGAGGCGCTCGACGGGCTGATCTTCGCCGTACCACACCGAATATTGGCCGAAGCCGGCTGGGAGCGGCTGTTTGCGGCGCTGGCACCGGGCGGGGTCTTTATCGACGTGAAATCAGCGATCGCCCCCGCCGACGTGCCGCCGCAAGTCAATTACTGGAGTCTGTGAGCGGCCGTTCCGCCCTCGTTCGATTTCGAACGTGATTGGAGTCGCGATTTCAGTCGCTACAGATTGCCGGCGGCATATTGGATGCCCGGTACTGTTGGGAATGGCTTTCGCCGGCAATGATAATTTGACACTATTGCAGCGCGTGATAGAGCCGCTCATCGTAAAGCGCGCCTTCCAGCGGCGTAATCTTTTGGCGGAAGTCCCGGGTCGAAGCCGCCATCAGACTTTCGTCAAAGGCGTTGCGATCGCGCCACGCCTCGAGCAGAGTGAAATGGTTCGGGTGGCCCTCGACCTGCAGCACATCAAACCATAAATTCCCCGGTAGTTTACGGTTTGCTTCGGCCAAATGCCCGACGAGGGCCGCGGCCTCGTCCTTGCCGGCCGGGAAGACGTCGACATGGGTCAGGACATAGACTGCGTCGCGGCTGCCCTGCTCGCTCGGCCCGGCAACCGCAAACCCGGTGAAATCGCGGATTTCAAACGGCCCGACCAGCAATGGCCGCACGCGATCATGAAATGCGATAGTCGCAGCGGCGCTGCGATGGGCATCGGCCGCGGTCTTGCTTTGCCAGCCCTCAAAAATCGCAAACCGGCTCGGTCGGCCAATTTCCTCAAATACCTCGAAACCGGTCACGCCCGCTGTCTTGCGGCTCGCCGCGGCAAGCTGCCGGAGATCAGCCGCGACTTTTGCAACATCGGGCTGCGCCGCTTCGAAGTAGGTGACCGCGTAGAAGGCACCTCCGGTTTCGGCAGCCATCGCCGGCCCGGTCGCTACAAGAGCCATCGCATACATCCCCAGCGCAAGCAACCAGCGCATTTTTCCTCCCCATGGATCAAGGCGCCGGCGAGGTCGCACCCACGTCGGCGCCGAGCCGGTTCTATCTCCTGCTGATCCGCAGGAGCGCCGGTCGCTTTTAGTCGGTGACGAGCGGTTTCTGGCGTCGTTCAGGCCGCCTGGTCGAGCTTGAAGAATTCGACGCAGTTGTCAGCCCAGATCCGGCGCCTGTCGGCTTCGGGTATGTCGGCATATATTTTGTCGATGATCGGCCGCGAATTCGGCCATTCGCATTCGATATGCGGAAAGTCGGTCGCGAACATGATCCGGTCGGTGCCGACATGCTGGCGCTCTTCGATCGCTACGCGTTCGTATTGCACGCTGAAGTAAACATGTTCGCGCACATAGTGGCTCGGCAATTCCTTCAGCGGCTGAAAGCCGAGATACTCCTCGGCCCAGCCAAGGTGGCGTTGATACCACAAATCCATATGTTCGAGCCAGAACGGGACCCAGCCGAGCCGGGTTTCGGCAAAGAACACCTTGAGTTTCGGATACCTGTCAAAGACGCCGGCCAATACCAGCTGGGCTATGCTGACCGAGGGTGCCAAGCCAAAGTTGCACAACCATTCGAGAAACGGCCGGCGCAGCCGCTGCATGATGACCGGGTCTTCTTTCGGGTATTTGAAGGTCGGCTGCGAAGCGCGGGCGCCGGTGCGGTAGAACTGGACATGCGCGGTGACCGGCATGTCGAGGTCGATCGCCGCCGCCCAGAATTTGTCGTCCTCAGGCGTCGGATAGCCCTTGGCGTTCGGCAGCGCGCCGAGCAGGACGCCCTTCAACCCAAGCTTTTTGCAATGCTCCATCTCGGCGATCGCGTCGTCGACATTGGTGATCGGGATCACCCCCATGCCGATCAGCCGATCGGGCGCCACCGCGCAATATTCCTCGGCAAGCCAATCGTTGTAGCCGCGGATGACCGCTTTATAGACCTCGTCATGGGCGATGTTGCGCCAAAAGACCGGGCCCGCGACCATCGCCGCAAACAGAACTTCGGCGTCCATGCCGTCGCGGTCCTGTTCTTTGACACGCTGCTCAGGCGAGCCGGTGCCGGCGGCATCGGCGACCTTCAGACCAAAGGGTTGCCAGGTTCCTTCGGCGCGTCCGGCGCGCAGGTCGAGAAAGTTTGCTTCCAGCAGCGGCTGGCCCTCGATCATTAGCGCATCACCGCCATCCGGCAGGTGCACGGTGTGCGGAGCGCGATCGCGGTATTTCTGCGGCACCCGATGGGTCCATCGCTCGGGCGGCACTTCGAGATGCCCATCGCTCGACATCAAAGTGTATTTGCGCGCCATTCGCCTCTCCGTCGGTTGCGGCACGCCCGGTCGGGCGCTGTCAGCCATCCTGCGTACCTGATCCTATTCTGCCGCGTATTCCACCAGAGCGCCGGGTGCGGGGCAATAGTCGAGGCACTCACCGCAGCCGCTACATTTCTGCGGCTGAATCTCATAGAGATGGCGCGGTTCGAGAAGGGTCGGGCGGACTGCCGATTCCGGACAGACCTCGCGACACAGCCCGCAGGAATTGCAGAACGCGTAATCGATCCGGACTTTCATCCTGGCTGACCGCTTCCGTCATACCCGCGCAAGCGGGGATTCAGGGCCGCCCGCCGTCGCCGGCTCCAGATCCTCGCTTCCGCGCGCGGTGACAGAGGGGGCTTCACCGGTGCGGTCACCTGATGCCGCCGATCTGATGCAACAAATAACCCAGCGCCTCTTCGACCGGCTGCTGCGTCTCCGGGGTGGCGCACAGGAAGTCGATCTGGAACTTGCCTTCCATGAAATGCATCAGCTCCTCATCGCGCTGGCTCAAATGCTCGTGACGGACGAGCGGGTCGGCCACGCGATCGAGATAGGCCATGATGCCGATGCAGGCATTGGCCTCCTGGTAATAATTCTGCGCTGCGCGGGCCAAGGGATGGATGTGGGCGAACATCATCGACATCCCAAAATAGGCCGGCAACGGCTGAGCGTTGGCGGCGGCGATGTCCATCAGTTCACGTTCGTTGTTGATCCAGCCTTTACCGAGCAAGACGTCGGCGTGCAGCTTTGAATGCTTGCACTCGTCCCAGATCTGCCGGGCGCGCATGCGCTGCAGGTCGATGTAGCGTTCCTGGTCGGCGATATCGACCGAGAGCAGCTGGCCCGACATCTGCTTGATCGACATGTGCACGCCTTCGGCGGCATAGCCGCGCAATGCACGCTCTCGTTTCCAGTCCTCGTCATTCTCGGCGAGTTCCTGGTCGATCCCGGCCAGGGTACGGTTCAACGAGATTTCCCATCCTTTAAGGCATTGCTCGCGGGTCAGGCGCAGCCGGAACTCCGCACCGGGTGCGCCCGGCATGGTCGGCCACACCCATTTGTCGCAGAATTCTTCGAGGATCGGGTGCATCTGGATGGGTCCTCTCGCAAATTGGACCGTCATCCCGATGAAAGCGGCGGATCCGGGGCGACTGGCAGGTTCATCGGTCGCCGGATTCCGGCCCTCGTCGGGATGACAAAGAAAGCCTCGATCGCAATGCGAAAGGCCGCCGCATGTTCGTCAACTCCGCCAGGCTTCGGGCGGCGGCGGAACCAGCGAGCGGCCGGTCTCGGCCTCGACGATCGAGCCTTCCGCCGGGCAATACATCAGGCACGCGGTGCAGCCGGGATAGGTGCATTTGGCCATGTCGATCTCGATCCGGTGCAGCGGCTCAAGCGCCACGTAGACCGCGTTGAGATCGATCTCGCGGCAGACGATGTAGCACATCCGGCATTCGGTGCAGCGCTCGTGATCGATCTTGAGGCTCGCCATGCCGGGTTCCTCAATCCATCACCTGCACACGCGGCAGCGGCGGTGCCGGGGTCGAGCGGTCGAGCACGAAATCGCCGAGCTCGTGCAGAAAGCGGCCATAGTCGCGCCGCGCCACGGCACAGGCCCAGCGGCACAATTCAGCCTCGACCGGCTTCTCGATAAACTCTTCGACGATGCGCCGGCCCATATTGATGTGGCTCTTGTTTTCGACCGCCTGGCTGTCAAATATCGCCGTGAGATCGGCGTCGGCCGAGGCCGCCGCCAGCTCCTCCATCCAGCCGAATTCAATGACCTTGGGGCCGAGATTGAGGGCCGCGATGCGGATCGGGTGCGGGTAAGTGGCGAGGTTGCGTAGCGAAAAGACATAATAAGCAAGCGCCGAATCGACGGCGAACCGGCCATAGGGCTGGTTGAACGCGTCTTTTTGGGTAGCGATGGCGCCGCGCCGCAAGAGCGCGTCGAGGTACAGCATCTCGTGCGTTGATTCGTCGACGATCTGCTTTGAGAACAGATATTTGACCGAGGGCGGGAAGTCGTTCATTTCGAGCCCCTGACCCCAGCCGCCGTAGATGTAGTAGAACATCCGCTCAAGCGTCCACAGCCGCCCGATCAGGCGAACGATAGCTTCGGCGCTGAGCGCGCCCCCGCGCGCCGCCTCGACCACCGCCGCGATTGGCGCAGCCCGGACTTCCCGCCGGCTGTTGTCGATCAGCTCCTGCGCCAGAGCCTTGCCTGGCAAACCCGTCGCGCCCGCCCTCTCCCCCGCAGGCGGGGGCGAGTGTCGCAGGGAGCTCACGGTTCGTAGACCGCGAAGCACTTGCTGGAATTGAAGATCCAGGTCTCGACAAAGGCGGTTTCGGTCGGCCGCCGGCCGAGTGCGTCCATCGCCCCCATCAGGCACATCCAGTTGAGGATCTCCTGCTGGCCGCTGTCTTCGACGGCGCTCAACGGCCGCTCGCGCCAGGTCTTGTAATCCGATTTCTGCAGCGCGTCGTAGAGCGCGCGGTCGGCCTCGACGTCAGGATAGAGCAGCCAGTTCTTGCGCGTCAGAAATGCATGCGACCAGCTCGACGAAGCAATCAGCGCCACACGATAGGGGCTCTCGGCGACGATGCGGGCGACCGCGGCGCCGAGGTCAAAGCAGCGCCACGGCATCGGCGAGGGCGGGTCGAGATCGGCCTCAGCCGGCAACTCGGAGAGCGAGCGCACCCCGGCCTCCTGCGCAATTACCCGGCGCCCATAGCAATTCACCTGGAACGGCAACACCGGGTATGGGAAACCGCGCCGGTCGTAGTCCATAAACAACAGCGTGTTCAAAAACGCATGGCCCAACTGATGGTGCAGCGGCTGGTAGGCATAAGAGACGTCAAAGCCGGTCTCGATGATCTTGGTAGCAAGATATTTGCCGGCCTCACGATCACCTTGGTACTCAAAGATCTTGTCTTTGGGCTCATGCCAGGCGTTGCCCGCGCGATAGTATTCCCATGGTTTCGCGCTCAGTCGGTCATAGGCGAGCAGGCAGAAAGGCGGGATCACGTCTTCGCGGAAGTTTTCGTACTGGTCGTCGCCCCAGATCACGACAAGATCAGGTTTGAACTCGTCGAGCACCCGGCGCGCGTTGCGGAACCCCGCAATCAATGCCTCGCGATGCCGCCGCGCCGCCGAAAGCCCCTGGTCAGAGCCGTATTCTTCACGCATCGCCGCGGGCCAGCCGCCGGGTTGGCGGTATTGTTCGGGTAATGCCGGGTCGTCGAGGACTCGCTTCAGGATTCGTCCCATGCTCTCGTCGGTGCCCGAAAGCGGTGGAAAGTGGGTGACGCCGAGACCCAACACCTGACCCATCGCGCATCCTCCGAACCCAAAATCCTCCCTGCGTTACGAGTGCTGCGGCATTTTGTCAAGCTTTGACCATGCTGACACCGTCGGCGATTCGTCGGGCGCGGGTCGCTCTTTCACGCCCGCAAGACACGCCATCACCTCGTTGCCTGGGTTATTTCCATCGATTTGCTAAAGGGAAAGTGGTTGTGGCAAGAAGACTTCCGAGATGGGTGGATTTGGGAATGCCGCGATGACCCCTCGCCGCTACAGCCGCCGCATGCTGTTTTCGGCGCCGCTGCTCGCCGTGCCGGTGGCGCTGGCTGGTCTGCCGACCGGCGCCAGCGCAGAAGCGGAGGGCGATTTCGATTCTTTTCTCTATCTGGTCAGGCGCGAAGCGGCGGCGCAGGGCATCCGGATGTCAACCGTCGATTATGCGCTGCGATACGCGCAGTATCTGCCGCACGTCGTTGAACTCGACCGCCATCAGCCCGAGCAGGTGCTGACCTTTACCCAATATCTGCAAAAAACGGTGAGCCCGCAGCGCATCGAAAACGCACGCCATGCGCTTTACGACAATTGGGCGCTGCTCGAGGCGGTGCATCGCCGCTACGGCGTCGATCCGCGTTTCATCGTGGCGCTGTGGGGAATGGAGAGCGATTTCGGCAAGATCACCGGCAATTATCTGGTCGTCGCGTCGCTTGCCACCCTTGGCTTTGACGGACGTCGCGGACCCTATTTCCGCGGCGAACTGATCTCGGCGCTGCGGATCATCGACGAGGGGAATGTCGGTCCCGCGAACATGGAAGGCTCGTGGGCGGGTGCCATGGGTCAGTGTCAATTCATGCCTTCGACCTTTCTGCGCTACGCCGTCGATTATGACGGCAACGGCCGGCGCGACATCTGGAACGACCGCGCCGACGTGCTTGGCTCGATCGCCAATTTTCTGGCTCATCTCGGTTGGCGTGATGGCGAGAGCTGGGGGCGGCAAGTGCTGGTGCCGGCCGGTTTTGACCCGCGTTGGACCGGGCTCGAACAGCGCCGGCCTACCGCCGAATGGAGTCGGATGGGGGTGCGCGGTGTTGACGCCGGGCCGCTCGCGGTTGGTGAGGACGAGGCCTCGCTCGTCATGCCGGACGGCGTCGGTGGTCCGGCATTGCTCGTCTATGACAATTTCCGCACGATCATGCGCTGGAACAAGTCCACCTATTTTGCCGGGGCCGTTGGCTATCTCGCCGATGCGATGGTCCGTGGCCCGCGAATGGGGCGCAGCTGACCGCCGGATCGCGGAGGCTGGGGGATGGCGGCAGCGCCTCGAGCTTGGGCAGGGTCTATCGCATCAATTGCGTTGGGGAGCCTGTTGCTCGCGGGTTGCGCTTCGCCGCCGGGCGCGCCCTCCTATCCCGAAGGCCGCGGGGTAGGGGCCTATCGGGTTGGCGAGCCTTATGAGATCAAGGGTGTGTGGTATTATCCGGCAGTCGACTACAATTACGACAGGATCGGGGTTGCATCATGGTATGGCCAGGAATTCGAAGGGCGATTGACCGCAAACGGCGAAATTTTTGATCTGAACGGCTTGACCGCGGCGCATACTACTCTGCCGATGCCAAGCATCGTACAGGTCACCAACCTCGAAAACGGCCGCTCGCTGCAATTGCGGGTCAACGATCGGGGCCCGTTTGTCGATGGCCGGCTGATCGATGTCTCGCGCCGCGCGGCCCAATTGCTCGGGTTTGAAAGCCAGGGCACGACGAGGGTCCGGGTCACGGTATTGAAGGAGGAGAGCATCGCTGCGGCAGAAGAGGCGATGCACAATAGTGGCGAGGTCATGGTCGCCGAAGCATCGGGATCCGGGTTGTCGGGCCCGCCGACGATTAGGCCGGCGCCGATATACACGCCTTCCGCGGTCCGGCCCGAGGCACGAAATCCCGCCATGGCGCCGACGAGACCAGAGATTGAACCGCGACGATCGCCGGCGGCGCAGATCGCAGCAATGCCGCGCGAACCGGCATCGGTGCCGCCGCAGGTGCCGGAGATTGCAATGGTCCGGGTTGAGCCGCCGGCGCCGCGCCCCGCGTCATCGAGGGCCGCGTCATCGACGGCAATGACAATCGCTGCGGCGGAGCCGCCGTCCGCCGCACCGGCGCGATACCGCTTTTCGCTGATCGCGCGCGCCGAGGCCGCGGAACTGCCGCCGGTCAGGACGCCGGAACGCAAGTCCGGCATTGCCGCCACGCCGGCGCGCGTCATGCGGATGCCACCCTCGCCGCCGAGGGGGGCCGCGTCGGCGCGAATGCCCGCCGGAGGGATCTATATCCAGGCCGGCGCGTTCTCGCGGCGGGATAACGCCGAGCGCGCGCAATCAAAAATCGCCGGATTGGGCAGGGTTCAGGTGACATCCGCTTCGATCAGGGGCATCGCGATGTACCGCGTTCGGGTCGGCCCGTTCGCGAGCCAAACACAGGCGAGCCGGTTGCTCGCACGAATCGTCGACAGCGGCTATCCGGGGGCCCGCATCGTCGGCGAGTGAGTGTTGCCCGGCAACCCAGGCGAACCGAAATGACCGAGATGACCATGCCGCGGTTTTTCCTCTTCGTGGTGGCGGCGCTCCTCGCCTTTGGCGTCACGATTGATCCTGCGGCCGCGGCCCACGCCAAGGCAAAGGTCAAAACTGCCGCTGTGAGCCCGCCCGCAGCGGGTGCAACGACATCGACCATCGGCATCGACACCCAGGCGGTCCACGCGCTGATCGTCGAAGTCGAGACCGGTACCGTGCTGCTTGACAAGGGCGCGGACGAACGCATGCCGCCGGCCTCGATGGCCAAAATGATGACGATTTACACCGTCTTCACGATGTTGAAGGACGGCAAAGCCAAATTGACCGATGAATTGCCGGTCAGCGAAGAGGCGTGGCGGACCGGCGGTTCAAAGATGTTCGTCCCGCTCGGCGGCAAGGTCAGCGTCGATGACCTGTTGCATGGCGCCATCATCCAATCGGGCAATGACGCTTGCGTCGTGCTGGCACAGGGGCTCGCCGGCAGTGTCGAAGCCTTTGTCGACCTGATGAATCAAAAGGCCAAGGAAATCGGGCTAAAGGATAGCCACTTCGCCAATGTCGACGGTCTTCCCGATCCGAACGAATGGGTCACGGCGCGCGATCTGGCGACCCTGGCGATCCGCACGATCAAGGATTTTCCGCAGTATTACAAACTTTATAGTCAGCTCGACTTCACCTACAACAACATCAAGCAAGGCAACCGCAACCCGCTGCTTTACAAGAACATGGGGGCGGACGGGCTCAAGACGGGGCACACCGAAGAGGCGGGGTATAGTCTGACAGGATCGCTGGTTCGCGGCGATCGTCGCATTGTCATGGTGCTGGGTGGGTTGCCGACAATGAAAGCGCGCGCCGAGGAAAGCGAGCGGCTCGCCGACTGGGCGTTTCGCGAGTTCAACGACTATCGCTTGTTTGCCGCCGGCGACCACGTCGACGATGCCGAAGTCTGGCTCGGCCGGGATGCGCGTGTGCCGCTGACGGTCGGCAAGGACCTGGTCGTGACCTTGTCGCGCACCGCGCGCAAGGGGATGCAGGTGTCGGAACAATTTGACAGCCCGATCCCGGCGCCGGTGAAAAAGGGCGAGACCGTCGGCAGCATTGTCGTCAGCGCCCCCGACATGCCGCAGCTCGAGGTACCGCTCGTGGCTGCCGCCGATGTCGGGCGGATGGATGCGATGGGCCGGATCGCCACTCTCGCCGGTTATCTCGTGTGGGGAAACCGGCAATGAGGCGATGACGAGCGGCCGATTCATAACCCTGGAGGGCGGGGAGGGGGCCGGCAAATCGACGCAAGCACCGCTGTTGGTCGCGGCACTCGAACAGGCTGGGATCAAGGCGGTTGCCACCCGCGAGCCCGGCGGCTCGGCGGGTGCCGAGGCGATCCGCCGGCTGTTGCTCGAAGGTGACGTCGAGCGCTGGGACGCGAGGAGCGAAACGCTGCTGCTGACCGCGGCCCGGCACGACCATGTCGTTAAATTGATCAAGCCGGCATTAGCGCGGGGGATCTGGGTCGTGTCCGATCGTTTCGCCGATTCAACCGTCGCTTATCAAGGCTATGGCCGCGGCCAGCCGCTCGCCGACATCGCTCTGCTGCATCGATTGGCACTCGACGACTTCGTTCCCGACCTCACCTTGATCCTCGACCTGCCGGTCGAAACCGGGCTGGCGCGCGCCGCTGCGCGCACCGCCGCCGACCGGTTCGAGCGCCGCGATCGCGCATTTCACGAACGGTTGCGGCAAGGGTTTCGCGCGATCGCCGCCAGCGCGCCGGCGCGCTGCGTACTGATCGACGCCATGCCCGGGCCGGAGACGGTGCACCGCGCGATACTCGCTGCGGTCGCCGAGCGGCTGAAGCTGGACCTGAAATAAACGGCGAAGTGGTTCGGCCTCGAAGCGATTCTAATTTATTATCGCGTCGCGACCCTGGTGAGATCAGTTGGCGTCGCGGTTCAGAAGGTCGTCAGGTTGTTTGCGAGATTTTGTCCTCATCCATACCGGCTTGCCGGTTCGGCCGTTGGCCGGCTTGAGGATAAACACCGGCCGGTACCCACAGCCACGATGGGTCCCGACCTTCGTCGGGATGGTGGGAGGCTGGGTTGCCAACTTCAGGTTCAGGACACTAGCGGCGGGCGGGTTACTCCGCGGGAGTGGCTAGCAGCCCACCTATCGAAAAGATCGAGATAATCATGCGGGGAGCCGCCGTCAGCGATGCCGAAACCTCGGTAACCCCGCCGCGGGCAAACCCGGATCTGGTCGGCCACGATGCGGTCCAGCGCGAGCTTCTTCGGCTCTACCGTATCGGCCGTCTGCCGCATGCGATCATGCTTGCGGGCCCGCGCGGCATCGGCAAGGCGACCCTCGCCTTTCGTTTCGCGCGCTTTCTGCTGGCCCAGGGTCGGCGCGGGAAGCCGGGCCCGGGTCACGGGCTCAGCGGCGCCGCAGCCGATAGCGGACTCATGATCGATCCGGATGACGGCGTATTTCGCCGCGTCGCCGGCGGTGGCCATGCCGATCTGTTGACGATCGAACGCGCATGGGATCCGCGGCGCAAGCGGTTGCGCGGCGAGATCATTGTCGAAGATACGCGCGAGATCGCCGCATTTTTTCGCCTGACCTCGGCGGAGGAGGGGTGGCGGATTGTGATTATCGACGGTGCCGAGGAAATGAACCGCAACGCGGCCAACGCGCTCCTCAAGATTCTCGAAGAGCCGCCCGACGATGCGCTGCTGCTGCTGGTCACCCACAATCCGGGCAGGCTGCTGCCAACGATCCGCTCGCGCTGCCGGCAGCTGGCTTTGGCCTCCCTGCCGATGGCGGTAACGGGGCAATTGCTGTCCCGATATCGCTCACAGCTCGGCCGGAATGAAGCGGCGGCGTTGGCTGCGCTGAGCGATGGCAGCGTCGGGCGCGCGCTTGAACTCGCCGATGCCGGCGGGATCGAGCTCTATCGTTCGCTGACCGATCTGCTGGTGCAGGTGCCGGCAATCGATGTGGGCCAGCTCCACGCCTTGACCGACCGCCTCGTGCGCGCCGACGCGGAGGATTCCTACCGCGCCTGTGAAGAGTTGCTGGCGCGCTTTCTGGCGCGGCTTGCGAGCGCGGCGGCGCGGGGGCATGTCGGCGGGGAGGAAATCGTCCCAGGCGAAAGTGCGGCCATGCAGCGCCTGGCGGCGGCTGCCGATCCGCCGCATTGGGCGGGGCTGCGCGAGGAGATCGAGGAAAATTTCGCCGCCGCTCGCGAACTCAATCTCGACAAGAAGCAGACGATGCTCGGCGCGTTCTTTGCCATCGAAGCGATGGCGCGGTAGAAACACCGCCATCGGCGCGCAGTGGATTGCCGCCGCTGCCGGCCCATATCTGGGCTTTGGAGAGAGCGATGGACGCTGCCCGGCCGTTTTTTATCACGACCCCGATCTATTACGTCAACGACATGCCGCATCTCGGCCACGCCTATACGACGGTGGCGTGCGATGCGATGGCGCGCTTCATGCGGCTCGACGGGCGGTGCGTCAAATTCCTGACCGGGACCGATGAACACGGCCAGAAGGTGGCGCAATCGGCAGCGGCAGCCGGCGTCTCGCCGCAGGAATTCGCCGACCGCAACTCGGCGCGATTTCGCGAAATCACCCGGTTGCTGAACATTTCGCAGGATGAGTTCATCCGCACGACCGAACCACGCCACGCCCGCGCGGTTCAGGCGCTATGGCAGGAGCTGGAGCATCGCGGCGAAATCTATCTCGGCCGCTTTGCCGGCTGGTATGCGGTGCGCGACGAGGCCTTTTACGACGAAAGCGAACTTGTGAACGGCCCAACCGGACCTCGGGCGCCGACCGGCGCCGAGGTCGAATGGCTCGAGGAGGAGAATTACTTTTTCCGGCTGTCGGCCTGGCAGGACCGGCTGTTGGCCTATTACGACGCCAACCCTGAGGCGGTCGCGCCCCGCGCCCGGCGCAACGAGGTCATCAGTTTCGTCCGAGGCGGGCTCAAGGACCTGTCGATCTCGCGCACCAGCTTTACCTGGGGGGTTCCGGTTCCGGGTCACCCCGGACATATCATCTATGTCTGGCTCGACGCGCTGATCAATTATATCACCGCCGCCGGCTATCCCGACGACCCGGCCGGGTTTTCGCACTGGTGGCCGGCGGCTTTGCACATGGTCGGCAAAGACATCGTGCGCTTTCATTCGGTCTACTGGCCGGCGTTTTTGATGGCGGCGGGGCTCGAACCGCCGCGCCGCGTCTTTGCCCATGGCTGGTGGACGGTCGAAGGGGAGAAGATGTCGAAATCGCTCGGCAATTTCATCCCGCCACAGCAATTGGTCGATACCTATGGGGTCGATCCGGTGCGCTATTTCATGCTGCGCGAACTGCCATTCGGCAGCGACGGCGATTTCTCGCATCGCGCCGTGGTCGGCCGTCTGAATGGCGATCTTGCCAACGATTTCGGCAATCTGGCACAGCGCGTGCTGGTCATGATCAACCGTGATTGCGGCGCCGCTGTACCCGAGCCTGCGACCTTCGCCGATGCCGACCGGTCGTTGTTGGACAATGCCCGCGGCCTTCTCCAGGATCTGCGCGTCCAGATGCGCGAGCAGGCGTTTCATCTGGCGCTCGAAACCATCTGGCGGGTTGTCGCCGAGGCCAACCGTTATGTCGACGAGCAGGCGCCCTGGGCCTTGCGCCGCACCGATCCGGCGCGGATGCGCACTGTGCTCTACACGCTCGCCGAGGCGATCCGCCACCTGGCACTCCTGACCCAGCCGTTTGTCCCGCAGGCGGCCGCAAAGTTGCTCGACCAGCTGGCGGTGCCGGCAGACGCCCGCAATTTTTCAGCATTGACAGCGTCGCTCGTCCCCGGAACCCGCCTGCCAAAGCCGCAAGGGATCTTCCCGCGCTTTGTCGAAGCGCCGGCGATCGCGGCGAGCGCATGAGCGACATGGGCGAGGGCAGGGCGATGCTGGTCGACAGTCACTGCCATCTGGATTTCCCTGACTTTGCCGCCGAACGCGAGGCGGTTATCGGCCGGGCGCACGCCGCCGGCGTTGCGACGATGTTGACGATTGCAACCCGCCTTGACGAGTTCCCGGGCGTGCGCGCCATTGCCGAAGCGAATGAGGATATCTGGTGCTCGGTCGGAGCCCATCCGCACGAAGCGGCCGACCACGCCGATCTGCTGCCCGATCGGCTCGTGGCATCAACCGCCCATCCCAAGGTCGTCGGCATCGGCGAGACCGGGCTCGATTACCACTATGATCTGAGCCCGCGTGATATCCAGGCACACGTCTTTCGCGCCCATATCGCGGCCGCGCGCGCAACCGGCCTGCCGCTGATCATCCACGCCCGCGAAGCGGATGACGATATCGCCCGCATTCTCGTCGCAGAACAACCGCCGCCTGGCGTCTTGCATTGTTTTTCGAGCGGCCGCGGTCTCGCCGAAGCCGCACTCTCGATCGGGTTCTACATCTCAATCTCGGGCATCGTGACCTTCAAAAACGCCGAGGAGCTGCGCGCGATTGTCCGCGACGTCCCGCTCGACCGGCTGTTGGTCGAGACCGACAGCCCCTATCTCGCGCCGGTGCCTTATCGCGGCAAGCGCAACGAGCCGGCTTTTGTCACCGCGACCGCGGCACGGGTGGCGGCGCTGAAAGGGGTCGAGCCCGTCGTTCTGGCGGCGGCGACCACGGCTAATTTCTTTCGCCTGTTCGCCAAGGCCACGCCGCCCTCGCCACTCGCTGACCCCCTCCTGCCCGGATCCGGTCCGGCGATCACGGAGTAGCGAGGGGTAGGGATGAAGGTGACGGTGCTCGGCTGCGGTGCCTCGACCGGGGTTCCGGCGGTCGGACCCAATTGGGGCGAATGCGATCCATCCGATCCGCGCAATCGCCGCCGTCGGGTGTCATTACTTGTCGAAGCCGGGCGGGGCGAGGCCGGCAATGTCGCAATCCTGATCGACACCTCGCCCGATCTGCGCGAGCAATTGATCGATGCGCGGGTCAGGCGGGTCGACGCCGTCTTGATGACCCATGCGCATGCTGACCATCTGCATGGCATCGACGATATCCGCCAGCTGAACCGGATCATGCAGGCGGCGATCCCGCTATGGGCCGATGCCAAGACCCTCGCCGAGATCCGCCGCCGTTTTGGCTATGCGCTGGAGCCGACGCCCGAAGCCGGCCAATTCTACCGGCCGACGCTCGAACCCCGCGAGATCACCGGCCGATTTGCGGTCGGGGACGTACCCGTCGTGCCGTTCGCCCAGAGCCACGGGTTCAGCACGACATTGGGTTTTCGCATCGGTCGGATGGCCTATTCGACAGATGTCACCGAACTCGATGAAGCGGCCTTTGCGGCACTTGCCGGCATCGAGCTGTGGATCGTCGACTGCATGCGCCGCGCACCGCACCCGACCCACTCTCATCTCGACAAGACACTCGGCTGGATTGCGCGGGTGCGGCCGCGTCGCGCAGTCCTGACCCATATGGACCAGAGCCTCGATTACCGCACACTCGCCGCCGAATTGCCTCCTGGCGTCGAGCCCGGGCGGGACGGCCTCGTCATCGACCTTGCCGACGACTGAAGCGGCTCTCGATAAATTAACGCGCGGGATTTTAGCAATCCGGTTTCACGTCTCGACAATTCAGCCAAGCATCGAGGGCGATGGTCAGGGAGATCTGATATGGAAGACCGAGAGATTCGAACGGCCCTCGATCACCACTGGGTCGCCTCCGATGCGAACGACTTCGACGGCGAACATCAAATTTACCGCGAGGACGCGGTGCTTGAATATCCGCAATCCGGCGAGCGCATCCGCGGGCGGCAGAAGATTCAATCGTCTCGCGCCGCGCAGCCGAACCGCAAACACTTCGCTGTGCGGCGGATCATCGGCGCCGGCGACTTCTGGGTCACGGAATATGTCCTGACCTATGACGGGCGGCCGTCCTACACCGTGAGCATCATGGAATTCGTCGATGGGAAGGTTGCCCGCGAGACCCAGTATTTCGGCGATCCGTTCGACCCGGGGCCGTCGCGTGCGCAATGGGTCGAGCGGATGCCCTGAAACCAAGCCGCCCAGAGAATGACCATCTCCCGCTCGCTCGCTCGGAGCTGCCGATTGATACGGTCTCTCTCGCGCGCTATCTCCTCGGCAAGGTATTGGTGCGGGAATTGCCGGAAGGCATCGTCAGCGGCGGTATCGTCGAGACCGAGGCCTACGTCCTCGGCGACGCCGCCGGGCACGCCTATCGGGGGATGACCCGGCGTAATCGTTCGCTATTTCTCGAACGAGGGCACGCCTATATTTATCTCGCCTACGGCAGCTCATATATGCTGAATGTCTCGAGCGAGATGTCCGGGACCGGCGCCGGCGTGTTGATCAGGGCGCTCGAGCCGCTCGAAGGCGTCGCGATCATGCGGCTAAATCGCGGCGTCGGGCGCTTGCGCGACCTGGCGCGAGGGCCAGGAAGGCTCACCGCAGCGTTGCGGGTTGATCGTCGGCTCGAGGGGCTGGATCTTTGCCGAAAAGGACCTTTATGGCTCGGGCGCGGTGACCGCGAACCCGGCGAAATCGGGCACAGCATCCGGATCGGCATTTCGCGGGATGCGAACCGTCTGCTGCGATTTTATCTTCGGAACAGTCCGTTCGTCAGCGGCCCAGCATCGCTCAGGGAATAGGAGGCCGCCAGGATCGCCGTAACCCTCTGGCGAGAGTGGGAAGCAGGTTCGAAGCCGCATTTTCGCGACCGGCGATCCCGTCTGATTGCCGCCCTACAGATCGAGTACAATGTCGGCGCGCGGCCGGCTGCAGCAAATCAGCAGGTTGCCGATCGCCGGCGGCTCGACCGGATCGGGGAGATAATCGACTGTACCGGCGATAAGCCCGGTCTCGCAGTTGTGGCAGACGCCGGTGCGGCATGACCACCGCACTGGCACATCGCAGGCTTCGGCCAGTTCGAGGAGGCTCTGAAACGCCGAAGCCCAGCGCACGGCCAAATTGCTTCGCGCGAAGGACACCATCGGTCCGTTGCCGACGAGCCGATCGGGCAGATGCGGCGGTCGCGGCAGAGCGGCGGCGACACCCGGGGTCAGCGCCGGAGCAGAGCCGAAATTCTCGCTGTGCAGCCGTTCGGCAGAAACACCCCAGTTCGCCAGCTCGGTGGTAAGATTGCTCATAAACGCACCTGGTCCGCAGAGATAGAAATCCGCCTCGCGAGGCGCCCCGAGCTCCTGCAGGACATTCGCACTCAAGCGCCCGACGGCATCGAAATCGACCGTCAGCCGGTCTGTGGGGCCGGGTGCGCTGTACCGGATATGGCTGTGGCCTGCGGGCAATGATTTGAGAAGTGCCTGGACTTCCGCGGCAAACGCATGCTCGCCACGGTTGCGCGCGCCGTGAACCCACCAGATCTCTCTTCGCGAGCCGCCGGTGGCCAATGCCTTGAGCATGGCGAGCACCGGAGTGGCGCCGATGCCGGCGCTCAACAGGACCACAGGGCCGGTGCCCGGCCTCAGTGTAAAGCTGCCGCGCGGCGCGCTGGTGTCAATGACGTCGCCGACCCGGAGCCGGGTCTCGACATAGGCCCCGACCATGCCGTGCGGCTCCCGCTTGATGCTGACGCGCCAGCGTTCCTGGCTGGGTTCGCCGGATAGCGAGTAGCTGCGCAGCCAAGCTGGCGTCTCGGGCGCCGGCTTTAGTCGCAGTACGATAAACTGCCCGGGCATTGCCGCAATGAGCGGCCGGCCATCGCTCGGTTCGAGCACCAGCGAGGTCACGTTGCTGCTCTCGCGCCGCTTGTCCGCGACCCGCAGCGGCCGGAACCCGGCCCATGCCGGCGCCAGCCCAGCGGCAAGTGTCAGCCCGGGATTGCCGACCGTCACATCACCTTTGCGCTGGTGTTCGAGCAATGCCGCGAATGAGGAGCGCCAGCCGGGGCTCAACGCCGGGATACGCAGTGCCCGTTCCAGCCCGCTCCTGTCGTGACCGGGCAAATACAGCAGCGCATCCGTCTCGGCGACGGTCAGACCTTCCGGACCGGCCAAGACCTGGATGATCTCGTCGCCAGCTTCGATCTCACCCTCCTCTAGCACGCGAAAATAAAAGCCCGGTCGGTGATGGGCCACGAGCAGCGCCGCCATTTGCGGCTCGTTCATCCGGATACCGACCCGGTAGCAGGTGACGCGCGGCTGCGTCACCTCGAACAGCGCGCTTCCGATCCGGTAATGGTCGCCGATGCACACCTCGGTGTCGGACAAGCCGTCGACCGTGAAATTCTCGCCGAACTGGCCATAGGCGAGGTCGTTGCGGCGAAGCTGAGCTTGCCAATAGCGGTAGGAATCGATCTGATAAACAAAGACCGCGCGATACTCGCCGCCATGCCCGTGCAGATCGCCTTGGCCGTCGCCATCGATGTTGAGCCGCCGCACCATCCGCCGGCCTCGTACCGGCGTTTTCCAGATCCCGGTATGGACGGTCTTGCCTTGCCACGCGATGGCGCGAGGAAGCCCGACATTAACCGAAAGCAACCGCGCCATCTTTCCCTCGTGCCATCTTTCCCTCGTGGCTGGCCACGGCGATGCCGCCACCATGGCGTTGATGCCGCCACCATGGCGTTGTAGCCAAAATCGACGCCTGCGTCTTCTGGCCGATAACGGCGGTTGCGACGATATCGGGGGGTCGGCGACCCGGTTGTCCGCGACTTTCGAGCCGGCCGAGTTCTCCAACACGTCGTTGCCATCATCCCACCATCGGCGTCGACCAACCGAAGGTGAGGCCAGTGATGACGACGACCGACACGCATCGCGTCCCGAATTCGTTCTGCGGGGGCAACTGATCGAGAGTGCTTTGGCCCCGGCGCGAAAACAAACCCCGCCAAGGCACCGGAACGGCGATTTAATTTTCCATAATATATATTATGCGATATTCGCATGTAGGCGCCCGCTCAAAATGTCACCCGTCTGCCGGTTGCAGATGACGGTCGAGCCCAGGGATTTCCGGGGGATGTTTGGGAGTGATGGTTCGGCTGATCAGCCATCGGGAGAGAGTTGCCGCCGCTCGCGCCCGCTCTCTAGGTGATGACGCAGCAATTGATGGGCGCGATGAATGTTCATGCAGAGTCGAGCGCAGCACGACCAATAGGCACCAATAGGCGGCGGGGACCGGCAAGGCGGCAACGGTTGC
The DNA here is from genome assembly GCA_035509615.1 of Allostellaceae bacterium. Lineage (GTDB taxonomy): Bacteria > Pseudomonadota > Alphaproteobacteria > ATCC43930 > CGMCC-115725 > AP-15. The sequence continues at coordinate 1,917 of DATJLK010000029.1, read as the reverse complement.
CGATGATCCAGGTAGCCACCTGGCGATATGTTACCGCGGTGTCGAACCGCGTATCGGATTTTCGATAAATTCGACAGATCCCGAAGGCCGCGGGGTCGCGATCGTCGACTACAAAGGGTCAGTACCGCACGCGGCGTGATCCGTGACGGGCGGCTACCGTGTGACTCCGGGCATCGCGACGGACCGCACCGACGTGTTGAGCACGTCGCGCATCTCGTTACATGGCGGCGGCCATTGCGGGCCAACACGTCGCCCGCTACCTCGACTTGGTACTTGATCGTGAAAACAAAATCGGCCGAGACAAGGCCCGGCCGATTCAGTTTGCCGTATCGCTCAGTCGTCAGTCGCGGCGGGTGCCGAGCAACTGCATCAGCATCATGAACAGATTGATGAAGTCGAGGTAGAGCCGCAACGCTCCCATGATCGCCTTTTTGCTGGCGATCTCGGCGCCGTCGCCGGCAAAATACATCTCCTTGATCTGCTGGGTATCCCACGCGGTGAGGCCGGTGAACACGATCACGCCGATGACCGAGATCGCGAATTGCAGCGCCGAAGAGGCGAAGAACATGTTGACCAGCGAGGCGATAATGATGCCGATCAGTCCCATGAACAGGAACGAGCCGAACTGCGACAAATCGCGCCGCGTCGTGTAGCCGTAAAGGCTCATCGCCGCAAAGGTCCCGGCGGTGATGAAGAACACCCGGGCGATGCTGGTGCCGGTAAAGGCGATGAACAGCACCGCCATCGACAGGCCCATCAAACCCGAATAACCCCAGAAGACGAGCTGCAGCGTGCTCGCCTGCATCTTTTGCACGCCAAAGCTCATCAGCATCACGAGCCCGAGCGGCGCCAGAATCACCAGCCAAATCAGCGGCGTTCGCGCGATCGAGGCGTAGAATCCGGAATACGCCGCGACATAGGCCACAATGCCGGTCAGTGCGAGCCCCGATGCCATGTAATTATAGACGCGGAGCATGTATTCCCGCAGACCGACATCGATGCCGATCGCGGTGTCAGCCGGTCGCACCGTCCAGCGGGGCTGCGAACCGAGAGCCATAACCCCTCCACAGAGAGCCATCCGGGGGACATCCCCCGTCCCGCGCCCATATTGGCACAAAACGCGATCTTTTCAATGACTGTGGGGCGGTGGCCGTCCCGCTCGATGCGATGCCCGCCGGTACGATCACTCGTTGCGCAAATGGCGCGCCGCCTCAACGCCCAACGCGCGCCAGGTGCCGGCAAAGCCGAGGCTCGCGGTCAGGACGGCCGCCAGCCCCACTGTCGATAACACCGGTCCCGGGAGAAACACCCATTCTGCGTCCATCTCGTGCGCCACCAGAAAATAGGCGGCGGCGGTGCCCAAGCCGCCGGCCACGCCGCCCGCAATCAGACCCAGCAACCCGTGCTCGATGACATAGCTCGACAGGATCGTGGGCCGCGTCGCACCCAGCACTTTCAGTATTACGGCGTCGTAGATGCGGCGCTGTTGCCCGGCAGCGATCGCCCCGCCCAGCACCAGCGTTCCGGCGGCGAGCGTCACGATTGCGGTCAGTCGTACCGCGCTGCCGATCAGGCCGACGACCCGGCCGACCGCGGCAAGCGCCTCGCGGACATGAATCGCCGAGACGTTCGGAAATTCACCGGTGATCCGCCGCACCAGGGTTTCCTCTTCGGCGGGCGACAGATAGACCGCGGCGAGATCGGTCTGCGGCGCATGCTCAAGGGTGCCCGGCGCAAAGACGATCGCGAAATTGATGCCAAGCCGCTGCCAATCGATGGTCCTGAGATTGGCGATCCGCGCCGTGATCTCGCGACCGAGCAGGTTTACGGTCAGGGTGTCGCCGAGCTTCAACCCCATGCCATGGGCGAGCGCAGCGTCGAACGAGATCAACGGCGGACCCTGGTAATCCGCTGGCC
>DATJLK010000028.1:0-5695 GCA_035509615.1 Allostellaceae bacterium | reverse complement strand
TGGCCAGAAGCCGGCGAAGAGGCGGCGCCTCGACACCGGATCGCGAGCAAGCGGCAGTTTCGGTGAGCGAGGCAGATCAAATCATTGATGCCGCATTCGCCCGCATCCCGACGGACGGATGGCGGCGGCTGTCGCTGGCCTCGATCGCCGCCGCCGGCGGGTTGCCGATCCTGCGGGTCTATCGCAATTTTCATTCGAAGCAGCAGATCCTTTGCGGCTTTTTCCAGCGGATCGACGAGGCGGTTCTGGCGGATCCGCCCGCAGCAGAAGAAGGCGAACGCGCGCGCGATCGGTTATTCGACCTGATTATGCGGCGATTCGACGCACTCAGACCCTACAAATCCGCCCTCGAAGTCCTGCGCCGCGAGCTGCCGACCGACCCCGTCGCGATGCTGGTTGCCGGCGGAGCGTTGCAGCGATCCATGCGATGGATGATGGAAGCGGCTGAGGTCACGACGGGGGGGATCCGCGGCAAGATCGCGGTAAAGTTAACAACTGCTGCTTATTTGGCGACCCTGCGCGTTTGGCACCGCGACGATTCAACCGATCTCGGGCAGACCATGGCAGCGCTCGACGCTCGGCTGCGGCGGATCGAACGATGGTTGACGCCAATTCGCTCGGCAGATGAGAATGCCGCCGAGCATTCCGCCTGATTTTGTTGCACTGCAAAAAACTTTCTTGACGGCTGACGGGCAACCGCCGATATTTTGAGCGTTGTGCACCGCACAATAGAGAACCCGTTGAATGGAATCCAACCATGGCTGAAGCCCGCCCGAGCTTTTTTGACTTCGATGTAACCAAAATGATGACCGATTTCCGCTTCCGTCCGTTCGACGTCGAGGCTCTGATGGCTTGTCAGCGCCGCAATATCGAGGCGTTGAGCCAGGCCAATCAGCTCGCGGTAGAGGGCGCGCAGGCGGTAGCGCGCCGTCAGATCGAAATGGCACGCCAAGCCCTCGAGGACGTCTCGATCCTCTTTCGCGAGTTGGCGCAACCCGTTTCGGCCGAGGATCGCATCGCCAAGAACACCGAATACGCCAAGCAGATGCTGGAAAAAAGCGTTACGCATGGCCGCGAAATCACCGAGCTTGCCGCCAAGGCCGGCACCGATGCCGCCGATGTGCTGCGTCGGCGTGCGAGCGAGAGCCTCGACGAATTGCGCGATATGGCAAAACAGCACGCCGTTCGCTGAGTGCCACCTTCGCCTTTCCAGGGCTGCACCGCGGCGCAGCCCTTCTGGTCGATGCTGATCTTGCGCCCCAAAGCCCCGCCGGCGGGATCAACGGGGCAGATGCAGGCGGGCGCGCAAGCCGCCAAAAGGGGAGGTTTCCAGGCGAACATCGCCGCCATGGCCGCGGGCGACATCGCGGGCGATGGTCAACCCCAACCCGACCCCGCCGGTCGACGGATTGCGTGAGGGATCGAGTCGCACGAACGCGCGAAACACGCGGCCGCGGTCCGCCGGCGCGATGCCGGGGCCATCGTCATCGACCAATATGTCGAGGCCGTCATCATTGGCCGCCGCCGTTAACCAGACATGACTGCCATAGCGGCGGGCATTGTGCACGAGATTGACGAGACATCGTTTGAGTGCGTTGGGCCGAACCGGGAGCAGGTATTCGGCGGGTGCATCAAGCGATAATTGCGTCCCCTCCCGCCGCATCGACGCGGCGACATCCTCCAGCAGCAGCGACATGTCGGTCTCGACCGGGATCTCGCTGCCTTCGCCCCGCGCGAAATCGAGATATCCCAAGACCATGTACTCCATCTCGGCGACATCGGATTTCAGTTCCTCAACCGCCGGATCGTCGCCGAGGATTTCCAGCGCGAGCTTCATTCGTGTCAGCGGCGTGCGCAGATCGTGCGATACGCCCGCAAGCATCTGTGTGCGCTGACGGATCTGGCGCTGGATACGGTCGCGCATCGTCATAAAAGCAACTGCCGCCTGGCGGATTTCGATCGCACCTTCGACCTTGAAAAACGGCACATGGCGGCCCTTGCCAAAACTGTCGGCCGCTGCCGCCAGTCGCCGCAAGGATTTAACCTGGTTGCGCAAAAACAAGGTCGCGATCGCCAGCAATACCAGTGACGATCCGACCATCCACATGATAAAAATGTAATTAGTGTAGCTGTAGAGCTGGTTCCACGGCACTTCGGCGACCAGCACGGCGCGATGGAGTTGCACTTCGAGCCGCAGGCCATCCGGGTTATCGAGCCCTTCAAGCCGCCATGGCAAATTGACCCTTCCCTGCATCGCCTGGGTCAACTGGTTTTCGAGCCGCGTACCGCTCAGCGGGGCTGCCGGCGGCAACCGCGCGCCGCGTTCCAGAGTGAAATGAATTTCAGTCAATGCCCCGGCGCGAGCCAATAACCGGGCAACCGCCGCCTCGGAGCCGGCGTGGTCGAGCGCTTCGATCATCAACCCGACATCCCCGACCACCCCGGTCGTCAACCGCCACGAGATCGCCGCCCAATGCCGATCATAAAAGATCCAAGTGGCAATCGCCTGCAGCAGCAATAACGGCATCACCACGATCAGCAGCGAGCGCCCGAACATCGTGCGCGGCAGCATCCGCTTGATCCAGCCGCGCGGATGGATGTCCCGCTGGCGCCAGGCTTCGGCGTCGGCCTCGTCCGGCGGCTCGATGGTCGCCGGCGCCGCCGGTCCGTCAGTCCGGTTTGAGGACATAACCGGTACCGCGAACCGTTTGCAGGTAGCGCGGAAAGCGCGGGTCGCGCTCGATCTTGCGGCGCAATCGGGTCATCTGGACATCGACGTTGCGCACATTGCCGCTGAACTGCGCCGAAAGCGACAATTCCTCGCGCGAGACCGGGTCGCCGGCCCTCTCGGCCAAGCCCGCTAGCAGCGCCGTTTCAGCCGCGGTCAGGTGGATCGGTTCGCTGCCGCGGAAGAGTTCGCTGCGCGTCAGATCAAACCGGCAGCCGCCAAACCGGACCTCGCGTCGGGGCATGTCGACGGTCGGCCGCCGTTGCAGCAGGTTGCGAATGCGCAGCACCAATTCGCGCGGCTCGAACGGTTTTGACAAATAATCGTCGGCGCCCTGTTCGAGACCGTTGACGCGATCCTCCGGTTCGGCCATCGCCGTCAGCAGCAGCACCGGCAGCCGGCGCTCGCGCTGTAGGTCGCGCGTCAGATCAAGACCGTTTTCGCCCGGCAACATCACATCGAGTACGACAAGGTCAAAGGCAAAGCTCGCGAGATGCCGGCGCGCTTCGGCGGCGTCGGCGGCGGTGGTGACGCGAAAGCCGTTTTCCGAAAGATAGCGCCGCAGCAATTCGCGCAGCCGCGTATCGTCGTCAACGACCAACAGGTGCGGTTCGAGATCACTCATCGTCGACGGATTATACCGCGCTGCATCGGTTACCGCTTACCGCCCGATCCATCTTCGAAACGGCGGCGATCGCCAGGCTCGGCGATGATCGACAGCAGCACCTTGCGGAAACCTTCGACGGCGCCGGCGCCGGCTTGACGATAAGCTTCGGCGACGCGGGCACGCTGCGGCGCTGAAACTTCCCGCTCGAGGGCTCGACCTTCGGCGGTCAGCTCGAGCAGACGCTGACGACGGTCGTGCGGACCCGGGTATTGGGCGACATACCCTTGCTGGACCAGTTCGCTCAGAACCCGGCTGAGGCTCTGTTTGGTGATCTGCAGAATGCTAAGCAGTTCGCTGACCGTCATCTGCGGGTGGCGCCCGACGAAATGGATCACGCGATGATGCGCCCGCCCAAATCCGTAGCGCGCCAGGATCGCGTCGGGCTCGGCGATAAAGTCTCGATAGGCGAAAAACAGCAGTTCGATCCCCGCCCCGACCTGGTCCTCGGCGAAGGCCGGCGGCTCGGAGCGCAATTTTATGTCAGACATATTGACTTATCCCGCAACCTTGCGTATCGTCTGGGTGTCCTCTCGAATATAAGGTTCTAGGCCTTTGGGCCGGCGTTGTCTCCGATCGGCCGGCCTTTGATGCATCGGTGCGAGGAAACGCCTATGTCCGTGATCCCCTTTGACAACCGCGACGGCTTCATCTGGTATGACGGCCGCCTCGTCCCTTGGCGCGACGCGCAATTGCACGTGCTGAGCCACGGGCTTCATTATGCAAGCTGCGTGTTTGAAGGTGAGCGGGTCTATAACGGCGCCGTCTTCCGCCTCGACGACCACAATGAGCGCCTGAGAAACTCGGCGAAAATCCTGGGTTTTGAAATTCCGGCCAGCATGGACGATTTGGCGCTGGCGACACGGCAGGTGATTACCTCGAACAACATTGTCGAAGGCTATGTGCGGCCAATCGCTTGGCGCGGCGCCGAGCAGATGGGAGTTTCGGCGCAAGCGACCAAGATCCATCTCGCGATCGCGGCATGGGATTGGCCGGCCTATTTCTCGCCCGAGGCGCGCGCCCGCGGCATCCGGATGAAATGGGCGCCGTGGGCGCGGCCGGCGCCGCACACCGCGCCCACTCAGGCCAAGGCGGCCGGGCTCTATATGATCTGCACAATGTCAAAGCACGACGCCGAGGCCGCAGGCTGCGACGACGCGCTGATGCTTGACTGGCGCGGTCAACTGGCCGAGGGGACCGGCGCCAATCTTTTCCTCGTCATCAACGGCGAATTGCACACGCCCACTCCCGATTGTTTTCTGAACGGCCTGACGCGGCAAACGGTGATCAGCCTCGCCAGAAAGCGCGGCATCAAGGTCGTCGAGCGCGCGATCATGCCGGAAGAGTTGGCCAAGGCCGAGGAAGTGTTCCTGACCGGCTCTGCCGCCGAGGTCACGCCGGTCGGCGAGGTCATCGGCGAACGCGGCCACTACCGTTTTACTCCTGGCGCAATGTGTCGCCTGATGTGGGAGGATTACGACGGCGCGGTTGGCAAGAAGGTCACCGCCACCGCGGCGTGAATATTTGCGGCCGCGGCGCGTTTTGGCGATACCCATCGCGAGGAACGAACAAGCCGAACTGATCTCGCATTGCCGCGACCGATGGTGGATGACGAAATATTCGGACGCCGCGAATTACTCAGCTTTGCGATGATTTTCGGGCACCGGTCATGGGGGGGCCGCCACCCCGGTCCGAGCATTTGATTTGCTTTCTTTCCCTCTTGCCATATCCCGCTAACGATAGCGGAGGTGCGCCCAGCGCGTCTTGCCCAGAGATTGTCACTCGGCGGGCGAGCGGCTCGAACGCTCTCCGCGGGGCGCAGAGGGAGCCATTGTGAAGCGGCAAGGGCCAAACAATCATTCGCCAAACCTAAGAATTCCGGTGCGAAGGGCTTTGATATCGCAGGGTTTCAGTACCGCAAATCTCCGGCGCAGCGCCTTGAGCTGTTGTGTGCGTCCATCATGTTGCGTACGGCTGTTGATTATGCGACATGACGAAATGTGGAGTTTCGGCGCTCAAGAGAGGGGAAAATGCGGGCGGCTGTCGCAGCGGCACTGATCATGAGCGTCGCATCGCTTGGACCGCAGATTGCGCGAGCGGCGGCCGTCACCATGACCTATACGTTCCCTTCCCCGCTCCTGGGCTATACGAGCGCGAATGGAGCTTCCTTCAATCAATTCGATCCGGCACTCGGAGTCCTGCTTTCGGTCACTCTGCACGCAACGGCAACCGCGACCTGGTCCGGTGGCTTTGACACGGATTTCAACGACGCCGAGTATGCAATTTTTCTGTCGGGCTCGGCA
>DATJLK010000027.1:0-2949 GCA_035509615.1 Allostellaceae bacterium | reverse complement strand
GTCCTGGCCGAGACCGCGCGCATCCATGAACGGGCCGGTTTCGACCGTGTGCTGATCGGCTATTTCTCCGACGCACCCGACGGCTTCCTGGTCGGTGCCCATGCCGCCTCGGTGACCGAGCGGCTGGGGTTCCTTCTGGCGCACCGGCCCGGGTTTGTCGCGCCTCCCGTCGCCGCCCGCAAGCTCGCGACGCTCGACCAGTTGAGCGACGGCCGGCTCGCGGTGCACATCATCTCCGGCGGCAGCGATGTCGACCAGGCCAAGGACGGCGATTGGACCGACGCCGAAACCCGCTATCGCCGCTCGGCCGAATATGTCGCGCTGTTGCGCCGCTGCTGGACCGAACCGGCGCCGTTCGACCATGAGGGTGAGTTCTATCGTACGCGCGGCACTTATGCCGAGATCCGCTGCCGCCAGGTGCCGCATATTCCGATCTACGGCGGCGGCGGTTCGGACGCTGCGATCCGCGCGCTGGCGCCGGAGCTCGACGTTTTCATGCTGTGGGGCGAGCCGCTCAAGGACACCGCCCTGTTCATGGACCGCGTGCGCCGGGAGGCGGCGCGAGCCGGCCGCGCGCTGACCTTCAGCCTGTCGACCCGGCCGATCCTCGCCGCGACCGAGGGAGCGGCCTGGGACCGCGCCCGCGCGACCCTCGACCGCGTGCTTGCGAACCGCGCCGGCGCGACAGCCCCCAGGCGGCAGAATATCGGCTCGCAGCGGCTGTTGCAGGCTGCGGCCGAAGCCGAAATCCACGACACGTGCCTGTGGACGCCGCTTGCCGCCGCGACCGGCGCAAGCGGCAATTCGACCGCGCTGGTCGGTACGCCGGAAACGGTCGCCAAGGCGTTGCTCGAATATTACAAGCTCGGCGCGACGAGCCTGTTGATCCGCGGCTATGACCCGCGCCCGGACGCGGTGCAATACGGCGAAGAGCTCATCCCTCGCATCCGCCAACTGGTGGCCGAATACGACGCCGCGAAAGCGAGCGCCGCCGCGTGATCGCGGCGCATGCCGCGAAAGCATTGGTCGCGTCGGTGCCGATTGTTTACGCTATCACGACTGAAATCCGGTAGCGGGTCGCGCCCGCACCGCATCCTGGGAGGTTATCGATGGCAGGCTTCACCAGCGAAGACGTCACGTATCTGAGCCATGGCGACCGCAAGCTCGCCGCCCGCATCTTCAAGCCCGAAGGGGCGGGGCCGTTCCCGTGCTTTATAAACCTGCATGGCGGCGCCTGGAACAATGGCGATCTTGCGGACTCGACCGGTCTTGGCGAATACCTTGCCGCGCGCGGCGTGGTGATGCCGACCCTGAATTTCCGGCACGGCCCGGATGGTTACCCGACGACGCTCGCCGATATCAATTACGGCATCCGCTGGGTCAAGGCGCATGCGAAAGAGCTCAGGATCGACCCCAACCGCGTCGCGATCGGCGGCCAGTCGAGCGGTGGCCATCTGGCAATGCTGGTGGCGATGCGGCCGAAAGACCCGCGCTACGCGGCGATCCCGTGCCAGGGCTGCGACGATCCGTCGGTGCGCGGCGTCTTTATGCAATGGCCGGTGATCAACCCGTTGTCGCGCTACAAGCACGCAAAGCGCCTCGTCGCCGCCGGCAACCCGCCGGCCTGGGCTGTCGGCATGGACAAGAAGCACGAAACCTACTGGCATGACGAAGCCGGGATGGCCGAAGGCAACCCGATCCTCATCCTCGAGCGCGGCGAAAAGGTGGTGATGCCGCCCGCGGTGTGGCTGCAGGGCCGGCCCGACCAGACACATGACTATCACGACCCCGATTCGAGCTTCGCGGGCAACGAGCCCGAACGGTTTGTCTCGAATTACCGCGGGGCGGGCGGCGATATCGAGATCGCCTATTTCGATAATGCCGCGCGAAACACGGATGTGACGCACGCGCCGGTGTATGCCTTTATGCAGAAACACGTCGCGTAAGACCGCATCGTTGAGTCGGCCCGCCCAACCCGCTATCAAGCGGGGCGGGCGGGCTTTCTTTTTACAGGGCGGCGGATTTGGCGGCACGCAACAGCGCCGAAAACCAGCACAAGGCGGCCGGGGTCGACATCGCCGAGGCCGATGCCGGGCTCAACAACATCATCTCGCGCATCGTCGGCACCTGGCCGAAATCGGGTTTTGGCGCGGTGCAGCTGCCGATCGGCTATTTCGCCAATGTCGTTGATGTCGGCGGGATCGGCATTGCAATCGGTACCGACGGTGTCGGCTCGAAGGCGATGATCGCCGACATGATGCGCAAATACGACACGATCGGCATCGATTGCATCGCGATGAACGTCAACGACCTGCTGTGCGTCGGCGCGAAGCCGGTGTCGCTGGTCGATTACATCGCGGTCGAGCAGGCCGACGCAGTGATGCTCGACGGCATCGCGATCGGCCTTGCCGAGGGCGCGCGGCAATCGAACATCTCCATCACCGGCGGCGAGATCTCGCAACTGCGCGATGTCGTTCGCGGCTTCGACCTCGTCGGCACCGCGATCGGCACGGTGGCGCTCGACCGCATCATCATCGGGCGCGATCTCAAACCCGGCGATGTGGTGATCGGCATCGCGTCGAGCGGGATTCATTCGAACGGCATGACGCTGACGCGACGGGTGTTTTTCGACCAGGTGGGAGCCAAGATCGACACGCATTTCCCTGAACTCGGCTGCACCCTAGGCGAGGAGTTACTGCGCCCGACGCTGATCTATGTACCTGAGATACTTGAGGTTTTGGATAAGATACCATCGGTCAAAGCGATGATTCACATCACCGGTGATGGGTTGTTGAATTTGCCGCGGGTGGACGCCGAGATCGGCTTTGTGCTCGACGACCTGCCGCCGCCGCCGCCGCTTTTTGGGCTGATCGAAAAGCTTGGCGGCGTCAGCCGCGCCGAGATGTTCGAGGTCTACAATATGGGCATCGGCTTTTGCCTTGTGGTTGG
>DATJLK010000026.1:0-8679 GCA_035509615.1 Allostellaceae bacterium | reverse complement strand
TCCTCGCTGCCGCCGGCTACAACTTCTCCCTCCTCCGGCGCTGGCTGAGGCGGCTTTTGCGCGTCCTCTTCCAGGCGCTCTTCCCAGCTCCACCACGCAGCCAAATCGCCTGAAATCACCCGCTCAGTCGTTCTTCACAGGCGACTATGCCCGAGGAACGCTGGACACAGAGATAGCAAAGCAAACTGATTGCGTGTCGGGTAGACGAACTTCTACGGCAGATGAGTTTTTGCTGGTGCCTGACGAAATATAAGCGGCGCGTCGAGGGGCAGAGAAAACCGTCAAAAGTTGCAACAGGGTTTGAATTTTCGTACAAAATCTACATGTTGGATATCGACTGGGTAACTTATCTCGGTCTCGCGTCGGACGCCAGTATCGATATCCGGAGCCGATGGTCTGCGGAAAGAAGTCATGTCGGACAGAGCAGACGGCATTTCGAATGCCACTGCCGAGAAGTCTCAGACGGTCATAGGCACGCCCGGACAGAGCCTCTCTTACCCAACGGGGACCGTCCACACATGAGTCACGACGAGCACCTCAATTCAACCCTTTAATTGTAAGCGGAGTTTGACCACCGTGGAGAACGGAGCTTGACGGGGTCAGGCGGTGCCTGGCGCCCAGGCCCAGGGGAGGAGTTCGGCAAGGCGGCTGTTTTGCCAGTTATTGACGAGCCTGGTCAGGATGTCGGTGATGTAGGCCTCGGGATTGACGCCGGTGAGCTTGCAGGTCTCGATCAGCGAGGCCAGCACCGCCCAGTTTTCCGCCCCTTCGTCGCTGCCGGCGAAGAGTGCATTTTTTCTGGTCAGAACAATCGGGCGCATGCTGCGCTCGACGGTATTGGAGTCGATTTCGATACGGCCGTCGTCGAGGAACAGGGTGAAGCCGTCCCAGCGGCTGAGGCCGTAACGGATGACCCGGGCGAGGGTCGAGCCGCCGGACACCTGCGCCAGCGTTTTGTCGAGCCAGGCCTTCATTGCCGCGATGAGTGGACTGCTCCGTTCCTGTCGGGCTGCGCGGCGGTCGTCGGCGCTGGAGCCGCGAATCTCGGCCTCGATCCGGTAGAGCGCGGCGATCCGCTGCAAGGCCTCGTCGGCGATCGGCGCCGGCGGCGATTTGGCGAGGTCGAACCACTGCCGCCGCCAATGGGCCCAACAGAACGCCTGTTTGAGCGCGCCGCCGCCTCGCTTGGGATCGGCGAGTTGGCCGTAGACGGTGTAGCCATCGGTTTGCAGCACGCCGGTATAGCCCTTGAGCAGTGCCGCCGCGACCTCGCCGCTGCGCCCCGGCCCGTAGTTGTAGACCACGGCTGGCGGCGCGCCGCCGCGCCACGGCCGGTCATCGCGGGCAAGCGCCCAGAAGTAGCCTTTCTTGGTGCGGCCGCGGCCAGGATCGAGCACCGGCGCTGTCGTCTCGTCGGCGAACAGTTTGGTCGAACGCAGCAGCTCCTCGCGCAGCAGCCGCCACAGCGGCTTCACTTCGGCTGCCGCGTATCCCACCCAGAAGGCCAGCACCGAGCGGTCGATCGCGATGCCCTGACGCGCCATGATCTGGCACTGGCGATACAGCGGCGTGTGGTCGGCGTACTTGGCGACCAGCACATGCGCGACCAGCCGCTCGGTCGGCAGCCCACCCTCGATCAGCCGTGCCGGCGCTGGGGCTTGCGCCACCCCTTCCTGGCATCGGCGGCAGGCGTATTTCGGGCGGCGGGTAACGACGACCTGGTACTGTGCCGGTACCCTGTCGAGCCGCTGCGAGCGATCCTCGCCGATCACCTGCATCGCGCTGCCGCAGCAGGGGCACGCGGTGTCCTCGGGTTCGATGACCACCTCGACCCGCGGCAGGTGCTCGGGCAGCGAACCGCGCACCGCCCGGCGCTTTTCGGCGCGGGTGCGCTTGAGCGCCGGATCGGCTTTTTCCTGCTCGGCCTCGGTTTCGGCGACGGCCTGTTCGACGTCCTCCAGCGCGAGGTTGAGCTGGTCGGGATCGAGCTTCTCCGAGCGCCGGCCAAACTGCATGCGCTGAAGCTGGCGGATCAGGTGGCGCAGCCGGTCGTTCTGCGCGGCAAGTTGGTCGCGCTGGGCGGCGAACTGCTCCTTCTCGGCGCGCGCGGCGTCGCGTTCGGCCCAGGCCGCGACAAGCATCGCGCGCAGCGCGGCGATGTCGTCGGAGAGCGGCTCGGGGGCCGTGTTCATGAGCCGATTGAACCATGGAATCAGCGGCTTGCCGCCCGTCACCATGGAATCAGCGGCTTGCCGCCCGTCGCGAGAGGCCCCGAGTCAATCCGTCGCAGTCACCCTGCCACCTTCGGTCGGGTAATCCGCGGCGCGTGCATCCGACGCCAGTCCAGACCGTCGAACAGTGCGGCAAGCTGGGCCCCGGACAGCCGCATGACCCCGTCGCTGATCGGTGGCCACCTGAACTTGCTGCCCTCCAACCGCTTCCAGATCAGCACCAACCCAGTGCCGTCGTACACGAGCAACTTCACCCGGTCGGCGCGCTTCGAGCGGAACACGAAGACCGTTCCGCTGAACGGGTTCTGCCGCAGAATCGACTGCACCGTCACCGCCAAGCCGTCGGCGCCGCGACGGAAGTCGACAGGCCGCGTCGCCACCAGCACTCGCATGCCGGCCGGCAGGCTCCCCGCCAGGGCGGAGATCATGCCGTCGCTTTCAACACGCGGATGACCTCGCCCAGGAACCCGAGGTCGGTGCCAGGGCCGGCGCGCAGTATCACGCCGCCAATCTCGATCTCGACGGTCGCATTGCCGGCAGCGACACGTTCCTGTGCGACGACCGGCACAAACGCCAGCTCCGGCACACCAGCGTCGGCAACAGCGGCCGAGCGGAACTCCCGGCGCCACGCGTACAATTGGTTGCGGTGCAATCCGTGGCGCAGCGCGACCGCACTCGATACCGCCCCCGGCGCCAAGCTCTCCGCGACAATCGCGGCCTTCTCCGCCACGCTCCAACGCCGCCGGCGCTCATCCCCGGTCAGCACCTCAACGCGACGGAAACTGTGCCCATTAATTGGCAAATTACTTGGCAAACCAATGCCCCCGCCGCGATCAAACACGGCGATATCGTCAGCCTCAGATCAGCCGACGCAAGGTGGGGATCAACCTCCGCTTACGCTGCAGCCGTGGCTGCGCGAGAAGCTGTCGCTGATCAGCCAGAAGACCAAGCTGGCCGAGGCGATCCGCTACGCCCTGTCGCGCTGGGCGGGGCTTGCTCTCTTCCTCGACGACGGCCGCATTGAAATCGACAATAACGTCGTCCAGCGTGCCATCCGCCCGCTGGCCCTCAACCGCAAGAACGCCTTGTCGCCGGCTCTGACGGCGGCGCCGAGCACTGGGCGGTCATCGCCTCGTTGATCGAAACCTGCAAGCTGCTCGCCGTCGAGCCTCACGGCTACCTGGACGATGTCATCACTCGGATCGTTAACGGGCACCCGCAGACCCGCCTCGATAACCTGATGCCCTGGGCTTATCCCACTACACGACAGCTCCCGGCCGTGGCCTGAGAACGACGCTTACGCCTTCGTTGCGTCAATGGGTTATCTTTTGCGTAAGATACGACCGGAATTCGAAATGCCGGGCGGCCCGGTGCGCTGATCGGAAAGGGCAATGGGCGCCACGCTTACCCTTCGTGACGCCGGCGCTCATCGCTCGCGCAGGCTTTCGTGTCCGTAGCGCAAGAGGGGTGACAGCAGATAGCTGATGATATGGCGGGAGCCGGTCTTGATCTCGACGGTCACCGCCATGCCGGGGGTTAGATTGACTCGCTTGTCGTCGACCACCATCGCGGCCTTATCGAGCGACACCCGTGCCGCATAGACCGGCTCCTTGGCGCCGGTGTCGGTCGATGCGGCAGCGTTCTTGTCGAGTCCGGTTGGACGAGCGTTGGGGTCATCCTCGCGCTTGTCGGGGGTCACTGCGTCGGCTGACACTGTCTCAACTTCGCCGTGCAGCAAGCCGTAGCGGGTGTAGTTGAAGGTGTCGATCTTGATGTCGGCGGATTGACCGGGATGAACAAAGCCGATGTCCCGGTTCGATACCATCGCCTCGATCTCGAGATGGCTGTCGGCCGGTACGATGACGAGGAGCGCCTGCGCCGGCGTTACGACCCCGCCGATCGTGTGGATGGCGAGCTGCTGGACGGTGCCGTCGACCGGTGCGGTGAGCCGTTGCAGGCCGGTCTTGCGCGCCGCCTTGATCACATCCTGGGTCAGCCCTGCCGCCTTGGCGTCGGCCTTGACGAGGTCGTCGGCGAGGCTGTGCCGGTATTCGAAAACCGCTTGGGCGTGCTCTTCAAACAATGCACGCATGGCGGCTTCGGCCTCGTTCTTGTGGCTCTCTTGGACCAGCAGCTCCTTCTGGTTGGCGACCAGATCCTGCGCTTCCTGCAGGTACAGGATCTTTGACTCAAGGCCTTTCACAACGAGTTGCTGCCGCATATCGACCCGCTGCTGCTGCAACGGAATCTCGGCGGCGATCTTGGCGACCGCGGCGTCGGCGGTAGCCCGCTCGGCTGCCTTTTCGGCTGCTTGGAGATCGAGTGCCGCGAGCTTGGCGCGCTGCTCGGTGGTCTCGTCGATCAGTAGCTGGCGTTCGTTGGCGACCAGCGCCGGGGCCGCATCGGCCGGCGGATGGAATTCGGTGAGCGGGTCGGGAGCACCACTCAGCCCGGCCCGCAGCCTCGCTATGTCGGTTTGGGTGGCGACGAGGTCGCTCCTCAAATGCTCCTGTTCGGCGCGGTCCATCGTCGGGTCGAGCTCGATCAACAGATCGCCGGCGTGGACGTCTTGGCCATCGGTCACGTGGATCGCCCGGACAACGCCGGTGTCGAACGGTTGGATGACCTTGCTGCGGCCGCTGGGCACGATCTTACCTTGCGCCGTGGCGATGATGTCGATTGTTCCCCACGTCGCCCAAGCAATCGCGAGACAGAACACGCTGATGATGACAACAACGACCGCCCGCCCGATAGGCGACGGCGGGGTCTCGACGATCTCCAATGCCGCCGGCAGGAAACCGAGCTCGAGATCGCGCCGCCGGGATGCCGGGCGCGGGAATGGGAGAACGGAGTTGGAGGACCTCATTTGCTAATCGGCGAGGGTGGCGAAAGCAGACATGCTGGCCTGCAGGCGGTGCAATGTCGCGTAGCGCCCGCCCTTGCGGAGCAGCTCGTCATGGGTCCCGTCTTCGATGAGGCGGCCCTGCTCGAGGGTGATGATGCGGTCGGCCAGCCGCACCGTCGACAGGCGATGGGCAATAATAAAGACGGTGCGGCCCTGACCGATCCTCTCCATGTTCTGCAGGATTATCCGCTCGCTCTCGTAATCGAGTGAGCTGGTCGCTTCGTCGAAGATCAGGATGCGCGGATTGGTAATCAGCGCGCGGGCGATCGCGATACGCTGACGCTGGCCGCCTGACAAGGTGCCGCCGCGCTCGCCGACGGTCGTGTCGTAACCTTCGGGCAGCTCGATGATAAAATCATGCGCGCCGGCCAGCTGCGCAGCGGCAATCACGTGATCAAGACCGATCCCGGGATCAGCGAGTGCGATGTTGTCGCGCACGGTGCCGGCAAACAGCACATTCTCCTGCAGGACTACACCGATCTGGCGGCGCAGCCAGGCAGTATCCGCCATCATCAAATCATTGCCGTCGATCAGCACCCGCCCCGTTTCCGGCACATAGAGACGCTGGATCAGCTTGGCGAGCGTGCTCTTGCCTGATCCCGAAGCGCCGACGATGCCGACCACCTGGCCTGCCGAGACCGTGAAGGTAATGTCGTGCAAGACCTCGGAGGCATCGATGCGATAGCGAAAGCTTACATGTTCGAAACTGACGGCACCGCGGATCGGCGGCAGCTGCACCCGTGACGGGTTCAGCGATTGCTCGGGAGCGGTGTTCAAGATGTCGCCGAGCCGCCGCACCGACAGCCGCGCCTGATGGAAATCCTGCCAGATCTGCGCCAGCCGCAGCACCGGCGCACTGACCCGTCCGGCCATGATGTTGAAGGCGACCAGCTCGCCGACCGTCAGGTAATTGTCCATGACCAGCTGGGCGCCAAAAAAGAGCGTTGCCGCGGTGACCAGCTTGTTGACCAGTTGCACGCCCTGGCTTGCGGCGTTGCCGAGGCTGATCACGCGGAAGCTCGCAGCGACATAGGCGGCAAGCTGCTCCTCCCAGCGCCGTTGCATCTGCGGTTCGACCGCCATCGATTTGAGGGTTTCGACCCCGGCTACCGATTCGACGAGAAAGGCCTGGTTCTCAGCGCCGCGGCGGAATTTTTCGTCGAGCCGGCGGCGGAATAGTGGCGTCGCCCCGGCCGAGATCGCGATATAGAACGGAAACGAAGCGAGCACGATCCCGGTCAGCAGGACCGAATAGAAGAACATCACCGTCAGGAACACGATCGTAAAGAACAGATCGACGACCAGGGTCAATGCCGAACTGGTCAGGAAATTGCGGATGTTTTCGAGTTCACGAACCCGTGCCACCGAATCCCCGGCGCGGCGCGCTCCGAAATAGGCGACCGGCAGGGCCAGCAGATGACGAAACAGCCGGGCGCCGAGCTCGACATCGATGCGGTTGGTGGTGTGCGAGAACAGATAGGTGCGCAATGCGCCGAGGATCGCCTCGAAGATCGAAATCGCGATAAGCGCCGTGATCAGCACGTCGAGGGTCGACATGCCGCGATGGGTCAGCACCTTGTCGATAACGACCTGAAAGACCAACGGCGAGACCAGCGCGAAGACCTGCAGAAAGAACGAGGCGATCAGCACCTCGCCGAGCAGCCGCCGGTATTTGCGCATCGCGGCCAAAAACCAGCCGATGTCGAAGCGTCGCCCGAGATCGGTCAGGCTGGCGCGTCGCGTCATCAGGACCAGATGCCCGTCCCACGCCGCTTCAAGCTCGGTGCGGGTCATAATCTGCGGCCGCGGCGACAGCGGAAACTGGACCAGGATCTTGCCGCCGGGCGTGGTGCTGGGGTCGGTCTCGTCGGACGTCTCGGCATTATCGCGGCCGAGGAGCCGGCCGAGGATCAAGAAACCGCCGTCCCGTAGTGGTGCTATCGCCGGCAGCGGCGTCTTGTCGAGACGCCGCCAGCCGGTTCTGTGCTCACGGCACTTCAACCCGAACTCGCGGGTCACGCGCACGATCTCCGGCACGCCGATGGCGACCCCACCCAGGCGGTGACGGATTTGCACGCCATCGGCGGCAACGCCGTGAAAGTGCAGCATCATCAACAGGGCAGCCAAGCCGGCATCAGCGGCCGGCCGCTTGTCCGCGCTCTCAGGCATCCCGAAATGCCCGACAGATCACCATCAAGTACCCACACCTGATTTGAGGCGGTGAGAAAGCAGAATGGGTTTCAGATCGCATCTTGTGCGCCGCCGGCGGCATTTCTCTTGATTCTAGAGAACCCAAGAGCAATGGCGAAGGCGGCGAGGAGAATCATCATTGTTGGCGGTTCGGGCACCGGAGCGACCCCGCAATTTGCCGTGCATTCGACGTCCACATCGTCGATGTACCAGGTCCCGTCGGGGTTGGACCCGGTGAAGGTGAGCGCCGTGCCTGCACCCGCGGCGGTATCCGTGAAACTCCATTGGAGATATTCGTCGGCCGAAGCGCCCGAGAGAAAATAATCATTGACCGCATCGATGGTCCCTAGATCATCGGCGCCGAAGGTCATATCGACGGTTGCGTCATTGCCGCCGATACCGAGGAAGTAATCGGCGGCGCTGCTCAGCGTATTGGCATCGGCGGCGAGGTAGAACGAGATCGAATAGGTCGCACCCGCCACGGTCTTCAGGGTTTGCGACAGGGTCCCGGTGCCGAGAAACGCGTCGACCGAGCCCGAATGCGGGTTTGCCGTGTCCTCGCCCGCGTCGCCGCCGACGCTCCAATCGGTCACCGTCGCGCATTCGGCGCCTGCATTCGGGATCGTGCCGTTGCATGGGCCCGAGGGCGCCAACAGGGCCGCGTCGGCCTCGAAGCCCGGGTTCTGCACGATATTGGCGTGTGCGCTTCCGAAGGCGCAGGCCAAGACGGCGAGCGACAACGCCAGGGCAAGGATGCCGTTGCTGTAACGAAGGTTCGTGGTCATCGCACTCTCGCTTTACTTCTAACGGTTCCGTCGGCTGTCTCTTAATGCGGCATCGCCAGGTTGAGTTCATGGTTCAGGGTGATCAGGGTGCCGGTGCCGGCGGTGTCGGCCGCGATCGTGAAATCCGACGCCATGTACTGCCCCAGCAAGGTCATCGCGGTCTTTTGCGTCCCGCTTAAAGAGACGCTCATCGTCGTCGTGTCGGCCCCGCTGTTGAAGGCGAAGCCGAGCGAGGTGTTGACGGCGGAGAAGCTGAGGCCAGTGACGTCGATCATGTCGCCATTGACCAGGTCTTTGACCGTGTCGCCGTTGAAGGCGGCGGCGCTGTCCTTCAGCAAGGCATTCGTCTGATTGGCGACGTCCATCGTCAGCTTGCCGGCGCCGCCGCCGGTCAGGATCTGGTTCGATCCGCCAGCGATCAGGGTGTCGGCCGTCGCCGTGCCGAGATCGTCGACCAGCAGGCCCGACAGGCCGTTGGCGGTGAAGTCGTAGGGGGTCGAGGAACCGACCAGCAGTGCGTCGGCGATCTGCTGGATATTCCCGCCCATCGCCATCGTGCCGCCGCCGG
>DATJLK010000025.1:0-22178 GCA_035509615.1 Allostellaceae bacterium | reverse complement strand
CGATTTGAAGCAGGATATCCCGCGCGCTCATGGGAAGGTTTTGCCCAGCGGATCAGCCGCCGGGAAGACGTCCCCTGCCGCCATGTGTCGCCTGCGCCATCGCATAATTCTCCTTCCCTCGCCCGCCTGCGGACGTTTTGGAAGGAGTCATCAGCCCTGAGGGCGGTTAACGGCGAACCCCATCGCCGAGATCGGCGCCGAACTTGCTGAAGCGGGTTCCGGTTGTCAATAGCCGAAGTGCGACAGCCGCAATGCGACAGCCGCAGTGCGACAGCCAAAGTGCGACAGCCGCAGTGCGACAGCCAAAGTGCGACAGCCGCAGTGCGACAGCCAAAGTGCGACAGCCAAAGTGCGACAGCCAAAGTGCGACAGCCAAAGTGCGACAGCCAAAGTGCGACAGCCAAAGTGAGGGCGCCGATCCGGCGGCGGACTGAACCCGCCGGATGAGCCCGCCATGCTAGCGGCAGCGTCGGCTTCTTCCAGTCGACGCGGCCCGATTGCGCCGCGCCTCTGTCACCTTCCTCCAGGACGAGCCAAGCCCGTGCATCCGGCTCGACATTTGTCATTGCCGATCACATGCCGTCACCGCAATCGATCGACCGGCGTTCCGCACTGACGTATCACGCGATCGCTTCAAGGTGCGAGGTATCGTTGACGCGCAACACGCAGACCCGCCCGCCAGCGATGTCGATCTCGTTGATCGCGCAAGGCTGCTGGGCGAGCCGCCAATAAGCGGAGAGCGGCTGATCGAGCAGTTGCAAGAGCAAGGCGCGGTTGACGCTGTCATGGCCGACGAGGACGACCGTGTCAGTTGCTCCGGGGTGGCGGCCGATGACAAATCGCAGCGCGTTGGCGGTTCGCGCCACCAGATCCTGCAATGAATCGCCGCCCGGAAAGCGCAGCAGGTGCGGCGCGCTGTACCAAAGCGCCAGAAGATCTGGCGACGCGGCTCTGACCTCTTGCGTCGTCTGCCATTGCCACGCGCCATAGTCGATATCGGTCAAATCATCGAGCGCCTCGCTCGCAGCTCCACATGCCTGGGCGATGGTCTGCGCCGTCGCCAGGCAGCGGCGCAGCGGGCTGCTGTAGATGCGGCCCGGCTTCCACGCTGAGGCGACACGGGCGGCGACCGCCATCGCCTGCAGCTCGCCCAGCCGGGTCAGCGGCAGATCGGTGCGTCCGCGAAATCGCTCCGGACTGATCCCCTCAACATGGCCATGACGGGTCAGGATGATTGTCGTCATCAGAATCCCCTTGCCGGACGCATCCCCGTCGGCTCAGCCGGATTCGAACAATCGCTGGCCGATAAACTCGGCCTTGGCGACGCCGCCGGGGCAGGCGAAGAGACCGCCGCCGGTATGGGTGACGAACTGGTTCAGCATGTCGAGTTTGGCCATGTTGTCAAAGATCTTGATAAAGCCGGTGCGCGGATCGCGCTGGTAGCAGATGAAAAACAGCCCGGCATCGTATTCCATGCCCTGGCGCCAGGGCGGCCAGCGCTCGGCGGTGAAATCGACCCCGTCATTGTAGGAATAAGGCCGCCGCAGGATCTGCGCGCCGTCATTGCTCGCGGCGGCGGCGAGCCGGACATGCGCGCTGTCCGGGATCACCGGGTTGCCGTCCTTGTCGTTGGCATTGAGGTCGAGCGGATCGAACTCGCTCTTGCCGCCGAGCGGGGCGCCCGAATATTTGTGCCGGCCAAAGGTCTGCTCCTGAAACGCGATCTTCATCCGGTCCCAATGCTCAAGGGCAATGCGGATCCGGCGGGCCACGACGTAGCTGCCGCCCTTCATCCAGTCGGGCCCCTCCTCGCCGACCCAGACAAACCGGGCCATCGCCGCCGGGTCGGCCACCGCGGGGTTGCTGGTTCCATCCTTGAACCCCATCAGATTGCGCGGCGTGCCTTGGCTGTCGGGCTGGGTCGTGTACCCGGCCTGCGCCCAGCGCACCGCCGCCGTGCCTTCGGCCAGCCGGGCCAGCTGCCGCACCGCGTGAAACGCCACTTGCGGATCGTCGGCGCAGGCCTGCAGCGACAGATCGCCGCCGGTGCGGGTCGCGATCAGCTGGTCGCCGTTGAACCGCGGCAGATCGACCAGCGCCGGCGGGCGCTGTGCCGCCAGACCGTAACGGTCCTTGCCATCCTTGATGAACAGCCCGGCGCCAAACCCGAACGTCACCGTCAGCCGCGCCGGCGGCAGGCCGAGCGCTTCCCCGGTGTCGGGGCCGGGAATGGTCATATCCCGCCCGATCGGTGCTGCGGTTTGCCCGGCGGTCAGGTGGGCGGCGGCCACCGTCCACGCCCGCAACATCTTGACGACATCCTCGCGCCTGGCGGTCTGCAGATCGAGCGCGGCAAAATAGCTGTGGCCCTGCGCGGGCGTCGTGATCCCGCTCTGATGCTCGCCCCAGAACGGCTCGCATGGCTGTTCGCCGCCGGTGCCGCCGCCGGTCCTGGCTTCGACCACCGCCCCGGCAACATCGGCGACCGTCAGCGCTGAGCCCGCCGCGGCGATCCCCGCCGCCGCCCGAACCAGACCGCGCCGGGTCGGGCCGGCCCGGCCGCGACCGGAAATGCTCATCGCGTCCCCTCTACCAAGGTGTTCATGTCGTCTTCGACGTAATAGAACCCCCTGCCGTCGGGCGTCAGCGCCAGGCCGAACAGATCGCCGCTACCCGGCGGCGACTGCGCCTGATTGGTGTCGATCCACTGGGCGTAGAGCTGCCGACCGGTGCCCGGATCGATCTCAACGATCTGTCCGTTTTGGGCGTTGCAGGCGAGCAGATGGCCCTCCGGAGTCATGACCAGGGCGAGCGGCCGCTTCAGCAGACCATCCTGGGTTACCGTGCGGCCGGTGCCGGCGCTGGCGGTGCGCATCGTCGCATCGGGGATCGCGACGATGCGGTTGCCGATCGCGTCCGACACGTAAAGCGTATTGTCCGGACCCAACGCCAGGCCGGTCGGACCGATCAGAAAAACGTCCTTGTCGGCCTGCTCGCCAAATCCGTTGGCGACAACGGTTTCGCGCACGATCTGCGGCGGCTGGCCGGGCGGGATGGAAAGATCGAGCCGCAACACGATCGCCTTGTTGACGATCACCGAGGCGCCGCTGGCGTCATGCACCTGCGGACCGGGGACCCCGAACCCGGCCATGCTGACAAACAGCATCGCGGTCGAGCCGTGATCGACGGTCGCGATATTGCCCCACGGATCGTTGATGTTCGGGCCGCTCCAGACCGCGGCGAGACGGCCATTGGGATCGAGCACCAAAAGACAGCCATCGCCCTTGGTGGCGGTCGTCCCGTCGCGGCTCGGCGTGCTGCCGACAATGACCCAGCCGGTCCTCAGCATCGTCATCGCCGTCGTCAGTCCGACACCACCGGGGCATTGCGCCAGATTGCGCGGCAATTGGGCAAACAGCACAGGCTTTCGGGTCGCCGGATCGTAGCTGATGATCGTCGTGCCGCGGCCTTGCAGATTGGACAGGTCATTGAAATTGTCGACGAGCACATCGTCTTTGCGGATCTTGCCGGCGGCCACCGGGGCGACGACGACCGCGTAGGGGTTGAGATCGCCATTGTCGGTGATCGTCGTGGTCTGGATGACATGGCGGTGGATCGTGCTCAGCATGCCGGGGGGTGCGGCTGCCCGGGCGAAACCGGCAAACAGCGCGGTGGCGGCTAGCCCCGCCGCCAGCCCCGCCGTCAGCCCCGCCGCCAGCAAGGCAATCGATTTTGCAGAACAACCGGCCATACGGCGTGTCATCAGTGCTGCCCCTTGTGAAAGCTCGAGGTGCTGCGATAAAGCTGGACGTGCTGCGAATAAGTCGCAATCCTAGTTACCGGCCCGCCGTGGCGGCTGTCAAGGCGCCATCGCCAGCGGACTTGCATGGCTGGTCCCGCCGGTCAGAAGGTCAGGTTGACCCGCACTCCCAGCACCGCCTCGTTCTTGATGGTCTCGGTCGGCATGTTTGGGTTGAGGATGCCGCCACCCGGATTGAAGGTGTATTGGAAGTCCGGCTGCAGCTGGACCGCTGGCGCCAGCTGGTATTGATAAGTCAGTTCGATGACGGTCTCGCCGGTCTGCACCGGGACAAAACTGCCGGTGAAGGATGCCGTCTGCTGGTCGAGCGCCGCCTGCGAGCCGCTGACCCGGCCGTATTCGACGGCGACACCGGCAGTGTCGTTGTCGCGGCTGGCAAACGGCCCATGCAGGGTGAGGCCGGTGTTCAGGGCAAAGATGATCGGGTTGCGGTCGCCTTGCGGTGTTCCCATCACCCGGGTGAAAAAATTCAGCGTACCACCCGCCGGGGTTTGCCCGACCACCTGGTCGATGACGCCATAGAGGCTATAATCGCCGTGATGCTGCAGCGGCAATCCGGTGCTCGCCGGATTGGCGAGAGACAGGCCGGTATTATCGAATTCCAGATCGTCGAAGGCTTCGCTGTTGTACCAGAACCCGACCTTGATTGTGCCCGGATGCACCTCCCCTTGGCCGGTGGCGACCATCGCCCCCAGCGCCGGGTAGGCGTATTGCAATTCGCCGATGACGAGCGCCCCGCCATTCAACGGGAAGCTGGTGCCCGACGGGTTTTCGACTTGCGGGTCGCCGAGATTGTTGGGTGCGGGATTGCCATTGGTGACCGCCAGCAGCCCGGTCAGCGAGTCGGTCGGTCGCACCCGCAGCCGCACGCCCAGCGCCGACAGCGGATAGGCCGGCCCGCCGCCCGGCAGATCGTCCGACGGCACCAGCGGCCAGCCGAACATCGTATTGACGAACACCAGCGCGTTCTGGCTGACGATGAACTCCTGATCGAGGCTCATCTGACCGATCTTCACATCGGCCCGATCCTCATTGAGGAATTTCTGCTGGTACCAGAGTTCCCATAGCCGGGCTCCGTCATCGGCTTCGATGCCGCTCGCGGTTTGCAGGCTCAACAGGTTGTCTGTGCTCAGATTGCGGCCATGGACCTGCAACGCGCTGGCGCGAAACGTGCCGCCATACCAGCCAAACGCCTGTTGCGTGTCGAGCTGGACCGCCATCTGCGTCAGGCCGTCATATTCGAAGCCTTGCCTGACGCCGCCGGTCACATTGCCCAGCACTTCGCTGGTTTCCGATACAGCCAGCGAGATGCCGTATCGATATAGCAGCGGGCGCAGCCCCCACATGTCGCCCAGCAGATTGCCGCTTTTCTGGATGCCGGTCAGAAACCCGAAAGGTTCAAACCCTCCCCCCGGCGTCGGCTGAAGACTTTCGGCGCCGCCCGGGACCAGCAACGGCGGCGGTGCGGCCGCGGCCGTTGTCACCGACATTGCGGCGACCGTAATGGCGGCCGACAGGCGGGTGAGCCGCGGCAGGCTGCGGCGGAGTGCGGGTTGCAGCGCTAATGGCGCGGGCGCTGGCGCGGGTCGGGCTGCTGGGGTGGGTCGGGCTATTGGCACGGGTCAGGCTGTCCCCCATTGTTTTGCGTCCGCGAGTGCAACTCAGTCGCAATCACAATGCGAATGCGAATGATTCGTATCTGCTATGCGCAACTTGCTGTTGCCCGACCCCGCCGCAGATCAGAAAACGGCTAGTGGCGAGACAAGACCGGTGGGCGCGCCGCTAACCGCGGCGACGATCCGGCCGCGATCGCTGAAACCGTGCAATGCCGGTTTGCCGGCGAGATCTGGTCAAACCCGAGATCTGGTCAAACTCATGATCGGCGGGCTCGCACGCGCACAGAACCAACCGCCGTGATGGAGCTTGATGTGTTCGACCGAACCGGCATCGCGGGATGGCTGACAACCGCGCCGCCTTGTTGCATTTCCCGACGAGCCTGACCTAATGCGGGGGTTGGCATTACCATTCCGAACGGATCGCCGGACGGGGAGGCAATCATGGATGCTGCCCTGACTCTGATCGACCTCGCTGGATCGATCGCGCTGCTGCTGTGGGGCGTGCATATGGTCCAGAGCGGGATCCAGCGCGCCTTCGGGCCAAACCTGCGGCGCGTCCTCGGCGCCGCACTCGGCAGCCGCATCAAGGCATTTCTCGCCGGGTTGGGGATCACCGCGGTGTTACAGAGCAGCACCGCGACGGGGCTGATGGTGACCGGGTTTGCCGCCGGCGGGCTGGTCGATCTTGTCCCCGGGCTCGCCGCGATGCTCGGCGCCAATGTCGGTACAACCCTGATCGTACAGGTGTTGTCGTTCGACATCTCGCGGGTGGCGCCGCTCTTCATCCTGATCGGGGTGATGATGTTCCGCCGCGGCGGGGTCACCCGTACCCACGATCTCGGCCGCGTCGGGATCGGCCTCGGGCTGATCTTGATCGCGCTGACGCAACTTCTTGCGATCCTGACGCCGTACGAGGATGTCCCCAGCCTGCGGCTGCTGCTTGGCGCCGTTGCAACGGTGCCGGTCATCGATGTTATCGTCGGGGCGGCCATAACCTGGGCGGCGCATTCGAGCGTCGCCGTCGTGCTGCTGACCATGTCGTTTGCCGCGCAGGGGGTAGTCCCACCGCAGGCCGCCTTCGCTCTGGTCCTTGGCGCCAATCTCGGCACCGCGTTGAACCCGCTGTTCGAGGCCGGGTCGACTGAGGATCCGGCGGCCAGGCGGCTGCCGATCGGCAATCTGCTCAACCGCGCCGTCGGCTGTGTTCTTGGGCTGGTATTGCTCAATCTGACCGGCCCGTGGCTGGTTTCGTTCGAGCCGAACGTCTATCGCGCGGTCGCCGATTACCACACACTGTTCAATCTGGTCATGGCGGCGCTGTTCTTCCCGGTCCTGGCGCCGCTCGCCCGCCTGCTGAGATGGATGTTGCCGGCGCGTGTTGCTCCGATCGACCCGTCCCGACCGGTCTACCTCGACCACGCCGCTCTGGAGATCCCCGCCGTGGCCCTCGCCGCCGCTTCGCGCGAGGCCTTGCGCATGGCCGATGTCCTCGAAACCATGCTCAATGCGGCACTCGAGGCGCTCGATCACGGCGACCGCAAGCGCATTGCCGAGACCAAGCGGCTCGACGACGTGCTCGACCGGCTCAACAGCGCCATCAAGGCCTATCTGACCGCGCTCGATATCGAATTGCTCGACGCCGAGGACGACCGCCGATTGTCCGAGATACTGGCCTTCATCACCAATCTTGAACATGCCGGCGACATCGTCGAACGGGGTGTTGCGGCCAATCTCGCCAAGCGGGCCAGGCGCAATCTGTCGTTTTCGACCGAGGGGACCGCCGAGATCCGCGAGATGCTCTGCCGTCTTGCATCCAATGTGCGCACTGCGGCGGCGGTGTTCATGACCGGCGACGTCCGCGCCGCCCGCGAGCTGCTCGGTGAAAAGGAGGTGTTCCGCGATCTCGAGACGCGGGCGACCGGAGCGCATTTTGCACGTATCCGCGCCGGCCGGGTCGAGAGTGTGGAGACCAGCGCGCTCCATCTCGACATGCTGCGAGATCTCAAGCGGATCAATGCGCATGTCGCGGCCGCCGCCTATCCGGTCCTCGAACAGCGCGGCGAGTTGCTGTCGAGCCGGCTCAAGCAGGATTTGTAAATCCGCAGTTGACGCGTGCCGGCATCATGACCGCAGTGCCGCCGCCGATCCGCGCGATCGTCGACCAGAACCGGGATCGGACAGGTGGCGGCGCCGCCACCGCGGCCGGCAGGCCGGTTGGCGATCCATCTTGCCGCGCCGTTGGCGGCCGGCATCGAGCAGGTCTGGCTGGCTGATTGGTGCGGCCGATGTCCGTTTGCCATCCGCGTCGGGCCACGCTAACCGGGCCATCAGGAACGCGGTGCCGCGCTTGAACCATCGGGCGAACCGGCGTAACTGACAGCAATACGATTGGGAGGTGAGGATGACGGATACCAATATCGAAACTCCGGCCGAGGCGGTCAGCCCGTCCGGAATCAATCATCTCGTGCTTAATGTCCGCGACATCGACGAGTCGCACCAATTCTGGACCGAGATCGTCGGTTTCAAGCAGGTCGGGGAGTTGCACCCGAAACCCGGTCGGCCAAACCCGCCCAAGATGCGGTTTTACAGCGCCGTCAATGACGGCCAGCTGACCCATCACACCGTGGCTTTGGTCGAGAGCCCGAACCTGCCGCCGCCCGCCGACTGGGTGTTGGCGAACGGCCAGTGTGCGATCAACCATGTGGCGCTGACGATGCCAAACCGTGAAGCATGGCTGAGGCAGCTCAAGTTTCTGCAAAGCCGCGGGGTCAAGTTCAACTGGCGGGTCAATCACGGGGTGACCCACAGCGTCTACATCAACGACCCCAATGGTTACGGCGTGGAGTTTCTGTACGAGATGCCGCGCGAGATGTGGGAAAACGACATCGATGCCGGCATCAACTGGCTCGAAAACCTGCCGAATGAAGGTCCCGAAGCGCTCCTCGACCGTACCGACACGCCGAGCTTCGGGGTCAAGGAGCCCGCCCCCGCGGAATAATTCCCGACCACGGGTGGCCGACCGGTCCCGGCCACCCCCCGCTTTTTCAGGTTATCCCTGTCCCCTCACCGCGCAAGCGGGCAGGGGAGGGGGGACGAGTTGCCGGAAACCACACGCCGCGACGCCGGGCCCACCTCGCATTCTGACGCCGGAACCTGGCCTCGGGCCGCGCTCTGCGCCGCATCACCGGCGCCGGACATCGTCGGCATCAAAAGCGGCGCGTGTGCCCCTGCCGGCCTCACCTCGTCTGCGCTACAGCCTGATCCTGTCAGGTCGACGCATGGCGGGCGGCCCGGCGACAGCGTCAGTGCTTCTTTTGCTCCCAGAGCCCAAGCATCGCGCCGGTCGGGTCGACGATGATCGAAAACGCACCCTCGTCCATGACCGGCGTGACATCGCGCATGATCGTAGCGCCGAGCGATTTCGCCTTGTCCGTCGCCGCTCTGAGATCGTCGACCTGGACATAGGGCAGCCATGCCGAAGGCGCTCCCGGCACTGGATGCTTCATCATGCCGCCGCCAGTGCCCTCACCGACATGGATCAACGTGTAAGTCATGCCGCCGCCGATATCGGCATCGTTGAGTTGCCACGCGAACAGCGACCGATAGAACGATTTCGCCTTGTCGATGTCGGTGGTGCTGAGTTCGACATGCACAAACGGATTGGCCATCATCGCTCTCCCTGACGCTGCCATCGAATAGCCTAACGTAAGAGAGTTGCAGTTTGATCACCGGGAACGACGAAAAGCAGCGGCCGCTCGCGGGCTTGTCGGGAACGCCACCCTTGGCGTCGGATCAGGTCCGGTGCTCGCGACGGCGGATGAAGTCGATAAAGATCGCTGCCAGCAGGCCCTCTTTTTTCTCCCAGTCTTCGGTCGCGACGTCCTGGTCGGGGCGGTCTTCGGTCAGGACTTCGTGGTACTCGGCGTTGGATAAGAGCCGATGCGCCGTCTGTCCGGGGCCGCGTGGATGCACCCGGTCATTGCCGGGAACGACGCAGGCCGGCATCGTCATCGTGCGCAGTTCGGCCGGGCTGAGACCGATCACCGGATGATCCGCGCCGTCATTGAAGCTCAGCCGCCAACGCTCCATCAAGGCGATGAAATTTCCGGTCTCGAGGCTCATCAGCCGGGCGCGATTGGCGGGGTTGGCGGCGATGACCTCGGCGAAATGTTCGCTGTCGCACACCGCCGCCATGCCGCCCTGCCGCGCCAGGTCGATGTACTGGGCATAATAGTTCTGGGCGAGACGCTCGGCCGCGTAACGTCCGCCGGTGACGCGCCACAACAGCAGCCCGCGCACCGCCGCCGGATGCCGCAACGCCAACAACAGGGCGAGCCGGCAGCCCGAGGAACTGCCGCCGATATAGGCCGGCAGCGCGTCGAGCTGCCTCAGCAGCTCGCGCAGATCCTCGACCCAGACCGCATTTTCCGAATCGCCCTCGAACGCGACCCCCGAAGCGCCGCAGTTGCGGCGATCATAGATCAGCACCCGGTTGCCGGCTTCGGCGAGTTTTTCGCCGAGCGATCTAACGCCGGCAAGGGCCCTGCGGCCGCCGGGCTGCAGAGCCACCCACGGGCCGCGCTCGCCAAGCACCTGATAATTGATGTCGACGCCGCGAACGGATGCGATCGCCATGGCTTTCTCCGATGGCCTGACATTGCGAGTTCTGCCATCCTAACGGCATCTTCCTCGGATGCGGGAGAGGAAACGGGGATGCAGGTCGGCGTCTTTATGTTTTTGGTGGATTGCGGCATCGACCCCGGCGAACCGGCGGCGGCACTCGCATGCCGGTTTTGCCTCGCTCCCCGGTTTTGCCTCGCTCACTTGCCCGGGCATACCCGTAGATGATCCGCGAAGAACTGGTGTTTGTCGCGACCTGCGACATTTCGGGGCATGTCCGCGGCAAGGGGTTTCCGGCGCGCGAATTGCCGGGCCGGCTCAGAAAGGGCGTCGGCTGGACCGGCAGCAATCTGATGATGTCTCCGGCCGGGCCGATCTGGGATACGCCGTTTGGCACCGCCGGCGATCTGATGATCGTTCCCGATCCCTCGGCCGAGGTGCGGGTCGATTTCGCCGATGGCTCGGCGGTCGAGCATTTCTTTCTGGGCGACATCTGCACGACCGACGGCAAACCCTGGGAATGCTGCCCGCGTGATTTTCTGCGCCGCGCGGTGCGCCAGCTCGAAGAACAGGCTGGGCTAAGCGTTGTCGCCGCGTTCGAGCATGAATTCCTGTACACCGGTACCGATGAGCGGCCGGGCGACGCCTATGCGCTCGGCGCGTTTCGCCGCCAGGGCAGCTTTGGCGAGGCGTTTATCGCCGCCTTGCGCGTCGCGGGTCCGATCCCGGACAGTTTTCTCGCGGAATACGGGGCGCGCCAGTTCGAGGTGACGGTCGCACCGCAACCGGCCCCGACTGCCGCCGATCACGCGGTAATCACCCGTGAAATGGCGCGCGCCGCCGCATATCGTCTGGGCCATCGTGCGGTCTTCTCGCCCAAACCCGATCCCGAGGGTGTCGGCAGTGGCGTGCACATCCATCTGAGCCTGTGGGACGGTGCCGGCCGGCCGGCCACCTATCAGCGCGGTGAGACGATGGATCTGAGCAAAGCCGCCCAGCATTTCTGTGCCGGCGTTTTGCATCACATGCCCGCCATCTGCGCGCTCACAGCACCGTCACCAGTCTCGTATCTGCGGCTTGTGCCAAATCGCTGGGCGCCGACGGCGATCGACCTGATGCACCAGGACCGCGGCGCTTGCCTGCGCGTCTGCCCGGTCTTTGCCGCCGGGAGCCCATCGGAAACCGCGCGGCAGTTCAATATCGAATTCCGCGCCTGCGACGCCGCGGCGAGCCCTTATCTAGCGCTGGGCGCGGTGATTTTCGCGGGTGCCGACGGCATCGGCCGGTCGCTGCCATTGCCGGGTCCGACCGTAGCGCCCCAGTCGCTGCCAGCATCGCTCGGCGCCGCCCTCGATCTCCTGGCCGCCAGCGAGGCGACGCGGCGCTGGTTCGGCCCGACCCATCTTGACGCCTATCTGCGTTTCAAACGGATCGAGGCGGAAAAGGTGGCCGAACTCTCCCCCGACCAACTCTGCGCCCACTATGCCGAGATCTATTGAGCCAATGTGTAAAGTGATTGTCGTTCCGGGGCGCGGCCCATCCGGGGACCCGGAACCCGGACCCAGGACGGTCGCCTGTGCTCGTAAAGCGGCGACGCATGGTTTCAGGATCTGCTGCTGGCGAGCAGCATCCCGGAACGGCGACGCGGGCGGCCAACCATGACCGCCCAGTTGCTGACCGCCCGGTTGCTCGATGCGGGTGACCCGGATCCCGTCACATTGGTCAACGAATACGGCGCTTCGGTCTTCTTCCTCGCCTGCGATCATGGTGGGCGGATAATCCCGCGGCAGCTCGGGCGGCTCGGGCTCGAGGAGCCGGACACCTATCGCCACATCGCCTGGGATATCGGTATCGCCGAGGTCGGCCGCCGGTTGTCGGCCGCGTTGGACGCCGCCCTTATCATCCAGACCTATTCGCGGTTGGTTATCGACTGCAACCGCGATCCCTCGGTGCCGAGTTCGATCCCCGAGATCAGCGAAGACACCGCGATTCCCGGCAACCGCAACCTTGCCAAAACCGACCGCGCCGCCCGCCGGGATGCGATCTTCCGCCCCTATCATGACCGCATTGCCGCGGCCCTCGACCGGCGGCAGGAAGCGGGCGGCACAGTGGCGCTGATCGCATTGCACAGCTTCACGCCGGTTTTCCGGGGGGTGACGCGGCCGTGGCATGTCGGCGTGCTGTTCAACCGCGACGCTCGCCTCGCCCATCCGCTCTTGGACCTGCTGCGGGCCGAGGGTGATCTCGTCGTTGGCGAAAACGAACCGTACCGGGTCACCGACCTCTCCGACTACAGCGTCCCGGTCCATGGCGAGCGCCGTGGCCTGCCGCATGTCGAGATCGAGATCCGCCAGGATCTGATTGCCGATTCCGCCGGGCAAGCCAGCTGGGCCGAGCGCCTCTCGCGCCTGCTGCCGGCCGCCTACGCCGAATTCCAGCGATCTTGACAACGATCGCCGCACCCCCCGCGCGGGGGCATTTGGTCTCGAGCGGGCGGTTATCGCCGAGCGATAGTTGTATCGTTCGAGGGCTCGCGGCTCGATTCCGTTTGTCCCCAACGGCCAGCTGTTGACGATAAACCAATCGGGTTCATAAAAGAGCCCCGCCGCCGCAGTGGCGGCTCAGACGTCGCTGCATGGCTGCCAATCCCTTGAGGCCGGGCGGCGAAAGCCACAGACGTTGCCGCGCTCGGCAGCAACAGCCTACACTCCGCTATTACTCGTCCGGCTTCGAGGAGCGACGCCACTATGCCGACTGCAACCCGAGATCAAGAAACCCAACGCCTCTACAACGAACTCGAGGATCGGCTACTCGCCCGCGATCAGATCGGCGGCAGCCGGGTCTATTACGAACTACTGCGCCACGGCCGCCCATTGCCGGAAATCATGGCCGAGGCGGTGCGCATTCATGCCCCCTACACCCACGTCCCATATCATCAGCGCATCGACGACGGCTTTCCCAACTTTGTCAACAACGATCATTGTCTGCTGTCGGCGCGCGCCGCGGTCAATCTGCAGTCGATGCTGCCGGAAAAGCTGGCGGCACTGCCGCTTGCGCAAACCATTTGGTACATCCCCTCGGGGCTCGACATCTGGAACCAGAAGATCCTCAAGGCGCCGGGCCATTACGCAACCCGCGGCTACAAAATGCCGAACACGACGCCGCCGGCGCCGGCGGTTTATTGGCCCGATCAGGAACCGCTGAAACAGCCCGGCCCGCTCGGCGAGCGCCTCAACCATTGGCTGACCCTGGTCGAACGCGGCGAGGTCGTTGACGCCTACCGGGTCTTTCTCGGGCTGATCGAGGAGACGGAGCATCGCCAGGAGGTGCTGGCGCAACTGGTCTTTGCCGGGCTGATCGATGTTCAGGATCGCATGCTGTACAACCGCTCGTATACGACCGGACACAAGGCCTACCGCGCGCGCTCAGTGGTCGAACTGGGCAATGCCATCGGCTGGGAGCGGGCGCATGACGTGATCTATGCCGGCGCTCTCGATATCGCGGTCGGGCCGCGCTGGCATTCGGTCTATGAAATGGCGTGCAACGTCATCACGATGTTTATCGAAGGCGCTGAGGTTCATGCGGTGCCGCAAGGCGGCACGACCGAGCGCGAGCGGGCTCTGCTCGGCAATACCGCGATGCTCGGCGAAGCCGAGACGGCGGAACTCGTCGACGCGCTGATCCGCCAGCACGAACCCGCCTATATCGAGAAGATCAGTCAGCTACTGCTGGCCGGGACTTCGCCGCGGAGCATCGTCGACGCGATCCAATTGGCGGCGGCGCAGGTCGTCCTCGAAACCGACCGGCCAAACGCGTTTTCGATGCCGCAGCACACTTACGAATATTGCAACACGCTTGGCTGGTTCTATGACAATTTTGAGCATCCGCAACGGCTGAAGCTGCTTTATGTTGCGGGGTCGATGGTCAACCAGGCGGCGTGGAACCAGAAGCATATGGGCTGGGCCAAGATCGAGCCGGTCAGTGTGCCCGGCAGCGCCGACCGGCTGACCGGCGCCCAGATCATCGATCGTCTTGAAGAGGCGATGACGGCCTTTGACCCGACCCAATCGGTCGCCTGGACCAAGGCCTATCTCGAGAGTGGCGCCGACCGTTCGCCGCTGGTTCAACGGCTGGCGCTGATGGCGTCGCGGTTCGGCAACGATCCGCATAATCAGGAAATCCCCCAATGCCTGTTGCAGGACTATGCCAAGAACCGGTCGGCCGACCGTGACCGGCTGTTGCTCGCCTGCGCCCACATCTCTGCCGGCCATCGCAAATATGGCGACACCTTCGAAGCCGCGCGTCGTTTTGGCGACGCGATGGGTCTTGCCGAATTGCACTGAGGCGCCGGGCGGGTAGCGGCGGCAATTGCGGTGCCCGTCGGTGGCGGAACCGTTTCCTCCCATCCCCTGCCCCACATGCGGGGGAGGTTGGGGGTCAAAGCGGTTGACACGGCCTTCGCAAAGGATTGATCAGCGGCGATGAACGAGATTCGCGAATATTTGGGCCAGTCCCGCGATGTCGTGCAGGCGGCGATTGACGATCCTGCCTTTGTCGCGGCCGTCGCCGCTGCTGCCGAAGTGACCGTGAACGCGCTTGCGAGCGGCCACAAACTGCTGTTGGCGGGCAATGGCGGCAGCGCCGGCGATGCTCAGCACCTCGCCGGCGAGTTCCTGGCGAGGTTCGCCTACGATCGTGACCCGATCGCAGCGCTGGCGCTGACCACTGACAGCTCGGTCCTGACCGCGATCGGCAATGATTACGGGTACGAAGCGGTTTTCGAACGCCAGATCCGCGGACTCGGCAATCCGGGGGACGTGTTTGTTGCGCTATCAACCTCCGGTCGATCGCGCAACATCCTGCGCGCGATCGAGGCCGCGCGCGACAGGCGGCTTACCGTCGTCGGGTTTACCGGCCGAAGCGGTGGCGAAATGCGCCGGCACTGCGACATCTGCGTGTCGGCGCCATCCGATTCGACGCCGCTGATCCAGCAGGTTCACATGATCGCCGGGCACATCATCTGCGGTCTCGTCGAAGAGCGCCTGTTTCCACGCCGCGGCTGATCGATGTCCGGCCCGATTGGTCGGGTTCCGGTCGAGCGCAGCGAAACGGAGCGGCGCCCCGCTGCTTTTCTCGATCGCGACGGGGTGCTGAATCACGACGATGGATACATCGGATCGCGCGAGCGCTGGCGCTGGATTGACGGTGCCCCGGCGGCGATCAAAGCGCTGAACGATGCCGGCTTCCTGGTTTTTCTCGTGACCAATCAGGCCGGGGTCGGGCACGGCTTTTATTCGGAGGACGACGTTCGCCGACTGCACGCAGCGATTGTCGCCGAACTCGCCGCGGCCGGCGCCCATATCGACGACATCCGCTATTGCCCGTTTCACCCGCAAGCTGCTCTGGCCGAATACCGCCGTGCGAGCCGCTGGCGCAAACCGGCGCCGGGGATGATTGAAGATTTGTTGCGGTGCTGGCCGGTTGACAAACAGGCGAGCTTTCTGATCGGCGACAAGCCGTCCGACTGCGCGGCCGCGGCCGCCGCCGGCATCACCGGGCATATTTTTCACGGTGGCAATCTCGCCGCCTTTGTCGCCGAGCTGCTCGACAAAAGACGGGTTTGAGAATTTCAGGTGGTGGCGGACTGAGGCTCGCTGGCGATCAGGATCGGATGGTTGATGCCGCGCATTGCCCTCGCCCGCCCGCAGATGCGCCCTCTGCCACCGGCGATCGGGCGCGCATCTCCAACGCGCAGGGGGTGCCGAGCGGAGCGAGGAGGGTGACGGTCCGCCGCTAATATTCCTGCTCGCATTGCGTGATATCGGATAGGATTGGGGCCGTTTCGCATCGCCGCGCCGGTCGCGGCGTCGCGCTTTCTCCAGGGAGGAGCAGGAAAATGGGAGAGGTTCTCGGTCTAGGCTGCACCCACTATCCCGGGCTGACGGTCCCCGACGAGCAGTTGCCGGGGTTGTTTCACCGTCTTTTGACCGCCCCCAATGTGCCGGAGCACTATAAGAACCCGGCCAACTGGCCGGCCGAGCTGGTCGCCGAGCTCGGCAATGACGAAGGTTTTTCGTCGGCCCAGCGCTACAGCGCGCGGCTGGCGCAAGGTTTTCGCGCGGTGCGCAAATCGCTCGACGAGTTCAATCCGGATTTTGTCGTGGTGTGGGGCGACGACCAATACGAGAATTTCCGCGAAGACATCATTCCGGCTTTTTGCCTGCTCGGCTATGATGACGATTTCGCGGTTCAGCCGTGGAAAAACGGCAATGGCGGCCGCACCAACCGCTGGGACGAGCCCGGCGACTGGCAATTGAAGCTGCACGGTCACCGTGAAGCCGCCAAATATCTCGCCACCGGGCTGATCGAACGCGGCATCGACATGGCCTATGCCTATAAGCCGCTGCACCACCCGCTGGCGCATGCCTTTACCAACACCTTCCTCTATCTCGACTGGGACCGCAAAGGCTTCCCCTATCCGGTGCTGCCGTTCGCGATCAATTGCTATGGCAGCAATCTGTTGCATGCCAAAGGCGGCACCGCGGCGCTGTTCATCCCGCCGCGCGACCCGTCGATCGCCGGCGACCCGCCCTCGCCGCATCCATGGCGCTGCATGGAGGTGGGCCGCGCCGTCGCCGAAACCCTCGCACAATCGCCGTGGCGGGTCGCGGTGATCGCCTCGTCGAGCTGGTCGCATTGCTTCCTGTCGCCGACCAACGGCTATCTGTGGCCCGACCACAAGGCCGATCGGCTGCTGTTCAACGCGCTGGAGGCTCGCGATTACGATATTTGGCGCCAACGCCCGTTGGCGGCGATGGAACAGGCCGGCCAGCATGAAATGCTGAATTGGTGCGCGCTGATGGGAGCGATGGAGGCGCTCGACCGCCGCCCGGTTGTGCATGACTATGTCGAGACGCACATCTTCGCGTCGGAAAAGTGCTTCGTGACCTACCCGGTCTGACCGACATAGCCGAAAACCTTCGGGGCCGCTTTGACGAATAGCGGGTTCTGGGACCCGTTGGTTCGATTGAAAGCGGCCCCTTCATCAGCGGTCAGTCAAGCACGGCAGATGGCGGGCCGCTGTAGATTGTGGATGACGAGCCCTTGCAGCTGGTTGGAAGAGGTTGAGTTTACCGTTCCGCGGGTGAGTCTCGGCCGGCCGACGCGGCGGGACAAGCCGCCGCGATGCCGGTCGAACCGAAACCGCTGGCCCCACGTGCTCGCGGCGATCGGTGTTCCGGGCTCGGGTTCGCCGCGAGACTTGAGACGACGACGAATTCGGGCTGGGCAGCACGGATAAAGACGAGTTGCGCGATGCGATCGCCGGGGCGCACCGTGATCGCATTGCCGCTCTGCGGTGGATTGCGGTTCCAGGCCGAGATCTGGCACGGACCTTCATAATCGGCGTCGATCAGCCCGACGGTATTGCCGAGCACTAGGCCCGCGCGATGGCCGAGCCCGGAGCGCGGCAGGATCAGCGCGCACCATTCGGGATCGCCGATGCGAAAGGCAATGCCGGCCGAGATCAAGACCGGCGGCGCCTGCGGCTCGAGGACCAGCAGGGTGTCGATGCAGGCGTGCAGATCGACCCCGGCCGCCAGGGGAGAGCCACGCGACGGAAACCCCCAGCCTGAAAGGCGAGGGTCGAGGATCTGCAATTCGATCCGCATCGCCGGCCTTACCCCCGACTCGGCCCGGCCGGCAGATGATCGGCGATGCGTGCGGCAAGGCGCGCGGCGACTTCGGTCTTGGTCATCACCGGCCAGTCCTCGACCCCGCCGGCATCGACCAGATGAATGGTGTTGCGGTCACCGCCAAAGGTGCCGCTGCCCGGTGACACATCATTGGCGAGGATCCAGTCGCAGCGTTTGCGGGCGCGCTTGGCCAGGGCGTTGCCGACAATATCGTCGGTCTCGGCGGCAAAGCCGATGACCAGTTCCGGCCGATCGTTGGCGCGCTGCGAGATCGTCGCGAGGATGTCGGGATTTTCGGCCAGCCGCAAAAGTGGCGGCCCTTTCCCGTCTTTTTTGAGCTTGTGCCCGGCGATGCTCTCGACCCGCCAATCGGCCACCGCCGCCGCCATCACCGCGATATCGACCGGCAGAGCCGCCTCGCACGCGCTCAGCATCTCGGCAGCGGTCTCGATCGCAATAATCTGCACGCCGGGCGGTGTCGGTTCCTGGGTCGGCCCCGAGACCAGCACGGTGTCGGCGCCGAGTTTGGCGAGTGCGGCCGCAATCGCGTGCCCCTGTTTGCCCGAGGAATGGTTCGAGAGATAGCGCACCGGATCGATCGGCTCGCGGGTCGGGCCGGATGTCACCAAGGCCCGCCGGCCGGCAAGCCGCCGGTTGACATCGTGCAATATGCGCTCGATCGCCGCCACGATCTCCAATGGCTCGGCCATGCGCCCGGAGCCGACTTCGCCGCAGGCCAATTCGCCCGAACCCGGACCGACGCGCACAACCCCGCGCGCCGCCAAGGTCGCGAGATTGGCCTGGGTCGCCGGATGGGCCCACATCATCAAATTCATCGTCGGCGCCAACAGCACCGGCTTGTCGCTAGCAAGCAATACTGTTGTTGCGAGATCGTCGGCGAGCCCCGCCGCCATGCGCGCGATCAGATCGGCACTCGCCGGGGCGACGACCACCAGATCGGCCTCGCGCGACAGCCGGATATGGCCCATCTCGCTCTCATCGGTCAGTGACCAGAGTTCGGTGTAGACCTTGTCTTCGCAGAGGGCGGCGACCGATAGCGGGGTGACGAACTGTGCCGCGGCCGCGGTCATCACCGCGCGCACAGCCGCCCCGCGCTCGCGCAGCCGGCGGATCAGGTCGAGGCTCTTATAGGCGGCAATCCCGCCCGAAATGATCAACAGGATCCGCCGACCGTTCAGCAAATTGCAGCCCTCCACAACATGCATCTCCGCCGAGTATGCTCTCGCCGCGGAAAGCCGGCGAGCGGGTTCAACGCCGCTGCTGTCGACCGTATCGGCCAGACGCCCGGTCTCTTCGCGATCCGGATGCGGCGCGCACGAAAGACGCGGTGCGGTCGAGCGGGACGAGCCATAACAAGGCGAGCGCATAACCGAAAACGATGACGTAAAGCACCGCGAACACCCAGATCGGCAATGGCCAGTAGATCAGCCTGTTGACCCATTGCGCGATCAGCGGCGGGGGATTGGCCGCGCCGCCGGCGAATGCCGCCTGCCACAGGGTCAGGATGCAGGCGCGCCCCGCGAGCGCCTGGGCGGCGACCGCGGCCAGCAGCAGGACATGCAGGATCCGCCACCAGCGGATGCGCACAAAGCGCCAGCCGCAGGCCGCCCCGATCGGGATCGTGATCAGGCCAAAGACATTGAACAGGATGATCGCGCCATGCGCGGCGAGGATCGCGTCTGCCATTCGCATCGGTTCATCGGCGCCATGGCCACGGCGCCGCGCGTGCTCACAAACCGGGTCGTCACGCTTGCCAAGCCTGCACCTAGCCCGTACCTATCTTATATAGCAAACGGGAGGTATGCGCCATGAAGCTTTCCGATCCAAAGCTGTTCCGCCAGCAATGCTACGTTGATGGCGAATGGGTCGACGCGCTGAACCGCGGAACAATCCCGGTGACCAACCCGGCGACCGGCGAGACCCTCGGCACGGTGCCGCGAATGGGGGCCGAGGAGACCCGCCGCGCGATCGAGGCCGCCGACCGGGCGTTGCCCGCATGGCGGGCGCGGACCGCGAAGGAGCGCGCCCAAATCCTGCGCCGCTGGTACGACCTGATGATGGCGAACCAGGAGGATCTCGCTGCCTTGATGACCGCCGAGCAGGGCAAGCCCTTGCCCGAGTCGAAAGGCGAGATCGCCTATGCCGCAGCCTTTATCGAATGGTTTGGCGAGGAGGGCAAGCGCATCTACGGCGACACGATCCCGGCTCATATGGCCGACAAGCGCATCGTCGTGACCAAGGAGCCGATCGGCGTCTGCGCGGCGATCACGCCGTGGAATTTTCCGGCGGCGATGATCACCCGCAAATGCGGCCCGGCACTCGCCGCAGGCTGCGCGATGGTGTTGAAACCCGCCACCGCCACCCCCTATTCGGCGCTGGCGCTGTGCGAACTCGCCGAGCGCGCCGGCGTGCCCAAGGGGGTGTTTTCGTGCGTAACCGGTGGCGCCCAGGAGATCGGCGGCGAGATGACCTCGAACCCGATCGTCCGCAAGCTGACTTTCACCGGCTCGACCGAGATCGGCAAATTGCTGATGGAGCAATGCGCCGGCACCGTCAAAAAGGTCTCGCTCGAGCTCGGTGGCAATGCCCCGTTTATCGTCTTTGACGACGCCGATATCGAGATGGCGGTCAAGGGGGCGATCGCCTCGAAATATCGCAACGCCGGCCAGACCTGCGTGTGCGCCAACCGCATCCTGGTGCAGGACGGGGTCTATGATGCCTTTACCAGAAAGCTGGCCGAGACCGCCGGGGCGATGAAGGTCGCGGCCGGCTTTGAACCTGGTGCCGTGATCGGTCCGCTGATCGACATGAAGGCGGTCGAAAAGGTCGAGGCCCATATCGCCGACGCTGTCAACAAAGGGGCAAAGGTCGTGATCGGCGGCAAGCGCAGCGCCTTGGGCGGCAGCTTTTTCGAGCCGACCGTGCTGACCGATGTGACGACCGACATGGTCATCACCAGGGAGGAAACCTTTGGCCCGGTCGCACCGCTCTACCGCTTCAAGACCGAGGCCGAGGCGATAAGCATGGCCAACGACACCGAATTCGGTCTCGCTGCCTATTTTTACAGCCGCGATATCGGCCGCATCTGGCGCGTTGCCGAGGCGCTCGAATACGGCATCGTCGGCATCAACGAGGGCATCATCTCGACCGAGATCGCCCCGTTTGGCGGCATGAAGGAAAGCGGCATCGGCCGCGAGGGCTCGAAATACGGGATCGAGGACTACCTCGAAGTCAAATACCTGTGCATGGGCGGCATCGACCGGTAGCTGCTGACATCAAAGACCGGCTGTCGAATGTGCCCGGCGGCCGGTGTAGTCGACCGGGGTACCGTCAAGCGCCTTTCCGCCCTGAGATATCGAGACTGATCGCATACTGGCTGCACAGGTGGTAAGGCGCTGCGGCATCGGTCGTGTCGAGGGTGGTGTGCCGCCCTATTGGCCCGGCGCCAAGGCGCGGGCGTTCTCGTCATCTGCCGGCATTTTGGCCGAGCAGCAGGCTTTTTCGGGTAAAGAAAACTCAAGCGGCAAGACGGTCCGTCAACCGGCGCAGGTTGTCACGGCCGCGTGACAGTCGCGAGCGGACGGTTCCGAGCGGCAGGCTCAGCATCGATGCCGCTTCTTCGTACTGCATCTCGTTTACGGCGACGAGCATGATGACCGATCTCTGGTCTCCGGAAAGCGCCGCAATGGCACGGGTGAGGTCGCGCAGTTCCAGATGCTTGTCTTGAGGCGGCTCGCAGGATTGATCGCTCTCGCCAAGCGCAACCTTGTTGTGGTGCGATGCACGGCGCCGCTCGTTGATGAACAGATGATGCATGATCGTGAAGAGCCAGGCTCGCAGATCGGTTCCAGCCTGCCAGAGATGGATTTTTGCGAGCGCTCGGCTCAGCGATTCCTGAACGAGGTCTTCGGCGTCGGCCGGATTGTGAGTCAACGACCGCGCATAGCGCGTCAACCGCGGGATCTCTGCTTCGATCTCGCGGTAGATCGAAGAAGGCTCGATCGCGTCGATTTCCGTGGCGCCCGGCTGCTCACCGGCGCAAGCCGGGTCGTTTTTGTCTTCAAAGCGTCGGTTGCATAAATCCATCGTCGACCATCCCTCGCAATGTTTAAGATGTCGCGCCAAAGCCGGCAGGTCAGGGCAGCTCGCCCAGCCGGATTTCCTCTTTATATGTTGTCGCTTGATACGTTCAGACTAAGTAAGACTTCGTTAAAGCGGGTAAATCTATCATTCTGCTGCTGGTAATAGCGCGATCGGGTGGTGTTTGATAGCGATTTACCGGGTTTTACCCGAATTTACCATTTTAAACCTGGCTGAATGCGGAAACGGGCTATTTAATTTTTGGTGTGTTTTTGCGGCGTGGGTTCGTGGTTGGTCGAAGACGGCTCTGATGCATGGGCGATGAAA
>DATJLK010000024.1:0-48355 GCA_035509615.1 Allostellaceae bacterium | reverse complement strand
CGGCGACTTCTTTGATCGGACCGGTGAAGCCGTGGCACGCTACGGATCGGGCGACATCGCCTATCTGATTCGCCCCGACGGCTATGTCGGCTTGCGCTGCGCCCGGACCGAGCTGGCGCAGCGCCTGCCCGATTATCTCGCGAAGTTTTTCTCACCCGCCTGACTGGGCGCTCGCGACCCACCAGAGACGACCATGGCTGATGCTCACGGTCGCTGACGGCGGGACTTGGCGGCGCTGGAGTCCAGCCCTGGTTTTGGCGAGGATGCGCGTGCGCCTGCAAAAGACCGGTTCCGCGTTGACTAACCGTCCCGCTGCCGAATGATCTGCATCTGTGCGAGAAACGGCACCAGCGGATGCATGCCCATCGCCACCATGGCGCGGGTGTCGAGGGCAAGCAGTGCCGCGCGTTGCGCGGAGCTGAGCCGGAAGCGGTCGGCATAGGCATTCCGATCGGCGAGAAAGCCGGCGCGGCTCGCCTCGTCATGGGCGAGCTTTTGCATCGCGACGGTCAATTCGACCAATTCGGGCTTGATCGACGGGTAGTGCGGCGCGGGCGGCAGCGCCGCCGGGCTGAACCAGCCGAGCGAAGCGTAATTGTGGTGCCAGCTCGGCTCCATAGAAACGATATCGGGCTTGCGCTCCCCGAGCATGCCGGCGGCGCAGGCCCAGCAGCGCAATTCGACATTCCCGGCCGCATCAAGTTCGGCCGCGTCATAGCCGACCAGCGATTTGAGATTGCCGGTGGCGATCCGCTCGAGCGCCTTTTTGTCCCAGGCGAGGTCGGGCTCGGTATAATGCTGGGTGCCGGGATAATGCGACATGCCACCGCTCGCCAGCACCGCCGTCTTCAGTCCCAGCGCCCCGACGATCCGCGCCAGCGCCTGGCCAAAGCCGTAGCAACGCTCCATGGTCGGCTGCGGCGGCAGATAGGCGTTGACATAGATCGGCAGGACCGG
This sequence comes from Allostellaceae bacterium, assembly GCA_035509615.1. Classification (GTDB taxonomy): domain Bacteria; phylum Pseudomonadota; class Alphaproteobacteria; order ATCC43930; family CGMCC-115725; genus AP-15. The sequence continues at coordinate 47,398 of DATJLK010000024.1, read as the reverse complement.
GTCGGTCACCCCGAGATGGGTCAGCGGGATGCCAAGCGCATAATCGATCTTGGCGACGCTGGTAAAGGCCGGGTCGAAACCCTGGCCATACATCTGCTGCACGATCTCAAAGCCGATCTCGCCCGGTACCCGCCAATGAAATTCACGCCCGGCAAAGACGCCGTTCGCCTCTGCGCCGACATGGACCGTGAACGGCGGCGCCGCGGTGTGAAAAAACTGCTCGGCGTGGTCGTTGGCAAAGATGATCCACAGATCGGGGGCCAACGCCTTTAGTCGGGTGCCGATTTCAGCCGCCGTCTGTTTGACCCGGGCGACCGTCGCGCGGTCCTCGGTCTGCGGCATCGTAAAGAACTGCGGTGCATGCGGCAGCATCGCCCCGCCGATCACGCTTGACATTGCCACCCTTTCTCCGGATCGATCAACGACCGATATTACCGGGCTCACGCGAGTTGCGTGAGCGCCAAGATGCCTGCCGAGGAAACGCCGCAATGTCCTCTGCCGCCGACGATCCGCACAGCGACCGGGTCAACGCGGACCTCCCTGCCGAAGCGCCCTCTGCCGAAGCGCCCGCTGCCGAAGCGCCCGCTGCCGCCCCATCCGCGGAGCCGCCAGCGGCCGCATCGGACAATGCTGCCGAGCCGGCAGTCCAGCCGGATCTACAAAGCGAGGGGGCCTTTGGCGGCGAGCCGCATCGTCGCCGGCGTCGCCGACGGCGTCGGCCGCCGCGCGAATTCGCCGAGGGCCCGACTGCAACACGCGCGGCAGCCGCTGCTCCGGCGGATGACGTGGCGGCGCGCGACGACGGGACGGATCCAGCCACCCCGAATGCCAGCGTTCCGGATGCCAGCGTTCCGGATGCCAGCGTTCCGGATGCCAGCGCAACAGCCGGGAATGCGGAAATCGGCGATACCGCAATCGGTAATATGGCCGGCGGCGATCCAGCCGACGGCGTGCCAGTCATCAGCCCTGCCGCAACGGCTCCGGTACCGCAAGACGGCCTCCCCGGCGATCGACCGCATCGCCGGCGACGTCGGCGGCGGCGGCCGCCGCCCGGTGCCCAGGCATCAGCCCCCGGTGGTTTGGGTTCGGCGCTGGCGGCGATCGATGTCGCGGCAGCTGATACCGCAGGCGACGGCTCTGCCGAGGACATCGCTGCCGGCGATGGGGATGCCCAGCGGCCGACGCTCCATCTGCGGCGGCCGGTGCGCGGCCGGCGCCAGCTGCCGCGTCCGCCGGGCATGCAAACCGGGATGGCGGAACGCCCGCCGACCGATGCCGGCGATGTGGCTGCAGGCGGTCCCGCAGCGGGCGATCACGTAGCTGGCGGTCCCGCTGGCGCGCCGCGGCCGACGAGTGAATTTCCGCGCCGCCGGCGGCGACGGCCGCCGCCGCGAACCGCCGAAGGAGTTGCGGCCGGCGAGATGCAACCGACCGAGAGCGCGCCGGGTGAGACAACCCGTCCGCCGCGCGGCCGCGGGCGCGATCGCCGCCCCGGTGACGCCCGGCCGCACGATGCGTCCGGGCCACGCGGCCGGGCCGGCGAAGGACCGCGCCGCGGGCCGGATCGCGGGCCGCGCGACGCCGAGGCCGGCGACCCGGCCCGCCGCCTGTCCGGCGATCGCACCGCGCGGGGCCGCCGTCCCGGTGGTGCGCGAGAGGGGCAGCGGGGCCGCGGGCGCGATTCAGCACCGCGATATGTCGAGCAAAAGCTCTATGCACTCGAATCGATGGTCGATCGCGGTTTTGAGGATGTCCCCGACGATGCCGAAGAAAGCGGCAGCCGGCGTGTCCATTGGACCATCGTCAAGCGCACCGTTGCCGACCAGAAGAGCGGCAAGCCAATGTCGACGACTTATGTCCTGCAGCGCGAAGGGGGTGAAACCGAATTCCCCAATCTTGGCGCCGCCCGCGGCGCCGCCAACAAGACGATTATTCATCCCGAAAAGCTGACGATGTCTAAAGCCGAACACGCCGCCGCCAAAAACAGCAAATGAGCAGTGCCGTTGGGGAGCAAAATCAAACGGATCAGGCCGGCGCATCGCCGGTCGACCCAGCCCCGACGGCCGGGTCTTGCCGCTGCCGCGAGGCGCCGTCTCGGCGCAGGTCTGGCACAGCCGGATAGCGTAGCGCCGCAGCGCCGCGAATACCGCCGGGGCCTGTCCGGGGAGGCAGCATTAGGGCCCGCCCGTCTCCGGTGTCCGATATGCGCGGCTAGTGGTGCGGAGTCGATGCTGGGTACCGCCCGTTTCCATTCGTGATGCCCGCGCCGGCCGGACCCACCTTGTCAAAAAGCACGGATGTCAAGAGCACGGGCGATGACGCTTGGCCGATTGCAGCGGCCCAATATTGTAAACCCCGCGCGGGGTGCGTTCGCTCGCCGGCGGGTCGCGGTGCGCCGGGATCACAGCGAATCCCATCGCTGCAATCTTGAGATTACGACCTTAGCATTTGCACGACCAGGTTAACTGCGCCGCAGGCTGGCGAGGGCGGCTTCGGCGGCGGCCAGACCGCTGCCGTAGGCGCCGTGGGCGGTCGAAAAGTCATATGGCGAGGTGGCCTCGCCAGCGAAAAACAGCCGGTCATCGACCGGTGCGGCAAGGATCGCCCGGTCGCCGGCATGACCGGGTACAGCGTAGGAGTAGGAGCCGCGCGACCACGGGTCCTGTTGCCATGCCGTCGCGGCCAGCGGCGAGATGTGGCGGCGGATGTCGCTGCCGAGAATATTCGCCAATTCGTCGGCGGCAAAGGCGAACATCGCCGCCGCGCCGTCGCGCTCCAGCCCCGCGGCAAAGCGTCCACCAAAAAAACAGTAGATCGCCGGACGGCCGAGCGGGCGCAGTTGATAGCTCATCGTCTCACGCCGGGTCGTTGAACCGACCAGAAAACCGTCCTGAGCGAACCCGGCGGCCCATTCGGCATCGAGTGTAATAAACAATTTATCATCGACGCCAAGCGGCAGCCCCGCCGCCGCGCCGACTTTCCCGGGCAATGGCGGATCAAAGCGGATCGCCTCGGCGGCGATGATCGTGGTCGGCACGGTGACGATGACCCGTTGGGCGGTGACCACGCCGCGCGCTGTGTCGAGCCGGATCGCACCGCCGCGATGGTCGATGCGCGACACCGGCGTCGCCAACACGACCGGCAGATCCGCGGCCAGCTTCTCGAAAAACCGGCCATAGCCCTCGGCGAGGCGCCAGTTGACGTTGGTGCTGTGCTCGTCGTAGCTGACATAATCCTTGACCGAGACGCGGTCGAGTTCGGCGCCGTTCGCCCAGGTACTGGTGGCGTCGAGCAGCTGGTTCCAGCGGCCGCCGGGCACAAGCGTGCTCGCCAGCGAGCGGTCCTCCGGCGCCAGCGCCGCAGTACGGCGCAGGTGGGACTGGCGCTCGCGGGTGGCGAGCCAATCGGCCTCGGCCTCGGGCGTCTCGCCGCTGCGCGACAGCCGCGAGGTCCATTCGGGCGGGCGGCGATGCACCGTGAAACCGAGACGCTGGGCGAGCGGCGACAAGGGGTTGCGGTCGGCCGAATGCAGCCATTCCGCGCCCCGGTCGAGCGCGAAGCCCGTGGGAGATATCGTGTTGACCCGGCCACCGACGCGGTCGCGCGCCTCCAGCCCCAACAGGTTGACGCCGCCGGCATCGGCCAACCGGCGCAGCGCGCCGATCCCGGCAGCACCGACACCGACGACCGCGACATCGACTTCGGTTGGAAAAGGCGTCATAAGCACTCCTGCCCTTTGTCGGCGCGCCGGTGAGCGGCCGGCGGATGATGGTCTCGCCGCGATAATCTCGCGACATTCACCTTCGAGACATCCGCGGGGACCAAGATCCACATTAGCCGACGCTGTTCTAGGCGCGAGATATCGCTCTCGATGCTACCCGGCAGTCGCTTCGTAGCTTCCGTAGAAAAATCCAGAAGCTGTGTCATTCCGGGGCGCGGCATCGCCGCGAGCCCGGAACCCATGAACACTGCACTCGGAGATAGAGGCGAACCGCCGTTTTCATGGGTTCCGGGCCTGTCCCTCCGGGACATCCCGGAATGCCCAGCTGCGGGATCGCATCGCTTCGCGAGCTGTAATGGCGCGGCGTAGTACGGCGGCGCGCAATTATCGTGCGCGCGAGGCGGCGCTGGCGACAGCCTTCAGCGAGGCGGTGACGATATTCGCGTCGATGCCGACCCCCCACCAGACCGCGTCATGGTCGTTACGAATTTCGACATAGGCGGTGGCCTGCGCGTCGGCGCCGGCACCGAGCGCATGCTCCCGATAATCGCCGACGGTCAGCGCAATGCCGCATTCGCCCTGCAGCGCATCGACAAAGGCATCGATCGGCCCATTGCCGACGCCTTCGATCTTGCGCGCGACGCCTTGGATCATGACGTCGGCCGCGATCCGCCGCTGATTGGGAGCGCCCGGCTCCGGGAACAGGTTGTAATCGGCAAGCGCGATGCCGGCGCCGGCGAGATAGGTTTCCTGGAACAGTGACCAGATATCGGCGCTGGTCAATTCCTTGCCGGTGCGATCGGCGACCTCCTGTACCTGCTTTGAGAACTCGATCTGCAATCCGCGCGGCAGGTCGAGCCCATGATCGGCCTTTAGCACATAGGCGACGCCGCCCTTGCCTGACTGGCTGTTGACCCGGATCACCGCCTCATAGCTGCGGCCAAGATCCTTGGGGTCGATCGGCAGATAGGGCACTTCCCACAGTGGGTCGTTGCGTTTTGCCAGCGCCTCGAACCCCTTTTTGATCGCGTCCTGATGCGAGCCGGAAAACGCGGTGTAAACGAGTTCCCCGGCATAGGGGTGGCGCGGATGCACCGGCAGCTGATTGCAATGCTCGACGGTGCGGACGATCTCGTCGATGTCGCGGATCTCGAGCACGGGGTCGATCCCCTGGCTGAAGAGGTTGAGCGCCAAGGTCATCACATCGACATTGCCGGTGCGCTCGCCATTGCCAAACAGCGTGCCTTCGATGCGGTCGGCGCCGGCCATCACGCCAAGCTCGGCCGCCGCCACCGCGGTGCCGCGATCGTTGTGCGGATGCAAGCTCAACACGATGCTGTCACGGTCGCGGATATGGCGCCCGAACCACTCGATCTGATCGGCGTAAATGTTGGGCGTCGCCATTTCGACTGTCGCCGGCAGGTTGAGAATCGTTTTTTTGTCGGGCGTCGGCCGCCACACATCCATCACCGCCTCGCAGATCTCGACGGCGAAATCGAGTTCGGTCCCGGTAAAGCTTTCGGGCGAATACTGGTAGATGACCTCGGTTTGCGGCATCTGTTCGGCAAGATCACGGATCTGCCGGGCGCCATTGACCGCGATGTCGACGATACCGTCCTTGTCGAGCCCAAAGACAACGCGGCGCTGCAGGGTCGAGGTCGAATTGTAAAGATGCATGATCGCCCGCTTGGCGCCGCGGATCGATTCGAAGCTGCGCGCGATCAATTCGGGACGCGCCTGGGTGAGCACCTGGATCGTCACGTCTTCGGGAACAAGATCCTCTTCGACAAGCTCGCGGACAAAGGCAAAGTCGGTCTCCGAGGCCGCAGGGAAACCGACCTCGATCTCCTTGAAGCCGAGTTTGACCAGAAGGTCGAACATGCGGCGTTTGCGGTCGGGACCCATCGGCTCGACCAGCGCCTGGTTGCCGTCACGCAGATCGACGCTGCACCAGATTGGCGCGCGGTCGATAGTACGGCCAGGCCAGCGTCGGTCAGGCAGGTTGATCGCGGTGAATGGACGATATTTATGGATCGGCATGCCGGGCATCGAAAACTCCTGACGCGGGGATCGCGGCTGCGCGAGCCCGCAATTGGATTGGAATGTGGTTCGCAATCGGAGCAGGGTCACGGCCGACGGACAGATCAGTGCCGCCGGCCGCTCCTAAGTCGCCCCTTTGAAACGGGTCGCGCCGCGTTGCCGCGCACAATCGAAGCAGAGAGCAATGCCGAGACAGGGAGTAATTCGAAAAGCCGCATCGCAGAAAATACCGGTAGCCTGTGTTCCCTCAGGAACAAACCAGTCCGATCGGCGTCCGTTAGAACGCCGAGGCGGTAAGTCGCAGGCTTTTGCGGCGAAGGCGCATGGCCACCCGATAACAGAGCCGTGAGCGCAGGTCAATCGGGTTTGCCGTCGCAACCACCGCCGATGGCTTCCCGGTTTGGTCGGCAAGGATTGCGTCAACCCGACGCAAGGCTGAACAATCGCGATCGGCCGATCAAGCGCTATGGTTTGGTTTGGCTGACCATAACCTGAAGTTTAACAACCTGTCGCGATTTTGTCACTGTTGCGCTCCGGCAACAGCTGGCCGCAAAAGCCCGGAATCGGGCTTGGCTCGATTGACTTGGAATCGGCGCCGGATAGTATTGCTGTTAATGAAATCGTGAAGCTGCGCTGTAACGATCGCGCCCCGACAAATAGTGGTCGAGACTGCGCCTTATCGGTTCGCTGCCTCGATGCCGCGAAAACGAGGGCATGTTTCGGGCGGTGTGCAGGTCAAAAGGGGTAAAGCGGGGGTACGGCCGACATCCGTGCGGCCTGAAAGACGGGGGCAAAGTGGAACAAGCGTCTGAACCGGCGAACATCGTGCCGTTTCCGCCAGCGGCACAGCGACCATCGCTGCGAATAAACGGTACGTCCGCGTCGATGACAAATGAGTACGAGTTTACCGAGGCCGAACTCACGGTCTTGTGCCGCTGGTTTTCAGCGATGAAATACGCCTTTCCCGGTACGGAAGGGGTCATGATCGTCAGCCATCTCGAAAGCTATTCGGCGGTAGGGTTGTATAACAGAGCCGGGGGCGCGCCGAACTGCTTGCTCGCCAAGCACGAGACGCGGGAAGGTATACGGTTTTTCTGGTCGACCGAATTTGATCCGCCGCGCCCGATCGGCGATCTCTCGGAAATCATCAACGCCCAAATTCGCGCGATACGGCCGCCGCGCAACGAAAAGGGTTGGCTTGATCCGGTGGGTTGGATGGGGGTTTACGCTTCGCGCCTGATCGCCAGACAGATGGAGGTGGTCTAGGTCATCCGCAGCAAGCCTTGGCGAGAAATATCGAGTCAGCGTGTGCCACAGCTGATTGGCCGATAGCAGCAGATGGCAAAGGATGACACCCTGCCCATCGAGGATTTGATCCTGGTCACCGGTGGCGGCGGGTTTATCGGATCGCATATCGCCCATGACCTGGCCGCGGCGGGTAAGCGTATTGTCGTCGTGGATCTGCTGCGCTCCGGCGGCAAGTGGCGCAACCTAGCCGGGATCCGATTGCATGATCTGATCCGGCCCGAAGCATTGTTCGACTGGCTGGCGCGCAATGGCGGCCGGGTCGCAGTAGTGGTTCATATGGCCGCGATATCGACAACGAGCGAACCCGATGTCGATCGCTATGTCGCCAGCAACATCCGTCTCACCCTTGATTTGTGGGAATGGTGCGCGGCAACGGGCAAGCGCTTCATCTATGCGTCCTCGGCCGCGACCTATGGCGATGGCAGCGCCGGATTTGTCGATGATGAAAGCCCCGCCGCACTCGCCCGACTGCAGCCGCTCAACCCCTATGGCTGGAGCAAGCATGTCGTCGACCGCCGCATAATTGACGATGTGCGGCGCGGTCTGCCGACGCCACCGCAATGGGTCGGGCTCAAATTCTTCAACGTCTACGGTGCGCACGAGGCTCACAAGGGGCCGATGCAATCGATGGTCGCCAAAATCGCTCCGCTGGTTGACGCCGGAGAGCCGGTGACGCTGTTCCGTTCGCATCACCCGCAATATCCCGACGGCGGCCAATTGCGCGATTTTGTCTATGTCAAAGACTGCGTTGCGGTCGTCCGATGGCTGGTCGACAATGCGGGCATAAGCGGCCTCTACAATGTCGGGAGCGGCACGGCGCGCACCTTTCTCGCTCTGGCGAACGCGGTATATCAGGAACTCGGGCGCGAGCCGAACATCCGCTTTGTCGATACGCCGGCCGGATTGCGCGAACAATATCAATACTTCACCGAAGCGGATATCAGGAAATTGCGCGCTGCCGGTTTTACCGCGCCGTTTCATACGCTGGAGAGCGGTGTGCGCGATTACATCAGCGGCCTTTCCCAATCCTGAGCCGCGGCCCGCCCGGCGCCATCCGCCCGATGCTCAGTGATCGTCTTTGATGTCTCACGGCTGATCGCGTGCGCCGCACGCGTTACGCCGAGCGGGATCGAGCGGGTCGAACTCGCCTATGCGCGACGGCTGATCGCCGGGGCGACACCCGTCCGCTTTGCCCGGGTCACGCGCTGGCGCCGCCTGGTGCTGCTGCCCCATTCTGCGGTCGCGCGCTATATCGAGGCACTCGCCGCGCTATGGGGTGACGGGTCCAGCCTGCGCCGCCGCGCACAAGTGCGGCGGGCGGCCCTGCATCTGCGGCTGGCTCGCTTATCGCTGCGCCGAGCCCTAGCCGGCCGCTCACCGGCCAGCCCGGACAAGCCGGTCTATCTGTTGGTGTCGCACCACCATCTCGAACGGCGCCACCTCATCGCCAGGCTCAAGAAGCGGCATGACCTGTCTTTTGTCTGCCTGGTCCACGATCTGATCCCGATCGAATATCCCGAATATGCTCGGCCCGGCCGCGACCGGCAGCACCAGCGGCGCATCGAAACCGTCCGCGAACTCGCCGACGCCGTCATTGTTCCGTCCGCCGCGACCGGCGATGCCCTGCGCTCCCATATCGAGCCCGGCGGCCGGCGCCTGCGCATCGTCGTGGCGCCTTTTGGGGTCGACCGCCGGGCAAACGGCGGAGGCGAGCCGATTTTGCCGGAACGCCCGTATTTTGTCTGCCTTGGCACGATCGAAGCGCGCAAAAATCATTTGCTGCTGCTCAATCTCTGGCGCGATCTGGCCGCCCGAATCGGCAGCCAGGCACCGATCCTGGTGCTGATCGGCCGGCGCGGCTGGGAGATCGAAAACACCATCGACATGCTCGACCGCTGTCCGGCCTTGCGCGAAACCGTCTACGAGCGCAGCACAATGCCGGATGTTCAAGCGGTGCAGATGGTGAAGAATGCGCGGGCATTGCTGCTGCCGGCTCATGCCGAAGGCTTCGGCTTTCCGCTGATCGAGGCGTTGGCGAGCGGCACACCCGTATTGTGCAGCGACATCCCGGCGCTGCACGAAATCGGCGGTGGCGTACCGGAATATCTGGATCCTCTCGACGGCAGCGCATGGCGCGCGGCGATTCTCGACTATGCGGCCGAACCGTCGCCGCGGCGCGATGCCCAGCTGCAGCGCCTGACCGTGTGGCAGCCGCCGCGCTGGAGCGACCATTTCGCAGCAGTCGAAGCGCTGGTCGCCGAACTCGCGGCGGCGCCGTGCCAGGCTCAAGCCCCCGGTTCGGCTAAACCTGATTAATCCGGCGCTCCCGCCACGCGGCCGAGATGGCGCATCACCCCGGCGAAATCCGTCGGTTCGGCCGCGACCCGTCGGTTCTCTTCGATCAGGGCGCTGACGGCGTCGCGAATCTGCCTCTCGCTGTGCTCGGCCGTCAGAAAAAAGCGCAGCCGGGCCGCGCGTTCCGGCACCGCCGGGTAGAGGATCGGCTGAACATTGACACCGCGGCTGAACATTGCCTGCGCCAGCCGGCCGGCCCGGATCGAGCCTCCGGTGATGATCGGCACGATCGAGGCGCCGACCGAGCCGCCGACATCGAGCCCGCCTTCCCGCGCCAGCCGCAGAAACAGCGCGGCCCGGTCATTGAGACGCCGCACCCGCTCGGGCTCGCGCTCGAGAAGACGCAGCGCCGCCAACGCCGCCGCTGCTGCCGGCGGCGCCATCCCGACCGAAAACACAAAACCGGGGAGAACCAGCTTTAAATAGCGGATCAGTTCGGCCGACCCCGCAACATAGCCGCCGCAGGAAACCAGGGTCTTGCTGAGCGTCCCCATCCAGATATCGACCTCCGTCGGGTCGACGCCAAAATAGTCGGCGGTGCCAAAGCCGTGCGGCCCGAGAACCCCGAGCGCGTGCGCCTCATCGACCATCAGCCAGGCGCCCCGCCGCCTGGCGACGGCGATAAACGCCGGCAGGTCGGGAATATCGCCATCCATGCTGAAATGGCCTTCGATCACCAAAAGCGCGTGACCATGGCGCGGCCGGGCCTCGGCGAGCGCCCGGTCGGCCGCCTCGTGATCGAGATGCGCGAACGGCACGCGCCGCGCGCCCGCCAGTCTGGCGCCTTCGACGACGCTGTTATGGATCAGCGCATCGTGAACGATCACGTCGTTGCGGCCGAGCAGATGCCCGATCAGCGTGACATTGGTCGAATGGCCGCCGACCAGAGCGATGCTGTCCTCGGCGCCATGCAGCGCTGCCAGCGCCCGTTCGAGTTCGTGGTGGATCAGCCGCTCGCCCGATACCGGCCGGCTTGCCGAAACCGAGGTGCCCCAGCGGTCGATCGCCGCCTTTGCCGCGGCCGCAATTTCGGGATGGCCGTTCAGCCCGAGATAGTTGTACGACGCGAAATTGAGGTAGCGCTTGCCGTCGATCGTGGTTTCCGCGCCGGCGACGCCCTCGTGCACGCGAAAAAATGGATCGGCAATACCGAGGAATTCGGCCGCTTCCCTGACGAGGCGAATGTCTTTGAAGCCCGCCAGGTCGGCGGCGCCGAGCCGGGCGACGACGCTCCTGCCGGCAACATCTTTGCCGGCAGCGATCGGATCCGTGCCCCTTTCACCGCCCCGTCGCGGCGCCGCCGCCGAGATCTTCTCGAGAAGACGGGCTTTGGCTTGCGGCGACAAGCCGAACAGGTTGCGCCCCGCCGTCACGGCTATTCCGCCGCCGTTCTTGAAATTGCCGAGTCGGTGACCGTCGCTTCGCCAGCCGCGTCAAAAGATTCATAGCGGGCTGCCAAGGCCGCCACCTCGGCATGCGGGGTCCCGGGCGCCAGCGCGTTGGCGAGGCGCGCCGCGATCGAGGCGACACTCGTACCCTCGGCCAGCGAGACCAGCGGCAAGTCGATGCGCAGCCGGTTTTCAAGCGCCAGACGCAACTCGACCGCCATCAGCGAATCCATTCCCATCCGGTAAAGCGGACGGGCTGGATCGACCCCACCCGCCGGCAGATGCAAAATCCGGCCGGCCTCTTCACTGACAACGCTCTCAAGCAAGGCCTGCACGGCGTCCGGATCGAGCTGGCGCAGCCTGTCGGCAAGCGCCTCATCGCTTTCTGACGATTCGCCTTTCGGACGGACCTCGGAAAACAGCGGGGTTGCGAGCATCGGCAGAAAGCGCTGCGCAACACCCCAGTTCGCTGCGGCGAAGGCGACGACCGGCAGTCCACTTGCGAGCATTGCCGGCAATGCCGCCAGAGCTTGTCCCGCCGGCAGCGGAATTGCGCCGAGCCGGCGCGCCAGCGCTTCGCGCATCTCCGACCGCTGTGCCAGATAGCCGGCGTCTTCGATCGGTCCCCAGGCGACCGCCAATGCCGGCCGACCCTCCGCATGCCGGCGCCGCGCCAGCGCTTCGAGCGCGCTGTTTGCCGCCACATAGGCACCCTGCCCTGGCGCGCCGAGCAGGGTGGTGGCCGACGAGAACAGCAAAAACATCTCGATCGGGTCGTTGCGCGTCAGTTCGTCCAACGCCACGGCGCCGTCGAGCTTTGGACGCAGCACCGCGTCGATCCCGGCCGCACTGATGTCGGCCGTCAGGCGATCGGCGATGGCCGAGGCGGCGTGAACGACACCTCGCAACGGCGGCTGCGTCGAGCGGATTTCGCTCAACACCGCGGCCAACGCCGTACGATCGGCGACATCGGCGCGATAAACCCGAACCTCGGTGCCGGCGGCAATCAGCTCGGCTATCCTTGCCTCGCATCCCGGCGTCTCCAGGCCGCGTCGACCAAGCAATGCCAGCGCCCCGGCTCCATGCTCGGCAAGCCAGCGCGCCGCGGCAAAGCCGAACCCGTCAAGCCCCCCGGTGACGAGGTAGGTTCCGTCATCGCGGGCCGCGAAACCGTTCGTCTGGCGGATCGGCAATTCGCCCGCCGCGTCCGGAACCAACACCAGCTTGCCGATATGGCCCGACGCCTGCATCAAGCGAAACGCGTCCTCGACCTCGGAGTAGCGAAACACGCGATGCGCCAACGGCCGGATCGCTCCGTCCTCGACCAACCCCGCGACTTCCATAAGCAAGGACCGGGCCAGCGCCGGCCGGTGCCGCGGCAACTGATCGACGTCGATTGCGAAATACGAAACATTCTGGCGAAACGGCCGCAGATGCAGACGTCGATTGAGGTAAAAGTCGCGCTTGCCGAGTTCGAGAAAGCGGCCGAACGGCTTCAAGACTTCGAGGCTGCGCTCCATCGCTTCGCCGCTCAACGAATTCAGGACGACGTCGACCCCGGCGCCGCCGGTGATCGCACCTACCGCATCGGCGAATCCGAGATCACGCGAATCGAGCACATGATCCGCCCCGGCGAGCCGCAAGAATTTGCGCTTTATCGGCGAGCCCGCGGTGGCGATGACCACGGCGCCGCGGTGTTTTGCGTATTGGATCGCGGCGAGTCCAACCCCGCCCGACGCGGCATGAACAAGCACGTGCTCGCCTGGCTCCAGGCCTGCAAGATGGCCGAGAGCATAAATGGCCGTGACAAAGGCTACCGGCAGTGTCGCCGCTGCGGTGAAGCCAAGCTCATCCGGGATCGGCACCACCGCTTCGGCAGCGGTAACGACGCGCGAGCCGAGTGCCGCGGGGGCGAATGCCATGACCCTGGCGCCGATCGTCAGACCCGCGACCTCCGCACCGATCGCACAAATGATTCCAGCGCATTCGAGCCCGAAGTCCGGCCCGGCGAAGCCGTCGACGAGTGCCTCTTCCGGTAACAGTCCCATCGCCCACATGACGTCGCGAAAATTCAGCCCGGCGGCGCGGACCTCGATTTCGACCTCGCCCGGGCCCGGCGGGTGGATTGCGCTCGCTGTCCAGCCAAGCGACTGGAGCCCGCCGGCCTTGCCGGCGACAAGGGTCAGCGCCGTCGCGCGCGACGCCATTCGCGGCGGCAGCCCCGGCCGCAAGCGCGTGACATGGCGTCCATGGGCGGTCCACACGATCTCGGTATCCGGCGACGCCGCAGCAATTTCGGCAGCGATTTGATTGGCTTGCGCATCGACGCTGGCCGCGCCGGCAAGATCGATCAGACGCAGCGACAGCCGCGGCAACTCGTTTGCGAGCACGCGCGCGAAACCCCGCAGACCGGCGCCGGCGAGTGCGGTTCTGAGAGTGCCTGTCAGCGCCCGATGCGCGTCGCGGGTCACTATCCATAGCTTGACACCGCGTCCCGCCGCCTCATGAGCGATCCGCGCCAAAGTTGCGATCTGCCTGGCCGCGGCACCGTCGGTTTCCACCTCGCCGGCGATGAAAATTATCGTATCGAGAGCCCCGTCGGCGTCGATCATTGCCGTCGCTGGCGCGGCCAGATCACCCGGTCGCGCCGTGCTGACCCGATGCCCGCTCGCGCCGAGCCGGTCGATCAGCGCGCAGCAGAGTGAGCTCTGCTCGGCGATCACCATAAGCGAGCGGGGCTCAGCCGGCATGATTTCATCCGGTGCCGCGGAACGCCCGGCTCGGCCCCAAAACAGGGCGAGGGGCCAGGCGCCGTCGGCCAGCAACGCCCCGTCCGTGTTCTCAAAGCCCGATGCGGTCAGTTCGGCCTGCCATTCCTCACTCGAGCGCAGCGGCGAGATCGGGTCGCCCGAACGATGTTTCAGCCACCATTCGGGGTCCTGGCCGAAGATCGCATCCCAAAGCACATTGGGCTCCGGTTCGGCGGCCACAAACCAGCCGCCGGGCGAGATGATTTCGCGCAGCCTCGCCAGTAGCGTCGCATCGAAGTGCAAACGGGCGCAGCTGTTGACCGCCACCGCGATGTCGAACCGCGCATCGCCGATCGCATCGACAGCCCCGGTGCCGTCGCCGGGCGACCAGTAGCATGCTGCGGCGCCGGCAAAGGGCCTGGTTATCGCCGCAAGCCGCTCGGTCTGCTCCGGATCGGGGCTGGTCGCGAGATAGGCGATCGTCGCCCCGCTCTTCGCCAGAGAATGCAGAAAGCTGCGGGTGGCACTGCCCTCGGCGCCGATTTCGATAATCCGCAGGGGCCGATCGCTCGGCCATCGGGCGGCGATCGCGCCGAGCGCCCGGCTCAGCAAATCGATGCCCGCGGCGCTGACAGGAGAAGCCTGAAGCAAGTGTTCGACCATCGCCGCCGGCGGGGAGTGCGCGGGCGCCGGTCCGCGGGTGAGGGTGTCGGGCAGATCATCGATGGCAGCACCGGCGAGGGCCAGCTCAGCAACGAGATCCGGGGCGTCGGCCAGCAGCAGCCGCCAGATTTCTGCCGCCTCCGGCAGATCGGCGTCCGCGGTGATGCGCCATTCACCATCCTCCTGCGCGGCGCCGCCCAGGCTCTGCGCGGCCTGCAACAGACTCGCGGCGAGCCCGGTCGCTGCCGAGGAAATCCGTCCCTGCTCCGCCAGTTCGCCAAGCGTGAATGGCCGATCGGGGTCGACGAGCTTTGCCCACAGCCCGAATGCCGCAGTCCCGATCGCCGCATCGAGCAACGGCCTGTCTTCACGTCGTTTGGGATCCGGCATTCGCGATGCGGCAAGCTGCGCCAAAACCGTGCCCGCCCTCGCCAATTCCGCCGGAGCCTCGTCATCGGTCAGCGGCGCCGGGATCAGGTCGACACGGAACAAACGCTCTTCGGCGGCGCTGCGACGACCGAACTCGACCCGGCGAAACCCGCAGCCGGTCAATTCGGCGACGAGATTGCCGAAATCGTCGTAGAGCGACAAATCGGCCGATGCCGATCTGACGCCGAGGCGGGTCAGAGACAGCTCAGCGCGCCGGCACTTCCGTCCGAACGGGGCGGCGACCCGGACCCTGCCAAAGCGCCACGGCAAAAAGCATTCGTTTGCCGCCTCACCCCCGCCCAGCGACAGGAGTGCGAGAAGGCCCTGCAACGCCCCGTCAAGCAGCGCCGGGTGCAGCAGATAAGGGGTCAGAGGCTCCTCGATCGGCGCCGCGTCGAGGTGAACGAGCGCCCGGTCGGGGCCGAACACCTCGATGCGATCGACGGTACGAAACGAGCCGGCGTATTCCAGCCCGATCTGGCGGGCAAACTGGTAGAGGCTGGCGCCGTCGATCACTCCGTTCGCAGCGGCCGCGGTCCGATGCATATGATCCGAAACGCGATCGGCGGCAGCGATCCGGCCGACCGCGTGGAGGTTCATCGGCTCGCTCGACAGGCGTGCGCGGCTTACCAGCTCCCAATCGCCGTCATCGGAGGTCAATGCCGTGCGTAATTCGCGCGTCCGGCCGGTCTCGAACACCAACGGACGTCGGATTTCGACATCAGCCAGTTCGAGAACCGGCGCTTCCGGCCACCGCCAGCGTGCCGCGGCCAGCGCCGTTTCGATCACCGCAGCGGCAGGAAAGACCGCAATCCCTTCGATAGCATGTTCGGCGATCCACGGAAGCAGCTGAGCATCGAGATGATTGAGCCAACAAGGGGCATGACCATGCTGACGAAATCCGAGCAGCGGATGGTCAAAGGGCGGGTCCAGAAACTTGGCGTCCTCGACCGTCTTGTCGAGCCAAAAGCGTTCGCGCTCCCACGGATAAAGCGGTAGACCGCGGGCATCGCGATCGCCATCGAAGAGCGAAGCCGCCATCCAATCGTGGCCGGCGACGCAACATTTTGCCGCAATTCCGGGAAATGGATCTATCTCCCGATCGGTGCGCGTCAAGCTTGCCAGCACGCGGCCATCGGCATCGGCGGCGCGCAACGCTTCGGTCAGGTACGAGTTCAGGATCGGGCTCGGCCCGATCTCGACAAAAACGCGAAACCCCTCGGCAATCAGAGCGGCCGTCGCCTCTTCGAAGCGGACTGGATTTCGGATGTTCGCCCACCAGTGTTCGGCATCGAGCACCTCGGTTTTGACCACGGCACCGGTCACCGACGACGCCAGCACCACCGATGGCGGCTGCGAAGACAGGCCGGCGAGACTTGCCGACAATTCTTCGCGGATCGGCTCCATCGCGCGCGAATGAAAGGCGAAATCGAGGTCGAGCAGACGGCATCCGAGGCCGCGGTCACGTGCGACTGCAACGAGACGGGCGATCTCATCCCCGGTACCCGAGACGGTCACCGAGCGCACGGTGTTGAGCGCGGCGATCTCGGCATCGCTGCCGATCTCGGCGAGCAGCACTTGCGCCGCCTCGCTACCCAGCGCCAGCGCCGCCATGCGGCCGGTCCCGATGGTGCGCTGCTGACAATGGCTGCGGGCGACGACAACGCGTGCCGCATCGCCGAGAGTGAGTGCGCCCGCGGCCCAGGCCGCAGCGATGTCGCCAACACTGTGCCCGAGGTGACCTGCGGCGACGATCCCGATCGCGCGCAAGGCGGCAACAATGCCGACCTGGATCGCAAAAAGCACGGGCTGGGCAATGTCAGCGCGGGCGACCTCGCTGCCCTCGATGCCGTTTTCGATTCGCTCGACAATCGACCAGCCGAGATCCGGCTGGAGAATGCGATCGACATCCTCGACTGCCGCACGGAACGCCGCATTGCTGCGCAGCGCGGCGCGGCCCATTCGGGGATATTGTGCGCCGTTGCCGGAAAATACAAAAGCCAGACGCGCCCCGTCGACCGACACGCCGCTGACCCATTCCGGTGTGGTCTTCTCGGCGAGAAACTGATCCAACGAACTCACCGCATGCACCGGATCGGCGCCCAGCGCGACCAGCCGATACCGGTGATGGTCGCGACCACGAGCGGCGGCGCGCAACATCAACGGCAATTTCTCGCCCGGCGTCTCTGCAAGCAATGCGCGCCAACTGCCGGCCAGCTCGCGCAGCGACGACCGGGTGGCGGCAGAAATCACCAAAGCCGGCGGGCGCAATGGCGCTGCCGGCGGCGCCGCTTGGGCCAGTTGCGGCGGCGCGGCTAGCACCGCGTGCGCGTTGGTGCCGCCAAAACCAAACGAATTCACGCCGGCAAGCCGGCGCTGCCTGTCGATGGCGATCGGTTCCGAGGCCTGCGCCAAGCGCAGATTGAGCGCGGAAAAGTCGATCTTTGAGTTGGGGCGTTCGCAGTGAAGGGTGGCCGGCACGATGCCCTCGTCGAGCGCCAGCATCGCCTTCAACAAGCCGGCAATTCCCGATGCCGGCTCCAGATGGCCGATATTGGTCTTGACCGAACCGATCGGCAGCGGTTCTCGCCGAGCCGCGGCAATCGTGCGCCCGACCGCGGCGGCTTCGACCGGATCGCCCACCGGCGTTCCGGTACCGTGCATCTCGAAAAAGGCGAGGTCGTCCACCGCGATGCCGGCATCGCTGTAGACCGAAGCCAGCAGGGCTGCTTGCGCCGGCTCGCTCGGCAGCGACAGTCCGATCGTGCGACCATCCGAATTGCAGCCGGTCGCCAGGATCACCGCACGGATCGGGTCACCGTCGGCAAGCGCCTGGGCGAGCGATTTGAGGATGACAACGCCAGCACCTTCACCGCGCACATAACCGTCAGCGCGCTCGTCAAACGAAAAACATCGGCCGTACCGCGACAGCATCGACGCCCGGCAAAATCCGAGAAACGGATAGGGGGTGAGCAGCAGGTTGACGCCGCCGACAATCGCATTCGAAACTTGACCGCTATCGATCGCTGCGCAGGCATGGTGCAACGCCACCAGCGACGACGAACACGCGGTGTCGATCGTCAGACTGGGGCCGCGCAGATCGAAGACGTAGGAAATGCGGTTGGCAAGAATGCTGAGCGCGTTTCCGGTCATGAAATACGAATCGGCAGCGGATGGATCGCCGAGGCTCAGGTCGGAATACTCGGTTGCCGACGCACCGATAAAAACGCCGGTATCGCTGCCGCGCATTCGGCTTGGTGGAATTCCGGCGTCTTCAAACGCGTGCCACGCCAATTCCAGCAGCAGCCGTTGCTGCGGGTCCATCTGCATCGCCTCGCGCGGCGAGATCCCGAAAAAAGCCGGCTCGAAACGATCGACACCATCGATCAGGCCGGCGGCCCAGGTATAGCTCTTGCCGGGTTCGCTACGCTCCGGATGGTAGAAGAAGCGAGTGGCCCACCGTTGCGAATCGACTTCGCCGACCGCGTCCGCCCCGGTGACGAGCAACTGCCAGAATGCCCTCAGCCCGTCGGCCCCGGGAAAACGGCAAGATGCACCGACGATCGCGACCGGGCCACGCATGAGCGCCGAGCGGCGGCTCCTAAGCGCCAATTGTCTTCCTTCCCCCTCGACCTCGGCGCTGGTGCGCCACAACCCCGCCTCTCGGCCATCCGTCATCGCCATTCGCTCTGTCGTCGTGCAAGACGGCAGGAATGTCAACCGTACCGCGCGCAAGATCGCTGTTTGCGAACACCGTCCACCTGATCCGGGTCAGCGGGAGCAAGATCACGCAAAAGGCGAACGGCGCGCCAGCCCGAGGCGATCCGCCGCCATCTCGTGCTGTTTCACGGCTGCCCGGGCCCCGGTCGCAGCGCGCCCGCCGGTCCTCAGCCGGCGAGGACCATCAGCGCTTCATAGACGAGACGGTCAATCTCAAGACCGGCGCGCAACAATTGCTCGCGGCATTTGAACGCGCGCTCGCCGGGAATCCGGATCTCGGTGACGCCGGGAGCGGTCGGGACACTCTTGATACGGTCGATCAGCACCGTCACCTGCCGCTTGAAGTCGTCGAGCGGAACGAGAAGATCGGGTTTGAAAACGACGAACAGGTAACCGTCATCCCCGTCAGGATCGATCCCCGAACCGGCAAGCACGCCCAGCGCCTGCACGATAAATCCGAGCCCGTAGCCTTTGTAGCCACCGAACGGCAGCAACGCACCCTCTCGGGCCGCGGTCGCATCGCGGGTCGGCTGGCCCTGCTTATCGATCGCCACGCCCGCGGGCAATAATTGCCCGAGCCGCTCGCGCAACGCCAGTTCGGTCCCCATAAAGGCCGAGGTGCCCATATCGAGCACCACGGGCCCCTGTGCCGAGGGCAGGCCGAAGGCGATCGGGTTGGTGCCGAGCACAGGCCTGGTCCCGCCGAACGGCGCCACGCTGCGCGACGAACTCGCGGTGTGCATGCCGACAAGATCAGCCCGCGCGATCATCTCGCAATAATAGGCGCTGCGCCCGCTCATCCAGCTGTTGGTCACGCCGACGACGGAAAACCCGCGCAGCTCGGCCTTGGCGATCGCGGCGCGAGTCGCGTGGTACATCGCCAGCATGCCGACATTGTTGCCGCCGTCATAGAGCGCCGATACCTCGGTTTCGCGGATCAGCGACATCGGCCGGCGCGGCCGCTTGAAGCGGCGATGCTCCGGGATGTTCAGGATCTTCGCCAACCCCGAATATTCATAACCGCACAGCGCGGCATCGATCATATGGTCGGCGAGGATGCGCGCCTCCTCGCTGTCATAGCCGATGCCGAGCAGCGCGCGTTCCGAAAGCTTGCGGCCTTCGTCGACAGTAAGGTGGATGCGGTCGGAGGCCATGTTTCCTCGACTCTCTCAACGGTGCTGGACGCGAAATACAGCTTTGCCGGCGATATGCCGGTCGCGCAATTGGGGGCCGATCCGGGCCAGATCGCGCCAGCTGCTTTCGACCAAAGACAACTTTAGCGAGCCATCGGCGACCAGCGACGCCAGCAACGCCAGATCCGGGGCAAACCGCTCCTCGGCCTCGGAGGTGAAATAGGAAAAGCTCTGGACACGGGCATTGGGATGCTCGGCAAAGTCGCGAAAATTCAGCGATGTCGGCTCGCTCGACGAATTGCCAAAGATCACCACCGTGCCCTTCGCTTCGATGTGCGCGATCGCGGCCGCGAGCGAGGCGCCGCCGACGGCCTCAAGGATCAGCCCGAAGCGCCCCTCCGCCTTGTCGATGCTGTCGACGATCGTCTCGGCACCGCGCACATGCCGGCCGCGCTCGGGCGAGCCGACGATCGCGGTGACATGGGCGCCCGAGCGCGCCGCGATCTGTACCGCCATATGCCCGACACCGCCCGCCGCTCCGGTCACCAGCACCCGTTTGCCCAGCAATGGCGCGCCATGACGCAGCGTGCGCAACGCTGTCAGCCCGGCCACCGGCAACGCCGCCGCTTCTTCAAAGCTGACGTTGTCGGCGAGTGCCGCCATGCGGTGCGCCGGCACCGCAGCTCGCTGAGCCCAGCCGGCCTGATCGGTCAAGGCCACGACCCTGGTCCCGAGCGGAAGACCGCTGCCGTCCACCGCGGCTTGCACGACGATGCCGCTGATGTCCTGTCCCGGCCGCCATCCCTCGGGCCGGACCTGCATCAAGCGCAATTCGCCGCGGTTCAACGAAAAGGCGTGCACCTCGACGATCGCCTCGTTTGCCGCCGGCGACGGCTCCGGCAACTCGCGGATCGCCACCGGTGCGGCGGCATTCGGCGTGGTAACGATCGCAAGCATGGTTGGCGCCCTCCTGTCGTTGCGTCGCGCGCCCTTACCCGGCCGCCCCAGGATCATAGTCTCGGGGACCGGCCCCTCTCCTGCGGTACGGGAGAGGCGAAGACCCAAACCGGTCCCTGATCCGCCGCCGCTCGCGACAGAGGGAATTGGCCAGGGCCTGG
Source organism: Allostellaceae bacterium (assembly GCA_035509615.1). GTDB lineage: Bacteria > Pseudomonadota > Alphaproteobacteria > ATCC43930 > CGMCC-115725 > AP-15. Next base: position 26,773 of record DATJLK010000024.1, on the reverse strand, counting down.
CGGGTCGGGTTCTGGCGGCGCCTCAGTTCAGCCGCAGATCGGTAATGTGCCTGGGGTCGGGTTTCAACTCGCCGCGTTCGACGCGGGTCACGATGTCGGTCAGGATCTTGTTGGTCGGTGCCGCGATCCCGACCTCCTCGCCCTTTTTGACGACAAAGCCGTTCAGGAACTGGATTTCGGTCCGTCGCCCCTTGACCATGTCCTGACCCATCGACGGGCGGTGTTCACCGCCGCCGGGGCGGCTGGCTTCGGCCAGGCGATGCTCGTCGATCTCCTTCTGCGCCGCCGGATCGCCTTCGCCGGCGCGGGCGAGCGTCTCCGGGTCCATATGACTGACCTCGTCGAAATGATAGCCGAGCGCTTGGCCGACGCGGATCGCCTCGCTGCCGAGCCGGTTCGAGAAATGCCGGATCGCATCATTCTTGGTCATGTCGCGGGTGATCATGCCGGTGCACGCCGACAATCCGTTGCCCATGACGTTGGTGACGAGCTTCGACCAGCGCTCACCCCACAGATTCTCGGTCACCATCGCGCTGTCGGAATAGCTGACCAAGCGGCACACTTCCTTGGCGCGGTCGGTGATCCGGCCATGCACCTCGCCGACCCGAAATACCGTGTGACGCGTCCCCGATTTCCCGGCAGCGCGGCGCACCTGCCCCGGTGCGTGCAGTTCGACCGTGATCGAGCTCGCGATCGAGCCCAGGGTCTTGCCCCAGCCGACGATGCCGGCGATCGTTTCCTCGTTCATGCAGTTCTGCAGCGATACGACATAGGCTGTCGGCGCCAGGTACTGCTTGATCAGCGTCGTCGCCCAGGCGGTGTCGTAGGATTTCATGCAGACAAAGGCGATGTCGATCGGCGCCTCCTTGGCGAGCTGCTGTGCCTCGGTGATGTGCAGGATGCGCGGCTTGACCGTGAACGGCTCGACATCGCGGATATGGGTGACGCGCAGCCCGTCCTTGCGGATGGCTTCGACGTTTTCGGGCCACGCATCGATATAGGTGACATCCTCCCCGGCCTGCACCATATGCGCGCCGGCGTAACAACCGACCGCCCCCGCGCCGACGATCGCGATCTTGTTCTTCGCCATGGGTCTTCCTCCGCATCCGGCCCGCGGCGCGACCCGCCGCGCGCTCCCGCGGCGATCCTATTACGGCCAGGGCGCCGGCGTCATCCTATCGCTTTCTCTGAGCCGGCTTGCGCGAGCGCGGCGCGCGGCGCGGCGGCGCTGCCGCATTGCTTGGCGCGGTCCTGCGCCGGACGGGCGGCTTCACGACTTTCTTTCCGGGTTGTCGTGCGGCTTTGGTGGCGAGCCGCCAGTCCACCGCCATCGCGACCGGAAGACCGATCAGCCCGAGCGCCATCAAGCCGCTGGCGAGGCGGGCCAGCGGGTCGATCTCGACGACAACGACGATCAGCCCGAGCACGAGGCCGGCGCCAAAGGTCAGCAGGGCGATCTTGGTATAGCGCATCGATTGCGGCCGCCGCACCGGACTCGTAATCTCTCCTGCGAGAGTCAACACCGCGGCGGGACGGCGCGCCAATGCCAAACAGAGGAAAAGCATGATCGAGGTCGAACGGCCGATGGATCTTGCCGCTTATGTCGGCCGGGAGATCGGAGTCAGCGACTGGTTCACCGTCGATCAGGCGATCATCGACAAGTTCGCCGAGGCTACCGGCGACCATCAGTGGATCCATGTCGATGTCGAACGCGCCAGGCGCGAGATGCCGGGCGGCAAGACGATCGCACACGGCTATCTGACACTGTCGCTGGTCCCGCGGCTGGCGGCAACGATCTATCGAGTCAAGCACCGCTCGCGTGGGCTCAATTATGGCTCGAACCGGGTGCGCTTTACCGGGCAGGTGCCGGCGGGCTCACGCATCCGGTTGCGGCAAAAGATCAAATCGGTCGATCGGGTCGAAGGCGGCGGGGTGCGCATCACTTCGGACAGCACGATGGAGGTCGAAGGGGCAGCCCGCCCGGCGCTTGTCGCCGAAACCATCAGCATGCAGTTCGAATGACGGGATATCACAAGCAAACAGGCGAGGAGGAGAGGCGATGACCAGCGGGGCGAAGGCGCGGCCTTCTTATATTTATCTCGGTCTGGCGGGCGAAACCGGCCGCGGCCGGGTCGTGGATACGGGCCTCTACCGGATGGTCGAGGGCAGCGGCGAATGGGAGCCGTTGCAGCACGGCCTGCCCGAGATGCCGGCGGTGCGGGCGTTGGCGGTGCATCCGCAAAACCCCGAGATCGTCTATGCCGGCACCCAATCCGGCCCCTATCGCAGCACCGATCGCGGCGAGCATTGGGAAAAGGTAAATGTGTCCGATCACGGCCTGCCGGTCTGGTCGGTCCTGTTTCATCCGCACAATCCCGACGTCATCCTCGTCGGTTACGAGAATTGTGAGATCTACCGCAGCGACGACGCCGGCGAACGGTGGACCCGGCTGCCGGTCAGCGTACGCTTTCCCGAGATCACCACGGCACCCGGGGCCAATCCCGCCAAGCGCGTCTTGATGCTCGACGCCAGTGCCAACGAGCCCGATCACCTCTACGGCGCGATCGAGGTCGGCGGCACGATCCGCTCAACCGATGGCGGCGAACATTGGGAGAATCTGAGCCACGGCCAATACGTCAATGACGACATGGTCGATATGCACGGCGTGCTGGCAAGCCGCTGGCGCCCGGGCATCCTGTTCGGCATTGCCCGCGCCGGCATGTTCCGCAGCGATGACGGCGGCGACCACTGGCAGCACGTGCCGTTGGAGCCGCTCAACCCGAAGGGCTATATCTACTGCCGCGATATCCGCGAGGTGCCGGGCAATCCGCGCCATCTCTGGGTCGCGGCCGGCGCCGGTTTTCAAAGCGACGCGGGCACGCTGTTGCACAGCCGCGACGGCGGCGACAGCTGGTCGCGGGTCGATATCGGCGCTCCGGTGCCGCACACGATGTTCAAGATCGCTTTTGACGAGCACCGGCCGGCACTCGTGTCTGCGGCCACCAATGGTGGCGAGGTCTATAACAGCGAGGATGGCGGCGAGACCTGGACCGCCCTCAAACCACCGCCGTCAGGCAAGCAGATCTACGCACTGGCTCGCGGCTGAGCCGGCTCGCGGGCGAGTCCAATCTGGACTGCTTGGCTAGCTCTGTGCGCCGATACCCGGCGAGTAGACGGGAGCGAGCGAGCAGCGCTCGCCCCGCTTTCGCGGGGTTACGGCAGGTATTGCACCCTTTTGCCGTACATCGCCTGCCCCGGTGCGTACCAGGGCCAGGCTCCGGGTTGTTGCTCTTGGCGGGAACAACGGGCGCTCGGTACTCTCACCTCAGTCCATATCGAGCAGCGCCAGGCGGTCGGCCGCGGGCTCATACTCGAGGATGAACAAAGCCGCGTTGCGGGCCCTGACCGGGGCGGCACCGGCGGGTAAGGCATGTTTGACGAGTTGGCGCACCATCGCCCCGTGAGTCGACACCGCGATGCGCCGATAGGGATAGGACAGTGCGAAACGCTGAAGCGCCGCGAGCCCGCGGGTCAACGTGGCGTGGCCGGTCTCGCCGCCCGGAAACGCAACGTTGTTATCGCGGTACCAACGCTCCGACAAATCGGCGCCAAACCGCGCTTTCGCCTCTTCCCAAAGAAGTCCTTCGGCCTGACCGACGCTGGTCTCGCGCAACCCGTAATCCGTCATCAGCGGCAGGCGCAATGCCTCGGCGACGATCCGAGCCGTGGTCAATGCCCGCGCCAAATCGCTCGACACCACGACATCGAGCCGATGCGCGCGCAGGCGTTCGGCCAGCGCTTCGGCCTGGGCAAAGCCGGCGGCGTTGAGCGGGATATCGGTCTGACCTTGCAGCCGCCCCTCGCGGTTCCAATCGGTCTCGCCGTGACGGAACACAAACAGTGTCCGTCGGTCGCCAACCTCCTCCATGCACCTCTCCCGGGACGCGGACAATGATCAGCAGCAGGTGGTAGCAGGCGATTGCTGCCGGAATAAGCGAACATGCATCATCGCCCGGTGTTGGTCCGGCGAACCAGCGCCATCGAAAAATACGTCGCTTCGTCGATCCCGGCCAATGGTCGCACCCTCTGGTTTGGCAAACTTGCGCGCTCGACGTAACAGGCGCCGTCGAGGAGGCAGAGCCCGGCTAGAACCCGTTTGACCTTGGGCAGATGGCGGCCGAGCTTGACGATCGCGGCGACATCGGCCGCAGCGAGGCGGCGCGCGATTTCGGCCTCGGCGAGGGTCGCCGGGATCACGAGCAGAACTTCGTCGCGCGCGGTGAGCGGCACACCGGCCGCCGCGGCGCCGGCTGTCAATGACGATACGCCCGGAACGATCTCGACCGCAAAACGATCGGCCAGTCTCGTCCAGATGCCGATAAAGCTGCCGTAAAGCAGCGGGTCACCCTGGCACAGCAGCGCCACGTCGCGGCCGGCGGCGAGTTCGGCGGCGATCGCGCAGGCCGCAACGTCGTAAATTTGTGCCGGCGGCGGTCCCGGCCGCATCGGAAAACGGACCGCGATTTCGCGCTGGCCGCGGTCGAGCCAGGCGGCGACGATGGCGCGCGCGAAGCTGTCGCCATGCTCGGGCGCGGGGTAGGCGACCACCGCCGCCGCGCGCAGCAACCGCAAGCCTTTGAGCGTCAGAAGCTCGGGATCGCCTGGTCCGACGCCGATCCCGTAAAGCCGCCCCTTATCGTGCGCGCTCATCACCGTTACGGCTTGACCAGCGCGTTGACCGCAGCCGCGGCGATCGCGCTGCCGCCGCGTCGGCCATGCAAGGTGATGAACTCGATCGCCCGACCGAAACCGGCGAGCGCGGCTTTTGCCTCCGCGGCGCCGACAAACCCGACCGGAAAGCCGAGGATCAGCGCCGGCCGGACGACCCCTTCAGCGAGGATCTCGAGCAGCCGGAACAATGCCGTCGGCGCATTGCCGATCGCGACTGCCGCGCCATCAAGATGCGGACGCCACAATTCGACCGCCGCCGCCGAGCGTGTCGTTGATTGCGCGGCGGCGAGCCCGGCGACCGCCGGGTCGTGCAACAGACAAATGATCCGGTTTGCCGCCGGCAGGCGCTCGCGGCTGATGCCGGCGGCCAGCATCATCGAATCGACCAGGATCGGCGCACCGGCAGCAAGCGCCGCCTCACCGGCCACGGCGGCTTTCTTGGACCAGGCAAGATCGTCGAGGATCGAGATGTCGCCCGCCGCATGGGCAATCCGGGCCGCCACCTGCCGCAGCCGCATCGGGAACCGCGCGAGGTTCGCCTCTGCCCGGACCAACGCCAATGACCGCCGCGAAATCGCCGCGGGGTCGCGGATGTAGGTGTAGGACCGCCGAAGCCCCGCACCCTGGCCTTCTACCGGCGGATCGGGGGAGGGAGCGAGCCGCCCCTTCCCTATCCCTCCACGATTTGTAGAGGAGGGAGGGATGGGAGCATGCGGTGGCGGGTTGCGCGGGGGCAGGAGCGCGAGATCGGCGCCGCCGGCGCGGGCTGATCCTTCCCCCACCTCACCCTGCCCTCTCCGCCTCCGAGGGCGCAGAGGTGATTCAGAAGCGACATGAGAGCTTTCCTCGTTCGGGGCGACGGCAATCGGGCGCTGGCGCTCCGCGGTCACGCCCAAGGTCCAGGCTTCCTCGCGCTCGACCTGGTCGCGCTGCGCCGGCGCCAAGCCGGGATCGCCGGCGAACAGCGACGCGAGTTCGCCCGCCATATCGCGATCGCCGAGAAACCGGGCGACAGCGCGGACCTGGGCGGCATCCTTGGTCTCATCCGGTGCCGGCTTGACCGCCCACAGCGACGGATAGACCTCGGCCATGACAATCGCTGCCTCGTTCGGGTCGCGCAGACCGGTCTCGAACGGCCACACCCGCGCTTCGCTGCGCCATCGCGGGTCGTCGCGCAGCGCGCGCGCCACCGGTATCCCGGTCAATGCCTGGCCGCCGACCGATCCGCTGCCGAGCAATTTCCAACACGGTTGCGCGCTCGGTATGTAGAGGTCGACAAGGCGGCGCTCGGCGAGCCCGTCGCTGTCGTGGCGGCGATGGTGCTTGCCGTGCAGATGCATCCGGGTCGGGACCGCGGGACAGCCCCAGAACGGGAACCCGCCGCCCGAAATACGTCGGTTGAGGGCCTCGGCGACATCAAAGCGGTTGTTGCGGTTGTCTTCGCCGTCTGCGATCAGGCTGGCAATCTCGTCCCATACCGCGCGCCATAGCGGGTCGGACAGCCCGAGCCGTGCGGCAAAACCGGCCGGATAGCCGAACGGGAAATCAAAGCCGAGCAGGACCCGCCGGCCTTTCTCCCGCGCTGCCGTCAGCCAGTCGGCGAGCAGCGTTTTGGCGGCTTGGCGGGTCGGCGGGTTGACCAGGGTTTCGCCCTCGACCTCGCGTCGGCACAGCCAGATGCTGTCGCGCCCGACCCGCGGCACGTTTGCGGCACTCCAATCGACCATGATGATGGTCTCGAACATCACCCTGAATGCTGCGAATGCCCGTGCCGATGATCGTGCCGATGATCGTGAGGGTGCCCGTCGCCGACGCCGATGCCGCGGACGTGATGGTGGTGACCGGCCTGCGGCGCCCCGACATCGGCTTCATAGCCGATGATCCGCGCGCGGTACTTGCACAACTGGCAGTTCATCGCCGGCTGGCCCTCAGCCAACTCCTCGACCCGCTCGCGAAACGCGGCGAGCACCGCCGGATGATCGCGCAGATAGGGTGCCTTGACGAACTCGATATCGGGAAAGAGCCGAGCGATCGCCTCGCTCTGGGCGTAGATGCGTTTGACCAGGACGCCGGTAAACAAAAAATACGGGAACACGACAATGCGGCGAAAGCCGAGCCGAGCGGCGCGGGTCAGCGCCGCATCGACGCGTGGGTGAGCCACCCCGCTATAGGCGGCTTCGGCCCAGCCAAACCCCATCCCCTCCCACAGCATGCGCGCCACCTTGGCGATGTTCGAATTGGCGTCGGGATCGGTGGTGCCGCGACCGACGACGACCAGCAGGCTGTCGCCCCGGTCGAGGCCGTTCGCCGGCAACACCGCGCCGATACGGTCTGCGGCCGCTTGCAGCAGTCTCGGATCGATCGCCAGGTCGCGACCAAACCGCACCTCGATCCCCGGGTTCTCTGCGGCAAAGCTGTTGATCTCCCACGGCAGGTCGTTCTTGACATGGCTTGCCGCGAACAACATGCCGGGGATTGCAAGAATGCGCTGTGCGCCGCGCGCGGCCAGTGCAGCGAGCGCATCATGGATCGTCGGCCGGGCAAATTCGAGATAGCCGGTGGCAAAATCGACCCGAGGCAGGTGCGGGCGCAGTGCCGCAGCCAACAGTTCGAACTCGGCGATCGCCTCGGGATCGCGGCTGCCGTGGCCACACAGCAGCACCGCCGCTTCGCTCATCGATTGACCCTCCACCGCGGGCGGCCGAGACTGCCGTCGCCGTGACCCCCCTCGCCGATCCGCTGCTGCTGCTCGCCGCCGGCCTTGCCGTCGATGCGTGGCTCGGCGATATGCCGGCGCTGTTTGCTCGCATCCCTCATCCGATCATCATCGCCGGACGCGCGATCGCATTTTTCGACCGCAAGCTCAACCGCGAGATCCGCGGCGAGGCTTCGCGCCGCGTGCGCGGTATCATCACTGTGGTCGTTCTGGTCGGGGCGGCAGCCGCACTCGGTGCAGCGATCGAGCATTTGTGCCGCGGCAGCTTCGCCGGCGCCGCGGTCGAGATCCTGCTGATCGCGATCCTGGTCGCCCAGCGCAGTCTGTTTGAGCACGTCTGCGCGGTCGGCCGTGCGCTCACGGTCGGCGGGCTCGATGCCGGGCGCGATGCGGTGCGGCACATCGTCGGTCGCGACCCGGCAGGCCTCGACGAGCATGGCGTGGCGCGGGCCGCAATCGAAAGCCTCGCCGAAAATTTCAGTGACGGCGTTGTGGCCCCGGTATTCTGGTTTGCGGTGCTCGGTCTTCCCGGGCTCTTCGGCTACAAGATGGCGAACACGCTCGACAGCATGATCGGCCACCAGACGCCGCATTACCGGGCCTTTGGCTGGGCCGCTGCGCGGTTTGACGATTTCGCCAATCTGGCGCCGGCGCGGATCAGCGGCGTCCTGATCGCCGCCGCGGCGCTGTTCGCGACCGACGGTCGCCCCCGCAGTGCAATGGCGATCATGCTGCGTGACGCGCGCAAGCATCGCTCGCCAAACGCCGGCTGGCCGGAGGGTGCGATGGCCGGCGCTCTCGGTCTGGCGCTGGCCGGACCGCGGCGGTATGCCGAAGGTGTCGTGGTTGATCCCTGGGTCGGCGAGGGGACGGCGCGAGCGGTACCCGCCGACATCGCCCGCGCGCTGATCCTCTACAGGAACGCCTGCCTGATCGAATGGGGTCTCATTGTCGGTGCCTGGCTCGCCTGGCATTTCAGCCTCCTTGCCTGAAGCGTGGCGGTCGCGCTGCGGCCAGCAGTGCATCGAGATCGAGGCTGTGCTCGAGATGATCAGCGAGTGCGTCGAGAGTGGTCTCGATCAGGTGATTGTAGGCGACGCTGCCGGTAGCCCCGAGGCCTTCGAGGTAAGCGCGGCGGAAATCATCGCCGGCAAAGAGCCCGTGCAGATAGCAGCCGGCAACCAGTCCGTCGGCGCTGACCGCACCTTCCGCCCGCCCCGCCAGACGCAGCATCGGCCGCGCCAACCCCGGTCCGCGCGTCACCCCCAAATGCATTTCATAGCCCGCGACCGGCATGCCGGTGGTGATTTCCACCCCGGCGGCATGCCCGAGCCGCTTCTCCACACCGAGGGTCGTCTCGATGTCGAGAAGCCCGAGCCCCGCAACCCGGCCGCCACCGCTCTCCATGCCGAACGGATCGGCGATGCTTCGACCGAGCATCTGATAGCCGCCGCACAGCCCGAGGACGCGCCCGCCCTGACGATAATGCGCCAGGAGATCGATGTCCCAACCTTCGCGGCGCAAGAATTTGAGATCCGCCATTGTCGCCTTCGACCCCGGCAGGATCACCAGTTCGGCATCGCGCGGCAACGGCCGCCCCGGATGCACCATGACAAGCTCGACCGCAGGCTCGACGCGCAACGGGTCGAGATCGTCGAAATTGGCGATCCGCGGCAGCACCGGAACCACGATTTTGACACGATCCTCGGCGTTGCCGCTGCCTCGCCGCCTTGGGGGACAGGGCATGAGCGCGGGGGAGAAGTGTCCGCTCGGCGGCGAGGCCTCCTCCGCCCTGCCCGCTCCGTCGGTCGGGGAAACGGGATTTCCCAGCGCGGCGAGCGCAAGCGAGTCTTCGGCCGGCAACAGCGCAGCACCGGCGAAATAGGGGACGATCCCGAATGAGCGCCACCCGGTGCGCTCGCCGATCGCGGCGACACCGCCATCGAACAGGCGCACATCGCCGCGGAATTTGTTGACGATGTAGCCCGCGAGCAGCGCGCGCTCGCTGCCGGACAGCAATGCGTGGGTGCCGACCAGTTGGGCGATGATCCCACCACGCTCGATGTCGCCGATCAGCACCACGGGCAGGTTCGCCGCCTCGGCAAACCCCATATTGGCGATGTCGCCGGCGCGCAGATTGACCTCGGCCGGGCTGCCTGCGCCCTCGACCAGCACGAGGTCGGCCGCTTCGGCAAGCCGTTCGAATGCCTCAAGCACCCGCGGCAGGAGGCCGGGTGCCAGCCGGCGGTATTCGGCGGCGGCGGCGCTGCCCCACACCTGGCCGTCGACAACGATCTGCGCCCCGCCCTCCGATTGCGGCTTTAACAGCACCGGGTTCATATCGGTCACCGGCTCGACCCGACAGGCCCGCGCCTGCACGGCTTGCGCCCGACCGATCTCGCCGCCATCGAGCGTCACCGCGGCATTGTTCGACATGTTCTGAGGTTTGAACGGCCGCACCCGCAGACCGCGGCGGGTCAAAGCGCGCCCCAGCCCTGCCAACAACAAAGATTTGCCGACATCCGAGCCGGTGCCCTGCAGCATCAGTGCCCGGGTCATCGCGTCCCGCCGCGCGCCCGGCGATCCTTTTCTGAGCGACTGTTTCCGGTTTTCGCTTCTGAGCCGGCGGCGCGCCCGCCGCACCCCCAGCGGTTCCGCAGCGAGCGATCGTTTCCCGTTTCCGCTCTCCCGGCGAAGACCGGGACCCACGGCGGCGGTGGATACCGGCTTTCGCCGGCAAAGCTAAATTCGGGGTCAGGCAGATGGCGCGTTGCCATTCAGAATTCGATCCCCGGCTGGGCTTTGACGCCGGCGCGGAACGGATGTTTGACCAATGTCATCTCGGTCACGAGATCAGCAGCATCGATCAGTTCCGGCTTGGCGTTGCGGCCGGTAACCACGACGTGCAGGTCGCGCGGTTTCTTCTTCAGCACCGCCACGACTTCATCGAGCGGCAGATAGTCGTAACGCAGCACGATGTTCATTTCGTCGAGCAGCACCAGCCGATAGGCCGGATCCGATATCATCGCTTTCGCCACCTCCCAGGCGCGCTGTGCCGCGGCGATGTCGCGGGCCCGGTCCTGGGTATCCCAGGTGAACCCTTCGCCCATCGCCCGGCAGGTCACGAGATCGCCATAGCGTTCGAGGGCGACCCGCTCCCCGGTGTTCCACACGCCCTTGACGAACTGGACGATGCCGACCCGCATGCCGTGACCGAGACAACGCAGCACCAGACCAAAGGCCGCGGTCGATTTGCCCTTGCCGGTGCCGGTATGGACGATCAGCAGCCCGCGCTCTTCGGTCTTGGTCGCCAGCATGCGTTCACGCGCCGCTTTGCGCCGCGCCGCCTTTTCGTTGTGGCGCCGATTGATCTCGTCTTCGGTTTCGCTCGAAGCGCTCACTCCCCGCTCCATTGCAGCAGAGCTTGACGCACGCTGTTACGGCGCGGCCGCCACAAGCCGCGATCGATCGCTTCGGCAAACCGCCGGCTGGTTTCGGCCAGTGCCGCCGGATTCTGCTCGGCGATAAAGGCGCGCACCGCATCGTCGCCGAGATAAGCCTCATAGAGCGTCTCGAAATGCGCGTCGTCGACAACGCGCGCGGTCGCGGCAAAAGCAAAAAGATAGTCGACGGTGGCGGCGATCTCGGCCGCTCCCTTGTAGCCATGCCGCATCACGCCGGCGATCCAGCGCGGGTTTGCCGCCCGCCCGCGGACCACCCGGCCGATCTCCTCGCGCAAGCTGCGGATGCGCGGCGCCTCGGGGCGCGAATGGTCGTTGTGCCATACCGCCGGGACCCGCCCCGACAGCCGCCGCACCACCAGCGCCAGGCCGCCTTCGAACTGGTAGTAATCGTCGCTGTCGAGGAGGTCGTGCTCGCGATTGTCCTGATTGTGCACCACCGCCTCGGCAGCGGCGAGCCGGGCTTCGAGCATTCCCCGCTCGGCTTGGCCTTCGGCCCCGGCGCCATAGGCATAGCCGCTCCAGCCGAGCCAGGCATCGGCGAGATCGGTCTCGTCATCCCAGATCCGCTCGTCGATCAGTGTCTGCAGCCCCGCTCCGTAGGCGCCGGGCTTTGACCCGAAAACGCGATATCCGGCCCGGCGCGCCGCTTCCTGCGGGGCGATGCCCTCGGCTTCGAGCGCGCGGCGATCGGCAGCGACACGCACCGCCAGCGGGTTCACCGCGGCCGGCTCGTCGAGCGCCGCGACCGCGCGCGCGGCCGAATCGACCAGGTCGATCAGCCCGGGAAAAGCGTCGCGGAAGAAACCCGATACCCGCAATGTGACATCGACCCGCGGCCGATCGAGCACCGCGGCCGGCATGACCTCAAACCCGGTCACCCGCCCGCTCGCCCGCTCCCACACCGGACGCACGCCCATCAGCGCCAATGCCTGGGCGATGTCGTCGCCACCGGTGCGCATATTGGCGGTGCCCCAGGCCGAGAGGGCAATACGCTGGGGGTAGTCGCCGTATTCCTGCGCGTGGCGCGCGACCAGCAGCGCCGCCGATTTCCACCCCAATTGCCAAGCCGCCTCGGTCGGCACTGCCCGCGTATCGATCGAAAAGAAATTGCGCCCGGTCGGCAGCACCTCCGGCCGGCCGCGGCTTGGCGCGCCCGACGGACCGGGCGACACAAAGCGGCCATCGAGCCCGACGAGCAGCCCGGCAATCTCGGCATCACCGCTGCCGATGACCGCCGGCCGCAGCTGCGATTCGATCCAGCCAAGAACCGCACGGGTCTGGTGCCACTGCGGTTCCGGGCATATCGCCCCGGCAACCAGCCGCAGCGCCAGCGCCTCGAGCCGCTCGATCGTGTCGCCGGCGGTGCGCCACACCTCACTGGTAACGAGAATAACGGGCTGCGGTCCGGTCCACGGCTCGGCGGGATCGAGCGTCAGCGGATCGGCGCCGAGACCAAGATCGGCAGCGAGCGCGCGCAACACCGAGGCGTCCTCCGGACGCGCGCCGCGGGTCGGGCGGGCAAAGGCGACAAGCAGTTCGTCGAGCCGCTGGCACCGCGGGCTTTGTCCGAAGACATGGAGCCCGTCGCGGATCTGCAACTCCTTCAGTTCGCACAAAAATCCATCGAGCTTGCGCAACGCCGTCGCCGGGTCTTCGCCGGCGGCGATACCGCAATCGGCGGCGAGCCCGGCGCCGCCGGCCTTGTCGAGGATCGCCGCCGCGAGCGGCTCGACGCGCCTCTGATCGCCATGCGCCGCCTCGAAATATTCGTCGATCAGATGTTCAAGTTCGGCCAGCACGCCATAGCTGCCGGCCCGGGTCAAAGGCGGGGTCAAGTGGTCGATGATCACCGCCTGGGCGCGGCGTTTGGCCTGGGTCCCCTCCCCCGGATCGTTGACGATAAAAGGGTAGAGATGCGGCAGGGGTGGCAATACCGCCTCGGGAAAGCATTCGGCGGACAACGCCAGCGCCTTCCCCGGCAGCCATTCGAGGGTGCCGTGTTTGCCCAAGTGGATGACCGCGTCGGCGCGGAATTCCTGGGCCAGCCAGGCATAGGCGGCGACATAGCCGTGCGGCGGCACCAGGTCCGGGTCGTGATAGGTGGATTTCGGGTCGATGTTGTAGCCGCGCGCCGGCTGGACCAGCACCGCGATATTGCCGGCGCGAAACCCAGGAATCGCGAAATGTCCGCAATCGAGCCATCCCGGGCGATAGAACGGGTCGCGTTCGCCCGGCCCCCAGCGCTCGACGATCGCCTGCTGCACCCTCGGCGCGAGGGCGGCAAGGTACGCCGAGTAATCGGCAAAGGACAAGGTTTCCGTCGCCTTCCGGCCGGGAGCGGCATTGGTCGGGCCGGTGAGCAGGCGTTGGATCAGCCTGTGCGGATCATCGGGCATGTCGCCGATCCGGTAGCCAGCCGCAGCCAGCGCCTTGATAACCGCGATCGCCGAAGCGGGGGTGTCGAGACCGACGCCATTGCCGATGCGGTCGTCGCGATTGGGGTAATTGGCAAAGATCAGCGCCACCCGGCGTTCAGTCGGCGGCTTTTGCCGCAGCCGCACCCAGTTGCGCAGGAGATCGGCGACAAATTCGATGCGATCGGCGACGGGACGATAGCCGACGAGATCGGCCTCGGTTTCGCGGTCGCGGCCGAGCGGCGCCTTGAACGACACCGCGCGCGACAGCAGGCGGCCGTCGATTTCCGGCAGGGCGACGTTCATCGCCAGGTCGCGCGCCCCGAGCCCGCGCATGCCCTCGCGCCATCTCGCCTCGTCGCTGCCGGCAAACACCACCTGGATGACCGGGCAATCGGCCGCCGCCAGCGGATCCTGTCCGGACCCGGTGCGCACCGAAAACCCGGTCGCGTTGAGGATCACTGCGGGCCGCACCTCGGCAAACAGCGTCGCCAGCAGCGCCGCAGCCTCACCGTCTTTGAGGCTCTGGACAAACACCGGCAGCGGCTGCAATCGCCGCAGCGACAGCGCCGATATTAGCGCATCGACCGGTGCTGTGTTCGCCGACTGGACCAACGCGCGATAAAATACGATCGGAACAACGCCGCCCCCGGCATCCGCGCGGGCAGGCTCGCATTGCCATGCGGCGGCGATATCGGCGAGGCTCGGCAGCGAGCCGTCGGGCCAGTAGAGACCGGCGCGCAACAACGGCGCAGGCTCGGCCCAGGCTGCCCGATGGCCGATCAGCGCGGCGGCATGACGCAGAAAGTTCTCGGCGTTGGCCGGACCGCCCTCGACCAGGTATTGCCACAGCCGGCGGCAGCTTTCGGGCGGGATCGTCGTCTGTTCGGCCAGGTCGCGGTCGGGCTTGTCGTCGCCGGGCAACAGGGCGAGCGGAATGCCATGCTCATGGCAGGTCTCGACAAGCCGCTCGACGCCATAGCGCCAATAACCGCTGCCGCCGAGTATCCGGGCGACGACCAGCCGCGCCCGAGCCACGCTCGCCATATAAAGATCGACCGAAAAATTGTGGCCGAGCCGCAGGATCGATGCCAGCCGCAGCCGCGGTGCGGCCGGCTCCTGCGCTCGCCATCGCCGCTGCGCCGCCGCCAGCAGCGCGATCTCGGTATCGGCGCTCGACAGCACAAGGATGTCGCCCGGCGACTGGGCGAGATCGACGGCCGCGGCGCCGTCAGCGATCGTTCCCGGCAATGTCGCGAGCAGATGCATTCAGCCGCTCAGCGCTGCGGCGATCGCGGCCTGATCGCGGCCCTTCTCGCCGATCATGACGAGGCGGTCCGCATAGGGTCCGTCGGGCTGCCACGGCCGGTCATGATCTTGTTGCGCCCGCAGGCCCACCGCCGGCACAGCGCGCCAGCGGCCGCCCGCTTGCGCTCCCAATTATGCCCGAGGCTGGCCGTGCCGCCAGCGGGAAAGCCGGCAATCACCGTCGATCGAGCCCGGCGCATCGGCTCACCCGCCCTTCAGAACCAATGGCAGGCCGGCGGCGACAAAGACGACGCGGTCGGCCAGCGCCGCGAGATCCTGGTTGAGCCAGCCGGCAGCGTCGCGAAACCGGCGGCCCAGCGGGGTCTCGGGGACAAGGCCCATGCCGACCTCGTTGGCGACCAGCACCACCGGCCCGGCGGCGAGCCGCAATGCCGCGGCGAGAGCCGCTGCTTCCTCCTCGATCGATCGGCCGGCGAGCACCGCGTTCGACAGCCACAGGGTCAGGCAGTCGATCAACAGCGGCCGCTCGGGGCGCGCCGCGGCGGCGATTACCCGGGCGAGCGCCAGCGGTTCCTCGACGGTATGCCAGAATGGCCCGCGCCGCGCGCGGTGTGCCGCAATGCGGTCCGCCATCTCCGCGTCGCCGGCCTCAGCGGTGGCGCAATAGGTGCCGGCGTCGGCCGCGGTTTCTACGATCTGCTCGGCATAACGGCTCTTGCCCGAGCGGGCGCCGCCCAGTACCAGGGTTGTCGCGGGAAGACCTGGGCGCGGTTCACGCGCATTCCTGGCCAGCATTGGTCCCTCCTCCGCCCGAGGAATCGTCCCAGTAGGCGCGACGCGGAGGTCTCCTGGCTCGGGGTCGTCGTCCGCGGCACCTTCCCAGCTCCCGTCATGCTCCGGCAAGGAACATCGGGGCCAGTGGTCTCTGCCGCGGGCTCGCCGCTTACAGTTGCGGGGGCAGCGCCGGCATCACACCGGACTTCCCTGTCGCATCGCGAATGCGACGCTAGCACATTCCGCGCGGTCGCGTCTCGCGGTTTGGATGTCGCCGGCAACGACCGTTGCGGTTAGGATGGCTGTCGCGGCGCCGACAGTCGCGCCGTGGACAGGAGGGCAAATGAAAATCGAAGGCGGATGCCTGTGCGGCAAGGCGCACTATTCGGCCGATGCCGAGCCGATCTTTGTCGGCGTGTGCCATTGCAAGAACTGTCAAAAGGCCAGCGGAGCGGCGTTCGCAACGGTGGTGGCGGTGCCCAAGCCGGCGCTTCACCTCACCGGTGAGCTGAAAACATTTACCGGCCGGGGCGACAGTGGCAAGGCGACGTATCGGCGGTTCTGCGCCGATTGCGGTTCGCCGCTGATCGACGAGGCCGAGGTCATGCCGGATGTCGCAATGATCTTCACCGGCACGCTTGATGACGCGAACTGGGTCAGGCCAACCATGGAAATCTACTGCGACAGCGCCCAGCCCTGGGTAAAGCTCGAAGGCGGTTATCAGCGCTTTCCGAAGATGCCGAACCCCGGCTAAACAGACCGGCTTTCCGGCCGCACCGGCGACCCGGAGCGCGGCGGCAGCGGCTTATCGCAGCGCCAATGCGGTCAGCAGCATCGCGACTTCGGCGATCTGTTGAAACGCGCCGAGCACATCGCCGGTATATCCGCCGATCCGGCGGCGAGCGATCGCTGCGGCGACAGCGACGGCGAGTGCTGCCATGCCGATCGCGATGACGCCATAGAGCGGACCCAGCGCCGCGGCGGCGACTGCGAGCCCGATCACCGATCCGGCGATGATCCGGGCGGGACGCGGCCTCCCGGCGCCGGCGCCGAGACCGTCATCGCGCGCCGGCGGCAACGCCCACATCGCGATCGGCAGCAAGGCGCGCGACACCGCATGCGCCGCGATCAAGGCGAGCCCGGCGAACACCACCTCACCGATCTGGGCGATCGCCGCGGCGCGCAACCCGACGCTCACCACCAGGGCCAGCACCGCGAAGGTGCCATGCCGGCTGTCGCGCATGATCGCCAGCCGACGGTCGCGGTCGCCGGCGCCAAAAATCCCGTCGGCGGTGTCGGCGAGGCCATCTTCATGCAACGCCCCGGTCAGCAGCAATCCCGCCAGTACCGCCAGCAATGCCGATGGCCAATCACCGAGCCTCGTCAACTCGCCGGCCAAAAAGATAAAGGCGACAACCGCACCGATGCCGGCTCCGACCAACGGGAACGCCCAGCACGAATCGGCCAGCGGACGTTCGGCTGCCGCCGGCGGCGACATCGGGATGCGGGTGAAGAACGCGACGGCTGCGGCAAAGTCGCTGGCGAAACCCGGCGGCCGGCGGGTGTCTGGTCTGGGGCCACTCATCGCAGCGACAATACCCGAAGCCTCGCATTTGCAGCGTTCCGGTTTTTCATTTGGGCTCCGGGGCATCATTGGGGCAGGATCGCTGCCCCACGGGAGTGTCCGCCGATGCCCGAGCCAATCGCCAATCTCGACGAGATGCGCGCCTTGCTGGCGCAATTGCCGGGACCCGACCTCGACGCCGGCACCGCCGCCGCCCAACGCCAGGCCCAATTGACCAAGCCTGCCGGCTCGCTCGGCCGGCTCGAAGAACTGGCGATCTGGATTGCAACCTGGCAGGCGCGCCATCCGCCGCGAATCGATCATCCGCGCACCGTGGTGTTTGCCGGCAATCACGGTGTCGCGGCGCGCGGCGTCTCCGCCTATCCCGCCTCGGTCACCGCCCAGATGGTGCAGAATTTCATCGCCGGCGGGGCGGCGGTGAACCAGCTGTGCCGAGCGGTCGACGCCGACCTCCGCGTCTATGAAATGAACCTCGACCAGCCGACCGGCGACATCTCCGCCGAGCCGGCGATGAGCGAGGAGGAATGCGCCAAGGCGATGGCCTACGGCATGATGTCGGTCGAACCCGGCATCGACGCTTTGGCGGTCGGTGAAATGGGCATCGGCAACACGACTTCGGCGGCGGCGTTGAGTGCCGCTCTGTTCGGCGGCGACCCGGCGCTGTGGACCGGTCCCGGCACCGGGGTTGCCGGTGCCGCGCTCGAGAGCAAGCGGCGCGCGGTCACTGCGGCGGTGGGGCTGCACCGCCCGGCGGCGAGCGATCCGTTCGAATTGCTGCGCCGGCTCGGCGGTCTCGAACTTGCGGCGATCGCCGGGGCGGTCATGGCGGCACGGCTCGGCCGGGTGCCGGTCGTGCTCGATGGCTTTACCGCGACAGCCGCGGCGGCGGCGCTGTTCGCCGCCGATCGCCGCGCGCTCGACCATTGCATCGTCGCCCATGTCTCGGCCGAGCCCGGACATCGCCTGCTGCTCGAACATCTGGGCCTGCGCCCGCTGTTCGATCTCGGCATGCGGCTCGGCGAGGCCTCGGGAGCGACGCTCGCCATCGCCGTCCTCAAGGCCGCCATTGCCTGTCACAACGGCATGGCGACTTTCGCCGAGGCCGGCGTCAGCGGTCCCGCGTGACCCGGAGCGACCGGCTCGTCGCGCAATTCCTGCGCCCCTTGCAGAACGCGGCGGGCCGGTGCGCGCGGGCTTGCCGTCGAGCGGTCGGGCATGGAACTCTGCCATCGGCTCAGCGCGACGGACCCGGTATTTCGACCAGCTGGGGCAGTCTCGCCCGGACTCATCGGAGGGAGTGAAATGCGCATCGTCATTGTCGGCCAGCAGGCTTTTGGCAAAGCCGCACTCGACGCGTTTGTGGCGCGCGGCGACGAGGTCGCGGGGGTGTTCGCCGCCCCGGACCGGCCCGGGGCGCGGCCCGACCCGCTGGTCACGGCCGCCGAGGAGAAGAAGCTGCCGGTGTATCGGTTTCCCCGCTATTCGGCCGACGAGGCCAAGGCCGCGCTCGCCGAATGCAACGCCGATATCGGGGTCATGGCCTATGTGCTGCTGTTTGCACCGCCCGAATTCTGTTCAATCCCGAAACACGGAATGATCCAGTTCCACCCGTCCCTGCTGCCATTGCATCGCGGACCGTCGTCGATCCCGTGGGCGATCATCCGCGGGCGCGACGAGACGGGTCTGTCGATCTTCCGACCGACCCCGGGTCTCGACGAAGGTCCGGTGGTCTTGCAAAAGCGGGTGCCGATTGGCCCCGACGATACGGCGGGATCGCTTTATTTCGACAAAATCTTTCCACTCGGCATCCAGGCGCTGGTCGAGGCTGCCGATCTCGTTGTTTCCGGCCGCGCCACCGAGACCACCCAGGATGAGAGCCGGGCGACCTATGAGGGCTGGGTGCGCGACGCCGAGAGCCATATTGGCTGGGCCAGCCATGTCGATTTTGTGTACGACCTGATCCGCGGCTGCAACCCGGCGCCGGGCGCATGGACAATGTACGGCGACAAGAAGCTTTATCTGTTCGACGCAAAAAAGGTCGTCGCCCCGACCTTTGGCGCGGTGCGCGGCCACAAGATCGGCGAGGTGGTCTCGGCCGGACCCGCCGGATTGCGGATCCTGGCGCAGGGCGGTTATGTCGAGGTCTCTCGGATACGGCTCGACGACGGTCCCAAAATCGCCTCGAGCGAAGCCGAGATCCCCGAGGGGACGGTGCTCAGCGGCTAGACGAGGCGCGGGCGTTCGTTGATCGCGGCGACGCGGAGCTGGTGGTCGTCGAGGCGGATCGTGCTGATCGAGGCGGTCCCAACCTCGATCCGGTTGTAAAGATCGAGGGGCATTCCCAGTGCAAACAGCAGGGCGGCACGGATCACATCGCCGTGGGTGACCACGACCACCGCACCTTCCGGGTGGCTGCGGCGCAGATCGAAGAGGGCGCCGACCGTGCGCTCCTGCACCTGACGCCAGCTTTCGCCACCCGGGATGACGGCGATGCTGCGGCAGCTTTGCCAGGGTAGCCAGCGACTGTCCGCCCTGACCTGATCGAAAGTCAAACCGGTCCATTCACCAAAATCGAGCTCGATCACGTCGTCGCGGATCGCGACCGGCAGATCGAGCCGGCCGGCCAGGATCGCCCCGGTCTCGCGGGCACGATCGAGCGGGCTCGCATAGATCGCGTCGATCTTTTCGCGGGCGAGATGCTCCGCCACCGCGGCGGCCTCGACGCGGCCCTTGGGCGACAGCCCGATGCCGGTCATCCGCCCGGCGATAATCGCCCCTTGCAGCGCATGTTCGCCATGGCGCACCAGATAAAACAGCGTCACCTGCGGCCCCCCATCCCTGCCGGCAGCGGTGATCCTAGCGCCCGGCCTCGGGCGCGTCTCGCGTTCTGCCGGCGCTGGCAATCATGCCCGTGGTTGAGCGATGCCACCATGAAAATTGGCTCGCTCGCCTCAACGGCGACGCGGCCAAGCGCGCTAATCCTGACCGTCAAGTTCGGGGTAATGGCGGAAGACGCCGTGCCGATTGAACGGGATGCGCCGGTCGGAAGCAAGATAGGCAGCGATGCGCGGGCGTCCTGCGACAAGATCATGCACGGCGGCAATGCGCGGGTATTGCGGTGCGAGCGCCGCCATCCGGACCGGAAACGCGTAACGCAAGCCGGCGACGATCTGGAACAGCGACAGATCGGGATAGGACAGTTCGGCGCCGATCAGGTGGTGGCCGCCGCCGGCCGGGTTGCGCGCCAGAACGTTCTCGAAATAGCCGAGGTATTTCGGCATTCGAGTGCGACGAAAATGAGTTGATCGGGCCGCGGCCTCGGTGCGTTGGTCTTCGTAATAGAGGCCGCTGGCGATCGGGTGGTGCGTGTCGTGCGTCTCATCGACAAGATCGGCAATCGTCAATTGCAGCTGGTGCGCCCACAGCCGGCCGGACTCATCACCGGGCGCCAGCCCGAGATGACCGCCGAGATAGTGGAGGATGTTGGCGGTCTGACCGATCAGCAACTCGCCGGCCTTGAGAAAGGGCGGCGCGAAGACCGGACGGGTGGCGCCTTCGTCTTGCATCTGGCGCATCATTTCAGCCTCGCCGCCCGGCTGCCGGGCGATATCGACGTAGTCGGCGCCAGCCTCTTCGAATGCCAGGCGGACGAATTCGCCGCGGCCCTGAATACCGTTCCAATAGTAAAACGCGTACCGCATGCCACCACTCCCGCTCTGGGGTGCAACCCGGTCCGGCTAACGAAAGCAGGCGGCGGCGGGGATGGCAAGCGGCGATGGGCAAAACCGTTCTGATCTCGGGCGCCGGCATCGCCGGTCCGACGCTGGCCTATTGGCTTTGCCAATCGGGCTTCACGCCGAGCCTGATCGAGCGCGCCCCGGCCTTGCGCACCGGCGGCTACATCATGGATTTCTGGGGTGTCGGCTTCGATGTCGCCGAGCGAATGCAGCTGCTCCCGCGGTTGCGGCAGGTTGCTCATGACGTACGCGCGCTCAGGATTGTCGACCGGCGAGGCCGGCCTGTCGCCGGCTTTGGCACCGCCCGTGTTGGCCACGTTCTGCGCCGGCGCTATTTCAGCATCCTGCGCGGTGAACTGGTGTCACAGATCCATGCCGCGCTCGACGGCCGGATCGAGACTTTGTTTGGCGACGGCATTCGGGCATTGCACGAAGACGAAGCCGGCATCGATGTCGAATTCGACCACGCGGCCGGGCGGCGGTTCGATCTCGTAATCGGCGCCGACGGTCTCCATTCCGCGGTGCGGCGGCTGGTCTTCGGGCCCGAGGCTCGGCACGAGACCTATCTCGGCTATTGCGCCGCCTCATTTACCGCCGATGGCTATCCGCATCGCGACCCGGATATCTACATCGCCTATTGCGAACCGGGCAAACAGGTCGCCCGCTTTTCGCTGCGCGACGGCCGAACGGTGTTTTTTCTGGTGTTCGCGCTCGACGAGAAGCCGGCGGTCGACCGCCACGACAGTGCCGGCCAGAGGGGAATCGTCGATCGCCTGCTCGCCGGTGCCGGTTGGGAGTGCCGCGAGATCTTGCGAATGCTCGACCGCAGCGGCCAGCTGTATTTCGACGCGGTCAGCCAGATCCGGCTTGATGCCTGGCATCGCGGACGGATCGCATTGATCGGCGACGCCGCCTTCTGTCCGTCATTGCTGGCGGGAGAGGGGTCGTCCCTGGCGATGGCGAGCGCCTATGTCCTCGCCGGCGAACTGCAGCGGGCCAGCGGCGATTTTCGCGTCGCCTACCCGGCATATCAGGGGCTGCTCAAACGATTCATTGATCGCAAACAACGGCAGGCGGCGGCTTTCGCCCGCAAGTTCGCGCCCCGGACCGGATTCGGACTGGCCGCCCGCAATGCGCTGAGCCGTTTGCTCGACGTACCGCTAGTTGGCGATTTGATGGTGAGACAGATGTTTGCCGATCGTTTGGAACTGCCCGAATACGGCTCACCGCATCGTGCTCAGCCCTGGGAGCGGCGATGACAAGCGCGGCACACGAGCCGTGCGCGATCAGTGATATGCGGGCGGATATGCGCCGGCATCGGCGTCGATTCACTGGCCCGCTTCCACTCGGCCCCGGACACCACATCGGGCGAGGTCAAGTGGTACAGCGCCACATATTTCGGCTTGCCGGCGGCACGGAAGCGGCGGGCGCTCAATACGCCCGGCACCCGGGAGAGCGCCGGGACGTGCTCGGTATCGTACCAGGCGTTGAATTCGGTTTCGTGCGCCGCGGTCGGTGTCATCGCTACCAGCAGCAATCCACCCGCATTGTCGGGCGCCACCGCATCGCCGGGCAGGATCTGCTCGCCTTCAAACCGCGGCAATAGCCGCCGGCATTTGGCCGTCACCCTCTTCGACCACGGCGACAGGTTTTCCCCGCCGATCGCGCGATAGGCCGGGCTTTCGAGAACAGCGAGGCTGTCGAGATCATAGGTCGCGACCGACTGCGCCGCGTCTTCGGCGCCGATCCAGCGCTGCAAACTCAGAAAGCCGGGGACGCGCTGGCGCTCGGGGATATGTTCGAGGTCGTACCAGTCGTTGAATTCGTCCTCGCTGACATGCGAGAAATCGAATGCCGCGATCAACAAACCCTTTACCATCCCTGGTTTCCTCCGTTCCTGGGTCGGGGAATGCTACGCCAGGATCGCCGATCAGCCCAAAGGTTTCGGCTCACCGGATTCGGCTCGCCGGCCTCAGCCGCCGGCGCGGGCGATCGCCGCCATAACCAGTGCCGCGGCGTCGCCGGCCTCGACCCAATCACCGACCTCGACCCACTTACCGCTCTCCAGATCTTTATAATGCCGAAAGAAATGAGCGATCTGATTACAGAGATTGGGAGGCAAGTCGCGATACGAGCGCACCCCGACAAAATACGGATGGAGCTCGTCGACCGGCACCGCGACGATCTTTTCATCGGGGCCCCGCTCGTCTGCCATGATCAGCGCGCCGACCGGCCGGCAGCGGACCACCGCCCCCGGGACCACCGGCGCGGTGCCGACGATCAGCACATCGACCGGATCGCCGTCTTCACCCAAGGTGTGCGGCACAAAACCGTAATTGCCGGGGTAGAACATCGCGGTATTGAGAAACCGGTCGACCACCAACACTCCCGATTCCTTGTCGAGTTCGTATTTGACCGGCGGTCCGCCCTCGGGAACCTCGACAATGACATTGATGTCGTCGGGAGGCGCCCGACCGACGGCAATCTTTGAGATGTCCATGTTCCTTCGCTCATTGCCGACACGCGTTTAACGGATGATCGTATCGGATCGACACACCCGACGCTCCGATCCGATCCGTGTATCATGGTCTCACTTGGCCCTAAGAGCAGGATTCACGCATGAAATGGCAGCCCTGTTTCCATTTCATTCGATCCTGCTCTTAGGGCGCCATGCCCTTTTCCGCCAGTTCGCGGATCGCCTTGTCGCTTTTCGCTTCGTCAAACCCCATCGCCTTCATGATTTGCGGCGCTTTGGTGAACTGAATATCGCGATATTCGACAATTTCGACGCGATTGCCCCACGGATCGAGAAAATCGAGAAACGGCCCCGGCAGCAATTCACCACCGGCTGCCTCGACCAGGGCGCGCACCCGGGCGCGGTCATCGACCACCAGGCCAAAATGGCGACGCTGGTCGCGCCCCGCACCATTCGCCTGCATCAGGTTGATGAACTGGTCGCCAAGCTCGATAAAGGCATTCCCCGGCCGTTTGGCGCGGAGTTTGAAATCAAAAATCTTGCCATAGAAATCGAGCGCTTTGTCGATGTCGCCGACTTCGAGCGCCACGTGGTTGATGCCGACCAGCCGCGGCTTGGCTTCGTCGGCGGTTTGCGAACGAGTGGTCTCGGCCATGATCTCCTCCTGCCGATTGACATGGTCGATCGATTTCCATTGTCGATCGGTCTCTATATCGGTCGCCATCTGCCGAGTTCGATGCCGGAGGGCGCAAATCTGCTGCCGCAGCCCCGGAGGTGATGATCGCCGGTTGGAGTGCGGGACCAAGCCGGTATAATTCCGGCTCGACCCCGATGAGGACGCAGGAAAATGTCGGTTGATCTAACGATCGAAGGTGCGATCGCCACAGTCGTGCTGAACCGCCCGGAAAAATTGAACGCGCTCAGCGGCGACATGCGCGAGAGCCTGTGCGAGCACTTCGCCCGGCTGCGTTATGACGATACGGTCCGCGTGGTGGTGGTTACCGGGGCGGGCCGGGGTTTCTGCTCGGGTGCCGATGTCGACCGCATGGCCGGGCAGCATCATGACCTGCGCGGCGGCCGTCAGCGGCTGCAGCAGGGCGGCCACACCTTTATCCGCGCGCTGCATGCAATCGAAAAGCCGGTCATCGCTGCGGTGCGCGGCCCGGCGGTCGGCATCGGCTGGAGCATCGCCCTTGCATGCGATCTCGTCGTTGCCTCAACCACCGCGCGGTTCTCACAGATCTTCAAGCGGATCGGGCTGGCCCCCGACGGCGGCGCGATCTGGTTTCTGACCCGCCGGCTCGGCATGGCCAAAGCCAAGGAACTGGTTTTCACCGCCCGCTTTGTCGAGGCGGAAGAGGCGTTGACGCTCGGCCTTGTCAACTATGTCGTCGAGGATGAGGCGCTGATGGCAAAAACACAGGCACTGGCGGCCGACCTCGCAGCGGCCCCGACCTTTGCTCTCGGGCTGGCAAAAAAGCTGTTTCACGCCGCCGCCGGGCCGAGCCTCGATGATTATCTCGATATCGAGAGCCTGGTGCAGCCGCAATTGCATATGACCGCCGACAATACTGAGGGGGTCGCGGCGTTTCGCGAGAAGCGGCCGCCCAAATTCACCGGCCGCTGATTGCGGGATCAGACCATGATCGCGCGCCAACCCCTGATCGCACGAGCAAACCCTGATCGGGCGGCCAATCCGCCCGCGCGATTCAGTCGGACGGATACCGCCGGACTATCGAGGGCGGCGGTATGGCCGCGACGACCAAGTGCACATTCTCCCCGCTGCCAGTCATCGCGCCCGGGATTGCTTCGCCGCAGCGCCGGTCCGTGGGCCGGCGTGGCCGCAGCCAGCGGCTGCGCCTGGGGACGAGGGCAACGAGCCTCACCGAGCTGGCTCGGCGAAGCATTCCCGCCAACGCGAGACGATCTCCAATTTCGGATCCGTACCGCTGTACCGCTACCCGTGTTTTGGATCGTCCCTTGGCGGCGGGTCGCGGTCGAGCACTTCTTGAATGCGCTTAGGATCAACCTGAATTTCGACCCCGGCCCGCTCCTCCTGGATCAGCATCGGCGAGCGCGAGTCTCGGCTGCCCCAGCCCCGGTTCAGTGCCTCCGACAGCTCTGCCAGCGCCAGATTGGCGATCCGCATTGGCACATTGAAATCGCGCCCCAGTTGGGTAGCGAGCGACATGTCCTTGTGCGCGAGGCGGAGCGCGAACGCCGCGGGCTCATAGGTTCCGGGCAGGAACTGGTCGATCAGCCCGTCGAATGTGCGCCGCCGGCCGCTGGCGCCCTCGCGCACCGCTTCCCAGAGCGCCAGCGGCTCGACCCCGGCCTTAACCCCGACCGTGAACATTTCGGCGAGTGCGGTCTGGATGCAGTAGCCCGCACCATTGTGCACGAGCTTGGCGACCGAGCCGGCGCCGATCGGGCCGACATAGCGAGCCTTGTCGCCCATCGCGTCGAGCACCGTCTTGTGGCGGTTAAAGATCTGCTCGTCGCCGCCGACCCAGAGGGCGAGCTTGCCGGTGCGCGCACCGCGCGGCCCGCCGCTGACCGGCGAGTCGAGCATGTAGACGTCGCGCTCGGCAAACGCGGCGTTGATCTTGCGCACGAGGGTCGGCGAGTTGGTGGACAGATCGAAATAGGCCTTGCCGCGGCTCATGCCGCTCAATAAGCCGTTTTCGCCCAAAGCCACCGCTTCGACCTCGGGCGGGCCGGGGAGCGAGGTGAACACCACCTCCGAGGCCTCGGCAACCGCGCGCGGGTTGTCGGCCCACTGCGCGCCGGCGGCGAGATAGGGCTCGGCCGCAGCCCGGCGCAGATCGTGAACGACCAGTTCATAACCGGCTTTCTGCAGGTTCGCGGCCATCCCCGAACCCATCATCCCGAGCCCGATAAATCCGACTTTCATCTCGCCCTCCCGGCGCGGTTAGGACGACGCGCCCTGATCAGAGCACGTCCTTGGCAACGAGTGCGGCCGTCATTGCGGCCGGCCAGCCGGCATAAAAAGCGAGATGCGTGATGATTTCGCCGATCTCCTCCTTGGTGACGCCATTGTCGAGCGCGCGCTGCAGATGGCCGACCAGTTGCTTTTCGCGGCCGAGGGCGATCAAGGTGGCGCAGGTGATCAGACTGCGGTCGCGCTTGGACAGCTGCGGGCGCTCCCACACGTCGCCAAACAGTACCTTTTCGCTGAGATCGATCAATTTTGGGACGACGTGACGCACCTGGTCGCGCGCCGAAGACGGTTGTGACTGCGCCATGATTTTCTCCGTTGTTGTGCGATCGAGCGGTTTCCTTCCGCAGCAAGCCTAGCACGGCGCTGGCGTGCCGGGCCAGCTTAAGAGCACTTTCGCCTGCCCTATCTGTTGGCGGAGGCTGAGCGCACCGCGCCGGAGGCCTCGTCAGGTCAGCACGCGAGCCGATTACGCGTCACTCTCCCGCTCGCGCGCAAAGCTAGTGCTGGTCGGCCTCTGCTGACACGGGTTGGGAGGCGAGTTCGCGATAACGCAGGCGCTGCTTTTCGCGCCACGCGGTTCGCTCGGCATCGTCAATCATGCCGTCGTGGTTGGTGTCGATCCGGTCGAAGCGGGCCCGAAAGAGT